>RFOM01000028.1 GCA_009926615.1 Pseudomonadota bacterium
CACCTCCACCGGCGCAGGCCGCTGTAAAACCACCGCCGCCTCCGCCAGCTGCGGCAGCTCAGGCATCAGCACCTCCACCTCCACCGGCGCAGGCCGCTGTAAAACCACCGCCGCCTCCGCCAGCTGCGGCAGCTCAGGCATCAGTTCCGCCCGCGCCGCCTGCAGCTAAGGCCAACGCAGAGCCGCCTGAAGCCGCTGACCCTAGTTCCGTAAAAAAAAATGAACCTCCGGCAGTGAATAAAGCCGCTCCGCCAGCTGCTCCGGCAAGTAAAATCGAAGCGGCAGTGAAGAGTGAACCTGCGGTATCAACAGCATCCATTCGGGCATCAGCAAACAGTCTTCATCATTTTGATGCACCGCCGGCCTCAGGGGCTCCGAAAGAACTCGAAGAACTTCTTCACGGCAAGCAAAAGCAAAATTTGATTTTCGGGATGAAAAAGGAATTTCTTGTTTTATTATCCATTTTTGTAATCGCATTTGTCATCGTCTATTTCATGACCGGTCCCGGCTTCACTCACTAGCCGACAACTCGCCGTTTTGCCGGTATATTTTCAAACTTGTTATCGAAAAATAAAGACATCTCCAAAGTTTTAAACTTCAGTTCCCAAAAATCATGCCGATATCGATCCATGGAACGGGTGTATAGCTATGGAGATTTCTCATGGTGTCAGGTCGCTCAAGGACGAAGCCCAGACAGCAAAACGGTACATGGAGCAATTTTCAAAAAAATGCTCTGAACCGCAGGAAAAGGTTGGCTCGTTATCGCCGGCATTCAGCAAGAACATCATATCGGGCGACTCTGTTTGCAGAAGTCAACAAACTTATTTTTGTGCAGGACTTCGAGACTGCGGGCAGACAGCTGGCACAGCTGGCGGGTCTTTACCTCAACGATGCTGAAATTCACTTTCGCAGAATCGAAGTTGCGTGCAGGACGGAAGCGTTGAGTGAGCTTGTCGAAGAATACAAGCGACTGAAAGCTTTGAATCCTGATCATTTAATTCTCGAAGCGGCCTGCCTCCTGAGCCAGATTCGCCATGAAGAACTCATGTCCGACGATCCGTCTTTCTCGAAGGAAGACGATTTTGAAAACCTGCGTTCGTCGGCTCCGGCAAGAGATGTCGTTGCACTCGATGCAGTCAACGAAGGACAGTCGAAGAAAAAACAACCGCATCCGGATGAAGCGACCAGACAACTTCTCGCCCGCTGGGAGTCGAGCAGGCCTCCTTCGGCACTGTCGACAGCCCGCAGCTGGCGCGTCGAACGATCTCCGATTGTTCCGGACGACATAGTACCCTCGGCAATTCCGACCTTACCCGACGCTTCGGCTGACGACGAACTCACCGGCGAGCGGCAGCGCATGACTGAATTGCGTCAGACAGAACAGCCCAGAGGCAGTGAACATCCTCAGCATCCATTGCTGTCCGCCGCTCTGAGACTTCGCGACGTTCAACCAAAGAGCTCGTGGGCGTGGTTTGTGCTGGGCTGCGCATTGGAACTTACCGGTCATCTTCAGGAAGCAGTTGATGCGTGGACACGCGCGTTCCAGCTGAATCCGGAATCGCTGGCAGTTCTGGCAACAATGGCAGAGCTTCAGCAAATCGGAGCCCTGCCCGAAAGCAGTCCGGACTACGCAGACAAATTTGAAAAACTCGACAAATATCTCGTACACGGAACGTATGAAACGCATATTCAACTCTACCGTTATTTCCTTGAAAAACAGGAAAGCAACCACGCCATCGCGGCCCTGAGAACTCTTGCAGACTGGATGCAGCGTCAGCGCGGGGAAGTTCCGCCCGAAATCGAAATACTTTGCCTGCTCGGCGCAATGAATGCCTATAAACTGGACTCCAATTCCGCGGCTGCCGACGCATGCCGGAGAGAGGCTGAAAACATTGCAATTGCATGCAAGAAATCACCGAAAAGTCCGGCTCAGATTGCTTTCATCGGACAAATTGCGGAGGAATACGGGCTGCCGAATCTGGCTCGGCTTTGTTTTTACTCCGTGCTCATTGCCAAGGACACGCCGCTTGATCTCGCGAGCAAAACAGCGGCGCACTGCGTTGCTCACTATGCCTCGCTTTCTCTGAAGGAATGCCTCAAAACCACGTATTTGAATCACTCCGGAAATTCCGAGATTCGCTTTTGTCAGTTGCTCTGCGAACTGACGCTGTCGTCTGTGTCCATCCGGCCTTACATGGAACGAAAGAATCGGATCAGGGACGCGCTTTCCAAGAATCAGGCTGCTGTTGCCCTGCAACTCATGCAGGAGGCTCTGCAGGACACGAATGACGATGCCGAAATTCACTTTTATATGAGTGAAATGCTCTCACGGCTCGGGATAACAGATCGTGCCAAACATCATTTTTCGATGATGTACGAACTTGATTCGCTCAATGTTGATTCGGTCCTCAGGTATCTGAACTTTCTCATCAGAAACAAAGAGTTCTTTTCCGCTCAGGAAATTGCGCGAAAGACAAACGAAATTCACGGACTGACCACGCAGCAGCGCAGTGAACTTCACTGGGTGCGGGCAAGCGCGCTGCTTGCTGTCGGAGAAGTCGACGAAGCCAAACAGGAAATCGACAGATCGCTCAAGACCAATCCGTGGAGCACGCAGTACCTTGTCGTGGCATTGCGTTTGTCGGTTCCGGCGGCAATAAAGGCCAACGACCCGACGTTCGGCGAAAGTGCACTCACGCTATTGGAAAGCCAGATCGGAAGCACGGCCAACGGCGCAGCGAGCGATGAAACTCTCGCGCTGCTGATTGAACACGGACGCAAGGCGTTGCAGGCTGGACTCAGTGAATACGCCTACGTGCTCGGCAAAATTCTGTTCACGATGAATGACAAAAATGAGAACGTCATCGAATTCTTTACCAAGGTCGGTGCAAGCTACGACCCGCGGCTTGCTGCCCAGCAAACGCTGATGCTTCTGCAGTCAAAATCCGGCGATTGGACTTTCTCGCGGCTGGCCGTCTGCATTGCAAGAATGTACAGTCAGGCTCTTGAGTGGCCGCTTGTGGACGAATGGCTCGATATTGCCATCAAAGCCGGAATTGAAGACAAGCAAGTCAGGTCAAAGCTTTTTGAACTCGAGGCCCTGAAACTTGCACTTCACGGAACCAATTTCAGAAAAGCCCAAAGTCTGCTCGAAGCGGCGCTGGACATTTACGACGGCAATCAAAAAGTGCCGGCGGATACTGCTGTTCTTCATGGCTACCTTATTCTTGCGCAGGGAAACATTAAGGCGGGTATAGAAAAGATGCAGACCTGCATGGGCGAGCACTCTTCAATCCAGAGCCTTTATTTCCTGATTAAGGGGCTCCAGAGAGCCGGCCGGTTGTCGGGGCATGAATGTGAAAACATTCTCAGTCTGTATAATTTGGCTCCTACAAATCTTTTGGAGCAAAAATTAATTGAAGAGATTTACTGCACCGTCGGGACATGCAAAGCTGGAACGCCGGTAAATCTTGCTTGCTGATTGTCAGACAGCACACGCTTCCGTTGTTGAGTGACTGTCGTTTGTGAGACGCTGGAGACCTGCGTAAGGAAAAACGACATGGCAACGGGCAGCAAAAGAAATGAGCGCAAACGCGCGTCTCAGACGGTTGCGCAATTGCGCAACATCAGAAGCAGAGTCAGTCTGGCTCCCGAATGGTGGATTGGCAAATCCCACGTCCTGATCGACATGGACGGCACTCTTATCGGGCAGCCGGGAGCGCTTTTCCATAATCTGTTTGCAATTTTTGTGCTTCTCAGACTCAAAGCTCTGGGCTCCTACTCGGATCTTTACCGAGCCGTGACCAAAACAATTCAAACCGTCCTTGCCCCCCATCAGTTTGCAAACAACGAAGACGCATTTTTTGAGACACTCGCCGGCGAACTTAATGTGACCCGCCAGAAACTCGAAAGATTCGCGGGAAGATTCTTCGATTCGGATTACCCGTTCATCTGTCTTTTTCTTCACAAAGAACCGAATGCCAGAAGACTGCTTGATCTCCTGCACGCCACGGGCAGGCACGTCACACTCGCGACGAACGCAATCTTTGGCCGACGTGAAATAGAACTCCGGCTCAAAGCCTCGGAACTTTATTTGCACGATTTCGATCTGGTCACGTCGTGGGATGTGATGAAATCCACCAAACCGCACAGTGCATTCTTTGAAGAGACTCTCAGGAAAATCGGCGGAAGTCCGGAGTCGACGGTGATGATCGGCAACGATCCGTTTTACGATCTTCCGGCCCATCAGCTTGGGATTGAAACTCTGCTTGTCGGACAACGCTTGTCCATAGGTGACATTGCCGACTCGCTCGAAGCTTCCATGCAATCGTCAGCAAAATGAATCACGCACGCGTGCGACCCTTGAGGTAGGGTTCGGCCACCAAGAGAGCAAGCGCTGCGAGCGCGTGTTGAATTTGCCCCGAACGCGCCATCACGAGTGCCTCTTCAACGGGAACCATGCGGATCCGAATCACCTCGAACGGATCATGATGGTCCCGCGGGACAGCCAGAGGCTGGCAGTCAAAAGCAAGAAAATATGTGATCCGGTTTCCCTGAATGGCCGGATTGGGTGCGAACCCCGGCAGAGCAAGCAGACGTTGACTTGTCAGGCCGGTTTCCTCTTCAAGCTCCCTCAGAGCTGCGAGGGTCAAATCCCGCTCATCCGGATCGACTGCTCCGCCGGGTGTTTCAAGCGTAATTGTATCGGTGCCAAAACGATGCTGCTCGATGAGGACAACATGGCCGTCGGCAGTCACGGGAATAACATTGACCCACTGCGCGCAGCGGATGGTGTACATCGGTCGGGTCAAGGCCCCGTCAAGACTGGTCGCCTCGCGCGCTTCCACTCTGAATATAGGGCAGCTGTACGTTTCCTGAGGCTCGCTCAGTTTAAATTTGCGAATTTGATCGGCATTTTTTGAACCAACAGTCATATACATGCTCCAGATTGCGAAACCACGATTTTGCCAGTCCGTCGCAGACAATGCTATGAGACCTGCACTCATTTTGACCCGAATCGACCACGGAGGCTCGAATGGCTCTGATATCTCTGCGTCAACTCCTTGATCACGCAGCCGAAAATACCTACGGAATCGCTGCTTTCAACGTAAACAACCTTGAGCAAATTCAGGCCATCATGGAGGCTGCCAAGGAAACCGACAGCCCCGTGATTATTCAAGCCAGCCGCGGTGCCCGCTCATATACCAACGACACTTTTCTGCGCCACCTGATGTTTGCAGCCGTGGAACTCTATCCCGACATTCCGGTATGCGTTCATCAGGACCATGGAAATTCAATGACAACTTGCCTTTCGGCCATCAGAAACGGCTTCACGAGCGTGATGATGGACGGGTCCCTGATGGAAGACGGCAAATCGCCTGCAAGTTACGACTACAATGTAAAAATCACACGTGATGTGGTCCGTTGCGCGCATGCCATGGGAGTCAGCGTCGAGGGAGAGCTCGGTTGTCTGGGGTCACTTGAAACAGGCATGGGAGAAAAGGAAGACGGACACGGGTTTGAAGGAACACTGTCGCACGATCAGCTTCTCACCGACCCCGACGAAGCGGCACGGTTTGTACAGGAAACCAAAGTTGACGCGCTGGCAATCGCCATCGGTACGAGTCACGGTGCTTACAAATTCACACGCAAACCGGACGGCGGCATACTGAACATTGAACGTATCAAAGCCATCCACAAAAAATGTCCGAATACGCACCTTGTCATGCACGGTTCAAGTTCTGTGCCGCAGGATTTGCAGGAAGAATTCCGCAAGTACGGCGGTGAAATGAAAACAACTTGGGGCGTTCCTGTTTCTGAAATTCAGGAAGGGATCCGTAACGGTGTCCGCAAAATCAACGTCGATACCGACAACCGGCTGGCGATGACCACCGCAATCCGGAAAGTCTTCACAGAGAACCCTTCCGAATTTGACCTGCGCAAGTATATGGCACCCGCCCGCGCGGCCATGCAAAAGGTTGTTGCCGAAAGAATGGTTCAATTCGGGCAGGCCGGACAGGCAAGCAAAATAAAGCCGATGAGTCTTGAAGTCATGGCCAAGAAGTATTTTTGAGTTCAGACTTCAGTCGCGTGAGTGTTTCCAGCATGAACGAGACAACATGGGCAGGGCCGGCCACGATGTGTTTGTCACTCAGAACATCGAAAGGCCGGCCCTGATAATTCAGGGTTATCCCGCCGGCCTCGCGGATGAGCAAATCGCCTGCAGCCATATCCCATGCGGAAAGTCTTGATTCAAAAAAGCCATTGAAAATTCCGCGGGCCGTCAGGGCGAGATCAAGTGCTGCGGCCCCGTTGATCCGAACTCCCAGAATTTTATTCTGAAACTCTTCGATACAGCGGATGACGCCATGCAGACTGTCGCCTTTGTTTGAGCTGAATCCCGTTGCCACACTCCAGCGTCTGGCTTCCTGCCCCGCGTTTACACGCATGGGCTGCCCGTTGATGAATGCCCCCTGAAGACGACCGGCAGTGTAGAGGTCCTGAGTCGCCGGCTGATAAACGGCTGCCCGTTCACATTCAAATTTTCCGTTCACCATTTTACCGCAAGCTACCGAAATACAATGAAAAATATTACCCTTTGAAAAATTGGTGGTGCCGTCGATCGGATCAAGAATCCAAACAATGTCTCCTTCCTCCGGCAAGTCGTTTGAGCCGCCGTTTGACCAGCCGGACTCCTCTCCGAGGACGCGGTGTGAAGGAAAATTTTCAGCAATTTCATTCTTCAAAAATTTCTCGGAGGCAATATCTGCTTCGGTCACCAGACCAAGATCACCGGACTTTTCGTCAATGCGAATGTCCCTGCGGAAATAGCCGGCGGTCAGCCGGCCGGCAGCGGCAGCCATGTCACCGATCTGCTGCAGTGAAGGAAAATTTGTCGAGGAATCCTGATGCAAAGAGCCCGTCATAGTACAATTCCCTCCGCTTGAGCCTTCAAATACAGCGACAAACCATGATAAGGTCGATTTCGGAGCTACGTCCAGCCCCCGCTAGAAAGGCATAACATGGAAACCACCACACTCCTCATGTCCGCAGCCGTATGTGCCGTCAGCGGCAGCATCGGGGCCCTGCTGGCTCGCAGGATGGTGATGAGGAATCAAAGCGCGATTGAAGGCATCGGTGAATCGGCAGATCAAGTCCTCAGAAACGCAAAAGGCCGTCGTGATGCAATTTTGGAAGAGGCCCTGCGTGCAGCCCGTGAAGAACTTGAAGCCGAAGCTCAGCGTCACGATGAAGACCGCGCGGTCGTACGCGGATTTCAGGAAGACTTTGAACGCGAACTCAATCAGCGCCAGAGTAAAATTGACCGCAAATGGAATGAAGTTCAGTCGCAGGAAAACCAGCTGAACGAGCGGCTTCAGAAAAGCCATGAAACTTCGCCCGAGCTGGTCAGAATAGACGCAGAGAAATCAGAACTGCAAAAGAGCCTCATAGAGTCTCTGACTGTCAGGACCAATGCACGGCGCGAGGAACTCGACTCAGAGATTCGTGATGAAGTTCTCAATGCGGAAAAATTGGGAATCTCAAAATGGCTGCTTGAGAATCAGGAACAAATCAAAACCGAAGCACAGCGCGGTGCGCGCGACGTGCTTCAAAATATTTACAATCGATACAGTCCGAGATTCATATGGCCTAAGTCGGGCTTCAATGTTGAAGCCCCGTCGAAAGATGCGGTCATTCGCCATTTCTCGGAAGGATCTGCTGTTACAGCGCTGCTCTTGGAAGGCACGGATACAGCTCTTGACGCGGTTGTTGACCCGCAGTCAAACGAACCGCCGACCCTCAAAATTTCAGGCGGAGCGGGCGTAGACAAAGAAGTGATACGGCTTTCGCTGGAAGAAATGTTCGGCCGCAATCAGTTTCATCCTGATAAAGTTCGCCAGATTCTTCAAAAGCACCGGCAAAACCTCGACCGGCTGACTTTGCGCATGGGTCAGGATGCCCTCAGAATCTTGGGACTCGATGACATGCATCCCGAGATCCTCAAACTCATCGGTGCTCTCAATTACCGGACGAGTCATCGCCAGAATCAATACTTCCACTCTCTCGAAGTTGCCCGCCTTGCGGGGATGCTTGCCGACGAAGTCGGAGTTGATTCCAAGCTGGCCAAACGGTCCGGAATACTTCATGACATCGGCAAAGTCCTTGATTACAAGATTGAAGGAAGCCATGCGGTCATCAGCGGTGATTATGCAACGCGCTTCGGCGAGGCGGAAATCGTTGTAGATACTGTTCTTTCGCACCATGACGACAAAATTGTCGAGACTCCTCACGCCTACATTCTCAAAGCTGCCGATGCGATGAGCGGTGCCCGTCCCGGTGCGCGTGTAGACATGGAAGAAGGCTTTCAAAAGAGAATCGAAGGTATTGCGGAAGTCATCAACAGTTTTCAGCCTCAGGGCGTTACGGGTTCTGCGATTATGCATGCAGGCCGTGAAGTCCATGTGTTTGTCGACAACCGCAAAATCAAAGAAAAGGATATCGATCCGCTGGCGCAGAACATCTGCCGGAAGCTTGAATCTGACGTTCAGTTCCCCGGACAAATCAAAGTCACTGTTGTCCGGCGCATAGAAATTTCGGAAGTTGCCTGAGAACTGAATTCAAAAAACAAAGAAGCCGCCGGTGATTTGCCGGCGGCTTCTTTGTTTTGTTACGGACGATCTCAGAGTGCGATGCCCAAAACTCCGCGGGCGGCCCAAAAGCTGTACTTCATCTCACCGTGAGTCTCGTGAGTGACAGCGCCGGTTCCGGTGCTGAATTCAGCACCCAGCCGAATGAGAGGAAACGGAGTAATCAATGCCCGAAGAGTCACACCTGTTTCAGAACCTTTGGTTGCTTTACCAGTCACTGTGCTTGTCGGCTTGACGACTTCCTTGGTCCCGCCGGTCGGAAATCCGTAATTCACACCCGCCTGCAAAGTGACTACCGGTACCAAACCGACATGTACACCGGCTTCAAGTCCCGCAGCGTTGAACTTTACGGTTTCTTTGGCCTTCAGTGCAGCCGCGTCGTCGTACTCGCGAATGGAGGTTCCCGTCTGAATTTCAGGACCGGCGTAAATACTGATGCCGGGGACAGGACCAAAAATATCAAAATGACCTGCCAGTTTGGCATTCACACCGGTGAGTGCCTTGCTTGAAGCCGTAGAACCGGACTCCGGAGTGTGCTGTGACAAACCGCCTGCGCCGAAAAGACGAATATCGGCATTCGCACCGCTGACTGTACAAACTGAAATAACAGCTGCCGCACCACAAATCAGAAACTTTGGCACCGAACGAAAACCTGCTGTTTGCATAGCCGCATCTCCCTTCTATTTTAGACGGATCTCGATCACAAAACCGGTATTGTTGTTTTTAAACTCAAATTCCGTCTCACACGCATGTGCAAGATCGATCCATGTAATCAAGCTGATGAGAGCATAAAGCGTATTCGGGCTTGATGCAGGATCAGGAGCCAAAAACGTGAGCCCCTTTTCAATTCTGTCATTCACAGGCAACGACGAATCGTTCGCAATCGCAAGATATTCATCGGGTATTGAAAAACCGTCAACTTCCCATCGCGCAACAACGCGGCCCTGAACGCTTTTGGCGGAAAAAACCACACTCGAACCGCGACGTGCAAAATACGCAGATGCCCGCCATGGCCCTACCAGCAACCTGCGCAGCAATCCCTCCTGTGCGGTTGCTTTTAAGGGGGTAACAATAGCTGACTCAATGTTAATTCCTTTGCGTCTCCACGTTGTGTCGAAAGAATCTGCCACTTCCCTGAAAACAACGGCAGCATCAAGCTGTTTCGGAGGGTTCTTGCTGACAAGCTTTGTGATCATTCCCTGCGGATCGTTTGCCAGATAAATCTCAAATTCATCGAGACTGTCCAGAACTTCATTCCAGCGGCGTTTGAGAAGATTTGCAGATTCAACCGAGCCGCCCGAGGAATCCTGAGCAGATCTGTCCAAGAGCGGCTTTACGTTTTGAAAGGACTTTTCACTTGCATAAGCTCTGACCTGAGAAACAAACTGGGACAGTGCAAGCTCGGGTGCAGGCGGACCGCGCCGCCCTTCATCAAGCCGGACTTGCCCGCGCAGCCAGTAAAACGCAACAGTCATGGGTGAGTCGGCTGCATGCAGCGGGAGTATATTACGAAGCTCAGTTCCCACAAATCTGAACACAATCAGCCCTGTGAGAATCACACCGAAAACAACCAAGCCGACTCCCGTCACTGCCGAAGTTCCGTTCATCAAACGTGTGCCGGAATAAACTGCGAATGAAAGGATCAAACCAGCAAGAATCAGAAGTCGCAGACGAAAGATCTGCAAAAAAACAGAAACCGCAAATCGGGCCGCCGCAGGGGTATTGCCGGTCGATAAAGACGAAGATGTTTCCGACACCGCTTTCTTTTTCGCTGACGGCGCATACCACGGATCGGAGTTGTTGATTTGGTTCATCGCAAGCTCTCGGCAATCATTACAATCGGGTCGATACCGCCAAATCAATAATGCGCAGGTCCGACTTCAAGCGACCGCCCCAACGGGAAAGCCGCCCCTCGACCACAAGATCGACAACTTCCTCACTGGCAACGAATTGCTCAATCTCGGAAGCCAAGCCAAAAGCCGTCAGTGGGATGCTGTCATTCGAAAATAACCACACCCTTGCATGCTTTGAATCCGGTGCTTGACCAATACGTTTACTATGCCCCAGCCTGACCCGTTTTATCAACCACTTGGGACGGGGATTTTCCGCTCCGAAGGGTTCCAGCGCATCCATCAGCGTGCATATACGGCTGCTCAACAATTCAAACGGCACAATTCCGTCGACTTCAAGGCGGGGCGAAGGGACTGTTCCGCCGAGTGCCCGACGCACTTCGGACTCGAAAGTTTCCTTCAACCATGGCAACAATTCGGGTTTCAAAGTCATACCCACCGCATACGCATGCCCGCCGAACGAAATAAAATTTTCCCTCAGCGGCGAGAGCACGGCAAAAAGATCAAATCCCGCGATACTGCGCCCGCTCCCTTTCAATTTCCCGTCGACAACCGTGAAAATCAGACTGGGCTTGTGCAACTTCTCTGCCACCCGTGCGGCAACAAGCCCGACAACTCCGGCGTGCCAGCGTTCATCATGAAGCACGACCGAGTAAAATTCGCCCGACCATTTTTCTGCAACCGCCAGAGCCTGCTCTACGGCTTTCTTTTCAAGCTCCTGCCGTGCAGCATTCTCCGAATGAAGGAATTGGGCGATTTCTCCGGCCCGTTGCCAGTCTTCCGTCATCATCAACTCTGCAGACGCCATGGCAGAACCCAATCGGCCGGCAGCATTGAGACGGGGCCCGATTTTAAAACCCACGTCAGTTGCATCGATGACTCCGTTTTCCTCTTTCCAGCCTGCAAGGCGAATCAGAGCCGCCAGACCGTGACGACGGCCGCCGAGAATATTCTCGTGCATGACCGAAAGTCCGACCTTGCACAAAATGTGATTGACTCCGTTCAAGGGAGCGACATCGGCAATCGTACCGACGGCAACCAGATCCAAATATTTGCGGAGATTCAATTTATCGGCAGACGGGTGATTGCGTGCGCGCAGGTGCGCCCGCAAAGCGATTAAAAGGTAAAATGCGACCCCGACACCTGCGAGCATTTTGAAAGGGAATTCACAACCCGCCTGCTTGGGATTGAGGATTGCAAAGGCGGACGGCAAAACTTCGGGCGGTTCGTGGTGATCTGTAATAATCACGTCCAGCCCGAGCTCACGCGCACGCTCGCAGGCAGTGACTGCGGAAATTCCGTTGTCGACAGTCACCACCAAGCCGCCGCCGGCGGCGGCGATTTTCTCAAGCCCGACGGGGTTGAGGCCGTAGCCCTCGGCCAGACGATCCGGAATATAGACTTCAACGGAGTGGCCAAGCTCTGCAAATGCAAGTTTGAGCATCGCGCATGACGTTGTTCCGTCGACATCATAGTCACCGAAAATCGTGATGCGACCGCCTCTGTCGAGTTCCTGAATGATGCGCTCGGCAGCCTTTGAGATGTCTTTGAGCGTTTCCCAGTTGGGCAAAAAAGAAAGTAAATTTTTTTCGGCAGCAGAGCCCTCATCATCAATACCCCGCACCTTCTGAAGACGCTGTGAAATGTACGTCTCGTACATTTCAGCATTTTTGAGGGCATCTTCGCGCAGGAACCACCGATGTCTGGACGACTCACCCAAACATTCCGAAACACTGACCTGACCGGAGAGGGTCATGAATTGGGATACCTTTCAGGACGGCCTGCGACGGATCACGACAGGAGGAATTTCGTTGGGATCCTTCTTTTGTTTGGCTTTCTGGGCAGGATCGGAAGGCCGCCAGCCCATGCGCTTAAGATACTGGTCCATCACGATCGTCAAAGGAGCTGCAACGTAGATTGATGAGTAGGTTCCGACCAAAATTCCGATAAACATCGTCAAGGCAAAATCCTCAATTGCACCGCCGCCGACGAACGTCAGAACGATAAGTGCACCGAGACCGGTAGCGGAAGTCAAAACCGTGCGGTTCATCGTCTGGCTGATACTGCGGTTGATGACTTCAATCATCGGCATTTTAGGTGAGGTTTCCTGAGTCTCGCGGATACGGTCATAAACAATTACCGTGTCATTGATCGAGTAGCCGACAATGGTCAGAAACGCGGCAATCGAAGAAGTCGTAAACGGCTTACCCAAAGCCGTCATGAATCCAAGTGCAATAATAACGTCATGCACAAGACAAAGCACAGCCCCCGGAGAGAAGCGGCTGTCGAACCGCAGCGCAATGTAGGCAAGAATCCCGAGGAACGAGAGAAGCAGCGCGAAATAACCCTTGCGCTCCTCCTCCTTACCGATTTTTCCTGAAATATTGGTTTTGGAATCCATCCGGATCTTGTCTGCTCCCACGGATGTTTCAATTTTCTTGTAGAGCTCATCAGCTTTACCGCCAATTTCCTTTTCATCCTGTCCGCGTTCACGCTGCAACCGGACAACAAATGAGGCAACTTTGTCTTTGGCAGCATCGCCGATGCTCGTAACCTCGACCTTTCCGACATTGGCCTGTTCCGCAAACTGCAGAATTTTTTCACGGGTGAATGAAGTGTCGGTGATGGAAACCTGAACCTCGGCACCGCCGAGAAAGTCGATGCTGTAGTTAATGCCTCTGACCGCAACGACCAGCAGCGAAGCAATAACCATGGCCAGTGAAATACCGATTGTCACTCCGCGCCACTTCATGAAGTCGAACGTATAGTGCGGCGGAAATATCTCAACGTTGCCGAATTTTAATCTCATGTCGGAATCCTCAATCTATCTTCATCAGCTGAAGCGGCGGATGCGGGTTTTTTCAATCAACCACTGACCCATCACTTCGGTCACGTAGTAAGACGAAAACAGTGTCGAAATAATTCCCGCAAGCAACGTAATTGCAAAACCCTTTACCGCGGGATTTCCGTAAATCAAAAGAACGACACCGGCGACTGCCGACGTCACGTGCGCATCGACCAGAGTTTCGAAACTTTGATTGTATCCTCGGTAAAATGCCTGCTTTGCGTCGAGACCGTTGCGCATTTCTTCGCGAATCCGCTCGTTGATAATGACGTTTCCGTCAACCGCAACTGCCATGGTCAGCACGATTCCGGCAATACCCGGAAGCGTAAGCGTCGCGCCGAACGCGGCAAGAAATGCAAGAATCAAAACAGCATTGAGAAGCATGGCCAGATTCGCCACCATGCCCGACACACCATAAAAATAGAGCATGAAACCGACAACGAGAATTGCAGCAATACCTGAGCTCAAAACACCGGCTTTGATGTTTTCTTCACCCTCGCTCGGACCGACCTGACGCTCTTCGATAATTTTAACACTCGCGGGCAACGCACCTGCACGAAGAACCAGCGCAAGGTCCTGTGCATCTTTGCGCTGCTGATTCATGTCCTGCGAACGGCCGAGTGTGATTTGGGCACGGCCGCCCAGAATCGGTTCATTCACAACCGGATCACTGGTGATGTTTTCATCCAGAATAATCGCAATTTTGTGGGGTGCATTCTGCGGCTCGCGCACTTGTTTGGTGAGGTCGCCAAAAACCTTTGCACCTTGCGGATTAAAATTAAGGCTCACAACATATTGCGGAACGAGACTGTTTCGGTCTTCGTTTTCATGGGCGCTTTCGATCATGTCGCCGGTCAGTCTTGACGTCAGCTCGACAAGGCTGGGAGTCGCGCTGACAAGCTTGGAAACGCCGCCGGTATTGTCCATTTTTCTGTCGAGCATGACCGTCAGAGTTTTTGAAATCTTTCCTTTATCCCGCAGCCATTGCGAAATTTTTTGCATCGTCTCGGGCTTGGTGTCTTCTTTCGGGATGTTCAGCGCAGTTCGGGCTTCCTGAATAACGTTTTCAAGCTGGTCGGTTCTCAGTTCGGCGGAAACCATGCGGAAATCGAGTTGCGCAGTATTGCCGATCAGCTGCTTTGCGCGGGCAGGATCCTGAAGTCCGGGCATCTGAACAACGATTCTCCGGTCGCCCTGACGAAAAATATTCGGTTCGGCAACGCCGAACTGGTCGATTCGGTTGCGGATGGTGTTGATGGCCTGCTGGAGAATCTCGGCGCTGTATGTTTCGACACTTGCGGGCTGAGCGACATATTGCACGTTCTTGCCGTCCAGTTTGTCGAACTGAATCAGAATCGTCTGTTCGCCGACAATCTTTTTGAATGCTTCCAGTTTCGCCGGATCTTCAATTTCGACCGTTGTTTTATAATCGTCTGCAACATTGGCTGACTGAGATTTGATCCCTTCTTTATCGGCCAAATCGCGGGCACGGTTCATTGCACGCGAAATGGTGTCACGCACCGACTTCTCGGCATCCACCTCAAGAACCAAATGGAGGCCTCCCTTGAGGTCGAGTCCAAGTGAAATTCTCTGTGACGGAAGCGCAGCCTCAGCCCAACGGTGATACCAGTTCACCGGACGCCCGAGAGTTTCCTCACCGACCGGAGCGTCGCGCTTCCACGTCTGCGGATCACCCAAAAAGGTCGGAATAGTGAAGAGAAGTGAGAATAATACCGCACAAAGCGTCAATGAAAATTTGACCCACCACATCAGCGGCAGGCCGGTAAAAATTCCTTGGCCTTTTTCCATAGCCTGATCATCCTCGAAGGCTGCGATCAATCAAACGACAATAAGAGGCTACGATAGCAAAAATAAACTGCGTTTGGCCACAGCGAGGCCAAAAATTCGGGACAAATAAAAAAGGGACCCGCGAATATGCAAGGTCCCTTGTCAATGCCCGATGCACGATGGCATCTGACATTCTGATTAAATTTGACTCATTATTGCGCAGGCTGAAGACTGGGTTTACCGAGTTCACCTGAAATCGTCGACTTGAGCACGCGCACTGTCGTGCTTCCGAGATCGAGCGTGACGATCGTGTCGGTAATGACGGTAATGCGTCCTATCAAACCGCTTGCGGTCACAACTTCCATTCCGGTTTTCAGGCTCTCAATGAAATTTTTGTGATCCTTTTGGCGCTTTTGCTGAGGACGGATGACAAAAAAGTACATGAACAAAATCATGCCGCCAAAAATGACCAAATTCATCCATGCGGCCGGAGCACCCGCCTGCGCTGCTGCGCCGGCTGCCGGCTGACCGCCCGCCACTGCAACAGGACCACCGTCAGCAGCAGGAGTTCCCTGTGCCAACGCCGCACCGGTCAGTGTCAGCGATGCAATTGAAACGTATACGCGGCCAAGAACCTGTTGAGCATTGAGAGAATGAATGAACATTTGCAAAACTCCATAAAAATTGGCCTGCAATAAAAAAGGCGGACCATTTTCGGACCGCCTGATGTTTGCCGACCGATGCGCGCTTCTTTAGCGGTTCAGACAGAGCTTTGCAATCGTCTGGAGTTGCATATTGGATGTACCTTCGTAAATTTTCCCGATTTTTGCATCGCGGTAAAACTTCTCGGCCGGAAATTCCTTAATGAATCCGTATCCTCCGAACAATTCCAAGGCCAAGCTCGAGACCCTTTCGGCAACCTCGCTCGCAAAGTGTTTTGCCATTGCCGCCTCGCGGACAAAATCCATTCCGGCATCCTTGAGTCTGGCTGCATTATAAACCATCAATTTTGCCGCTTCGATGTCGGTCGCCATCTGCGCAATTTGGAACTGAACTCCCTGAAATTCACTCAGCGACTTTCCAAATTGTTCACGCTGTTTGACGTAGGTCATGGCGGCCGCGTAAGCACCCTCGGCGAGTCCGAGCATTTGAGCGGCAATACCGATGCGGCCCTCATTCAGAGTCTCAATGGCAATCTTGTATCCTTTGCCGATTTCCCCGAGCACGTTCTCTTTAGGAATTTTGCAGTCTTCAAAAATCAGTTCACAGGTGCTGCTCGCCCGAATGCCGAGTTTGACTTCCTTCTTTCCGAGCGCAAATCCGGCCATGCCCTTCTCGACAACGAACGCGGTGATCCCCTTGTAGCCCGCTTCCGGATTCAGATTGGCGAACACGATAAAAATGTCGGCCTCTTTGGCGTTGGTAATAAAAACTTTCTTGCCGGTAAGACGGTAATGGGTTCCCTCGTCCCACGCCCGTGTGCGCAGGGCAAAGGCGTCGGATCCGCTGTTGGGTTCCGTCAAACAGTAAGCCCCGACTTTCGATGACGTCAGCTGGGTCAAATATTTGTTTCTAAGATTCTCCGTGCCCCACTTCAGAAAAGCATTTTCTACAAGCGTGTTCTGCACGTCCATGAGCACACTGACACTCGGGTCAACCTGAGCCAGAGCTTCAATGATCAGAATGGCATTAAAAAACGTGCTGCCCGCACCGCCGTATTTTTCGGGTACTTCAACTCCCATAAATCCGAGCTCATGCATTTTACGGATGATGGACGGATCCATTGTTTCCGTTTCATCCATTTTGTGGACCAGCGGACCGACTTCTTTCTTTGCAAAGTCGAGTGCGGACTGGAAAAACATTCTTTCATCTTCACTAAGGTGAGTGAGCGGGAGCGTTTTTGTTTGAGCCTCGGTCATTTTGTCTTCCTTTTTTTTGGCGCGGGACCGTCCTGTGCATCAATCGACACCCGAGGACAGATCCCACCTTAGAGCGTTCGACTTCCCCTATGCAATATGTCGGCTTTTATTTTGCCAAAACTTGAAGGACAGACCCCAGAACCAGATCAAATTCCCGCCGTTTCGCGATCAAGGGCGGGGTGAAGGAAAGCACATCGCCACGCGGGCCTGAAGGCAGGGTAATGTATCCAAGTTGCAGGAGTTCTTCAGATAATGAAGCTGCGAAACCGGCGGGTGCAGCCGGAAACCACAGTCCCCTCATAAAGCCCCGACCGCGCAGTGCGACCGGTTGAACCGTATCAAGACCCTTTGATTTATAAGCCTCCAAAAACAGCTTAAAACTCAGGTCAATGTTGGATAATTCATTCTTAAACTCGGGCAGTCTGCGGATAATCTCTGTGACCGCAGCGTGGCCGACCGCACACGCCAACGGATGCCCTAAAAAGGTGCTCGTGTGCCGGGCTTCGCCCGATGATTTTCCCCATGCATCGAGACAGTCTCCCACACAGGCACTCAACGGAAGTCCGCCGCCCAGCGCTTTGCCGAGCACTAACAGGTCAGGCACGACTCCCTCATGTTCATAGGCAAAGAGTGTTCCCGTGCGCCCGAATCCGGTATAAATTTCGTCATAAATGAGCAAAGCTCCGTATTTGTGCGCGAGCTTTTGCACCTGCGCTGCAAATCCCGAAGGCCACGTCCGCTCACCCCCGCGCCCCTGCAGCGGTTCCATCACGACACCGGCAACCATCTTCGTCCGAAGGGCATCTTCAAGTTTCTCAAGAACAGTATCCCAGTGCTCCAAACCATGTGAAGCGAGATAAAATTCACCATCAAGCCGTTCGCAGCCTGCACTCTGATCAAGCTGTGTCCGTGGAAACGGGATGACCGTATTTTTGTCACTGAGCCAAGGCTCAAATCCGCGGGTAAAAGTCTGACGGTCCGAAAGTGCCAGCGGACCAAAATGCAAACCGTGGTAGCCGCCGGAAAAACTCACGAAACGATGCCTGCCCGTGACAACCATTGCGGTCTTCAAGGCAGCCTCCATGGCTTCGCCGCCGGACAGACTCAGAACAGACTTTGCCTCATCAAAAGGCGTGATTCGGGCAAGCAGTTCCAGCAACAAAACTTTTGATGCCGTCGGATGAACATCTCCCATGCCGTGGATGAGCTTTGCAGCTTGTGACCGCAATGCGCGCTGAACGACCGGATGTCCGTGACCCAGCGCGGAAACGCCGAAACATGCGGTGAAATCAAGATACCGGTTGCCGTCGGCATCGGTCACTTTCATTCCGCGCGCCTTTTTCATGACAATCGGAAAAGTGTCCGACACAAAAGTCACATCCGGCGACTCAACTTTCTGCAGTCGGCTCAGCCAGCGTTTGCTTTGAACAGTTTTCCGCGTACGACGCCTTTGCGTCATTTTGGTTTCCTCAGAGTGCACGTCTGTATTGTCCGCCCACGGCATAAAGGGCCTGCGTCATTTGACCCAAGGTGGCAACACGGGCGGTTTTGAGCAGCTCCTCGAAAACATTTCCGTTGGCAAGTGCAACCTTCTGCATATCAGAAAGAGCTTTCGCCGTCTCGGCGGAATTGGCTTCCTGCCACTGCCGGATTGCCGCAAGCCGCGCGTCTTTCTCTTCGTAGGATGCGCGCGCAAGTTCAATATTCATGTTCGCAGCCTGTTCGTCCTGACGCGGATTCAAAAATGTGTTCACACCGATGACGGGCAATTCTCCCGTGTGCTTGAGAGTTTCGTAGTAAAGGCTTTCTTCCTGAATCTTTCCTCTTTGATACTGAGTTTCCATTGCACCCAGAACCCCTCCGCGGGCCGAAATTCTGTCGAATTCCTGCAGAACAGATTCCTCGACAAGGTCAGTCAGCTGAGTCAGAAAGTAGGAACCCTGATTGGGATTTTCATTTTTGGCCAAACCGAACTCGCGGTTGATAATCATCTGAATAGCCATGCTTCTCCGCACACTTTCTTCCGTCGGAGTCGTAATCGCCTCATCATACGCGTTGGTGTGAAGCGAATTGCAATTGTCGTTGATTGCCAGCAAAGCCTGCAGAGTTGTGCGGATATCGTTGAAATCGATTTCCTGCGCGTGAAGAGAGCGGCCGCTGGTCTGAATATGGTATTTCAACTTCTGGGAGCGCTCGTTGCCGTTGTACTTGTCACGAATGGCGATCGCCCAGATCCTCCGTGCGACGCGGCCGATAACCGAATACTCGGGATCCATTCCGTTGCTGAAGAAAAATGACAGATTGGGCGCAAAGTCATCAATTTTCATTCCGCGGCTCAAATAATACTCGACGTATGTAAAGCCGTTGGCGAGAGTAAAGGCGAGCTGGGTGATCGGATTCGCACCCGCCTCGGCAATGTGATAGCCCGAAATGCTCACCGAATAATAATTCCGGACGTCATTGCGGATAAAATAATCCTGTATGTCGCCCATCATTTTCAGTGCGAAATCAGTCGAAAAAATGCATGTGTTCTGCGCCTGATCTTCTTTCAGAATATCGGCCTGAACCGTTCCCCGCACCTTGCGCAGCGTCTCTGCCCGCACCTGTGCAAATTCGTCGGGAGTCAGCATTCGTCCTTTGGACTTTTCGGTACTGTCCACCTGCTGATCAACTGCGGCATTCAGGAAGAACGCAAGCAGTATCGGAGCAGGGCCATTGATCGTCATACTGACGCTGGTGTTGGGGTCGCAGAGATCAAAACCCGAATAAAGAGTTTTCATATCCTCAAGTGTCGCTATGCTGACGCCGCTTTCACCGACCTTGCCGTAAATGTCGGGCCGCTGTGCGGGATCATCGCCGTACAGGGTGACACTGTCGAATGCCGTAGAAAGTCGCTTGGCAGAATCATTTTTTGTCAAATAATGAAAACGCCGGTTTGTTCTGGCCGGACCGCCCTCACCCGCGAACTGTCTTTTGGGATCCTCATCTGCACGCTTAAACGGGAAAACACCCGAGGTGTAAGGAAAAGAGCCGGGTACATTTTCGCACCTGACGAACTGAATAATTTCTCCCCAATCCTGCGTCTGCGGCAATGACACACGGGCGATTTTTGAGCCCGAAAGACTCTTGACGAACGTCGGCACTTCAAGGGTTTTTCCGCGCACTTCATATTTGTATTTATCACCGCGGTAATTCGCGCAGGTCTCATCCCATTCATCCAGCACCTTTTTGAATTCAGGCAGCATGGAATTTTTTCTGTTCGCGAGTTCCTTTTTCTGTGACTCGGAAAGTGCCGAAATGCCTGCAACGCGCCCGAGTGCCTGAACGAGACGCACCTGCTCGGCAGCGGTCGCGGTCGCATTGTGATAGTCACGCACGGTTGCAGCGATCTCACTCAGATAATTCGTCCGGTTCTGCGGGATTATCGGAGCAACCTGTGTGCTCCTGTTTGCTGTCGCAAGTGCAACCCGCGCCGTCCACATCCGTTGACCGCAGCGCTCATTGAGTACTTCGAGCAAACTTCTGTAAAGCGCATTTACGCCGTCGTCATTGAACTTCGAAGCAATCGTACCGAAAAGCGGATACGCATCTTCGTCCATATGCTGACCGTTGAACCGCGAGCGCCGCAGCTGTGCTTTTACATCGCGGAAAGCATCTTCGGAGCCGCGCCGGTCAAACTTGTTGATGGCAATCAAATCGGCGAAATCGAGCATGTCGATTTTTTCGAGCTGGGTCGCCGCGCCGTATTCGCTCGTCATCACATACAAAGCGAGATCGCTGACCCCGAGGATACCTGTATCACCCTGACCGATTCCGCTTGTTTCAACAATGAGAAGATCAAAGCCGCCCGATCGCGCAAGCGCGATTGCATCTTTCATTACTGTTGCAAGTTCACTCTTGCTTCCGCGGGTTGCGAAACTGCGCATAAAAACATTCGGAGAATTGATTGCGTTCATGCGGATGCGGTCGCCAAGGAGAGCGCCGCCCGTCTTCTTTTTGGACGGATCTACGCTGAAGACGCAAATCCTTCTTTCCGGAAATTCAATGGTGAATCTCCGGATGATTTCGTCGGTCAGACTGCTCTTTCCGGCACCGCCGGTTCCGGTCACGCCCAGCACAAGCGGGTGTGTCCCTTTGTGCGCCGGACCGTCAGTTTCCATGGAAGATTTTAAAAGCCCTGCTTCAGCCTGCCTTCGCAGAGCTGAAGGAAGCCCGTCCGATTTATTTTCCAAAAGGGTGAGCGCGCGCGCGAATCTCAGCGTTTCATTTGCCTGCAAGGGCGTATCTTTTAATTCAGCCGGCCATGTTCCGAGCGCATAATCCGAACGCTCCAGCATGTCGGCGATCATGCCCAAAAGGCCCATTTTACGGCCGTCTTCGGGAGAATAAATCCTCGTCACACCGCTGCTGTGCAGGTCGTCGATTTCGGATGGAATAATGACACCGCCGCCGCCTCCGAAAATACGCACGTCAGGGCGGCCGGCAGCATTGAGGCTTTGTCGCATGTACTTGAAAAATTCGACGTGACCGCCCTGATAGGAACTGACGGCGACAGCCTGTGCGTCTTCCTGAACCACGGCATTAACTATTTCCTGAACGCTCCGGTTGTGACCCAGATGAATGACTTCTGCGCCTCCCTGCTGCAAAAGCCGGCGCATGATATTGATGCTCGCATCATGGCCGTCAAACAGGGCAGTGGCAGTCACAAAGCGAATCTTGTGCTTTGGCGTATAAGGAATTGTATTGTCCATAGTGTTCTCCGTGCCCGTGGTCCTTCCGAATGCTGCCTTTCATAGCCTGCAACCGGCCTTTGACTCAACACCGTGGCGGGTCTGACGGCAGATATTCGCGTTAAACCCTAACGCATTGTATTCTCTGTCATCCTTGGAGGTTTCAAATGTGGCCCAAGACCATTTCCGACATTGCCCGCATTTTGAACGTCCCCGTGCACGGTTCGACCCCGCTGGGGGCAACCGGAATAAATTCTCTCTCCACGGACAGCCGAAAAGTTGCTGCGGGTGAGATTTTCGTTGCAATTCGGGGAGAAAGTCACGACGGCCATGAATATGTGCGCATGGCATTGGAAAAAGGTGCACCGGCCGCGATTGTCGAAGCCGGCTGGCTGAGCAAAAATCCGGAATTTTCGGATCGCTGTCTTGCCGTCAGTGACACCACTCAGGCCCTTCGGGTTCTTGGTCATGCTTTTCGGAGAGAATTCAGTTTTCCGGTGCTTGCCGTCGGGGGCAGCAACGGCAAAACGACAACCAAAGAAATGCTCGCATGCCTTCTCAATTCAGAAAACAATCCGGTCACACGCACACATAAGAGCGAAAACGGTTTTCTCGGGCTCGCAATGACGCTGACGCAAAAAGCACATAACCGGAACAAGCCACCTCACGCACTTGTGGCTGAAATCGGCATTGATGATGTCGGTGCCATGAGCGAACACGTCAACATTGCACGGCCGGACGTTGCAATGTTGACGGCACTCGGTCCGGAACATCTGGCCGGTCTGGGATCTTGGGAAAAAGCAGTAAGCGAAGAGCTTGTTCTGTTCCGCAATGCGCCCTCGGAATGCCGGCGGGTCTGGCAACTCTGCGAACCGAAACTGGCTGAAGTGAGCAACGAAATTCGCGCGGGTGATGTCATTGTCCACAACAAAGCCGATTTTCCGGATTTGGATCAGCGTGTCTCCCGACTTGTCGCAGAGGGTAAGATTTCGAAACTCGAATTTGAAATCTGCGAAATGAAGGCAACCTGTTCGGTGATGAACGCGCACTGGAGCACAAAAGAAAGCAACGGAGGAGTATCGGAGTGGCGGGCTGATTTTAAAATTCCGATGCCCGGAATTCACAATGCACAGAATTTTGCTCTTGCACTTGCTGCTGCAGCCCTCACCGGAAGAACTCACAATGAGCTTCAATCAGCGTGGAGAACCTTCACGCCCCCCGAAATGCGCTCGAGAGTCGTTGAACTTAAAAAGGGAGTCACCCTTCTCGACGACTGTTACAATGCCAGTCCGGCCAGCATGAACGCGGCATTCGACGCGCTTATGTCTGCAGAGTGGAAGGCACGTCACAAGATTCTGATCCTCGGAGATATGCTCGACCTCGGCGGGGAGTCAAAGAGTTGGCATCTGAATCTCATCGAAAAACTCATCAAAATTGAAAACTCCGACTTGTGCCTCTTCGGAACCGCCATGTATGATGTCTACATAGAGATCAAAACTAATTATTCCCGCGAATTGCAGTCCGGAAAGATCCGGATGACACACGCAGGATCCGAGACAGACCCTGCTCAGTTTTTGAGTGAACTGAGTGAGCGCATTGCCGGATCGGTTGTGCTTGTCAAAGGAAGCCGCGGAATGGATTTGGGCAGGTTTGTTAGGTCCTGCGAGGCATGGTCGGCTGCTCAGGGTTGAGCTTTCGTGTGTGCCCGCGTTCTTGGAGTGTTCATGCGACCCGAAACACTGCAGGAAGAACTTTCAAAGATACTCGACTCCAGTTTCTTCCGAAACGGAGCAACCGAGAGCGAAGAGCTATGTCTGTCCGAAGATGAAATGTTTGAACTTTGGAATTTGCTGGGCGAGGAACTGGGCATTGACCTGTCGATCGCTACTGCCGATCAACGCAAACTCCTTTTCGACGCCTGCGAAAACGGAAAAAAATTATCTCCGAAAGCCTTCGGTTCTTTGCTTTGGCTCGTGTACTACGGGGATTTGATGTAGCCTATTGCCGCTCGCCGCTACAGGTGCTATTCCCCTCCCGACCGGTCCCGTGGTGAAGTGGATATCACGCAAGCCTCCGAAGCTTGAAGCCCATGTTCGATTCATGGCGGGACCGCCAGTCTTCTGACCCGAGTCCAAAGTCCTTTAATTACCTCAATGTGTTACGATGCTTGCAATGGTTCCCTTTACCATTTCGGGGCAAGCATGAACCTACGTCTCATCACAACCGCACGACTCCTCGGAGCCGGAATTTGCACTTTCGGGCTCTCAACGAATTCTTTTGCCCAAGACGCACCGGCAGGTTCAATCAACGAAGAAACTCAATTTAAAGAAAAAGTGCAGCGTAAAACTCAAAAAGTCGTCAAAAATGAGTTTTCCGGAACCGGATTCGGAATATTCGGCGGTGCCGATGTGGCCCTCGTGTTCACGTCGCCGAGTGACAAGAATTTTAAACTCATTGAATCGTCGCAGACAGGTTTTGCTCCGGTCTTTAAATTCGGTGCATCAATCTTTACCCAACGCATCATTCTGGATGCTGACATAGGACTTCACTATTCAAGCTACAGCGGGAAGATCCTCAGCCTGCCCAATGCCGACGATTTCGGAGACGTCACTTTTGTCCCTTATAATCAGCCTTACAGCCGTTCACAGCTCGGCATGCACGTGGATGCCGCCGCCCGTCTGAGAATACAGCAGGCTATTCAGATTGGACTGGCCGGCGGTCTGATTTTTTCAACCGCCTCCGCAGGATTTCGCTCGGTGCCCGAGCTGGAAAAAGGCGAAAGTTATATAGCTCTGGTCGGACCCCAGTTCATCTACGAAGCACCGATGGGCAATTACATTTCCCGCTTCGGGGCAAGTTTTCAAATGGCTCTGACAGGAAGTTACAGAAGTGTTTATCTGGCCGGTCTTCATGCCGGATTGGGATCATTTATCATCAATCCGCGTGCAGTAATCACAACCAAGAAGGAAACGCGCACAAGAACAAAAGTGACGCGCGAGGTCATCCAGCTCAAAGCGCAGAGTGCAGAAATAACCGATAACATCAGCTTCATCTTTGACTCGCAGATGGTCAACTTTAAACTCAACAGTGCCGAGCCTAACCCCCGCTCGGCGGAGTTCATTACAGCTCTGGGCGAAATGTTTGCGCGCGAAACCCAGCTTTGGGAAAAGCTGCGCGTCGAAGGTCACTCCGACTCACGGGGCTCCAAAGTCTACAATAAAAAACTCTCAAATATGCGCGCCAAATCAGTCGCCGATATTCTCGTCAAGACGGGTGTGGCCGCAGACAGAATAGAAAGCGAAGGTCTGGGAGCCGAACAACTCCTTATCAATCCCGAACGCAATGATGTTGACTATGCCCGCAACCGACGCGTTGAAATCAAGATTCTCGGCCTCAAAGATGCGCGTGCAATCAAGAAATACGTTGAAGAACTGCAGGCTAAATTCTTTGGCAAGAAGAGCGCTCCGCCTGCAATGCCTATACCTCAGCCGACAGCGCCGGACCCGACTGCACCCAAGGAACCTCAGGCACCTGTCTGGGATCCCGGCCTCGATACTCCGAAGAACGAATGATTTGACTTCAATACTCATTCAAAAGGCAAAACGGCAGAACTTATGAACACAATTCAGGTCAAATTTCTCTCCCGTATTTTGGTACTTGGAATATGCACTCTGAGTGTCGGGCTTTCAACGGCGCAGGATGCCGGAGATGGGTCGGCACCACTGACCATTCCCGAGCCTCCCGCCCAACTTCCGTCACTCACGGATCCGGCTTCTCCTGCAGACTCGTCTGCGTCGCCTGCAGCTGCAACACCGCCACCGGCTGCATCTGAGCCGCCTCCGTCTTCCGCAGAAGAAAAGCCCCCGACACCTGCGGCCGGCTCACCCGCACCTGAACCGGCTCAGCCGCAAAGTCCAGAGGCCAAGCCTTCAAAGGCAAGTCCCGCAGGCGGCTCCGGAAAGGACAATTCCAAGGTCAAAACAACCCGAAAAGTGCTCCGGCAAAAGAAAGTTTCCGCCTTGGAAGCAATGGGTACGAGTTTGATTTTTTCGGCCGACGCGGGTGTTGTAAATGCAGTTCCCGCAGGCACGCTCGCAAATTACAAAGCCAAATCGGGAATTGCCGTCGAGGCCAAAGCTCTGGGCAGTGTTCTGCTCGACAACATTATTATTGACGCGGGACTGGGCTGGTTTTTTTACAGCGTCAAAGGTACGGAGCCTATATTTATCAACGGGAAAAAGCTTGTCGACGAGGATGAAAATGCCATCACCGACGAAGTTGCCATCAAACTTACGGGTACAATCATCGAAGCCTCTCCCAGCTACCGGCTCGGCCGCAGTTTTTTCACCGGTCCTTCGCTTCAGCTGCGCTATCCGTCGGACCTCGGGTTCAACAGTCAAATACAAAGCAATTCGCTCGGTATTTATCTTGGGCTTCAGGCCGGTTTCCAGCTTTTTGACAAAGACCTGAACACACGTTTTGTTGCGCGCGGAATGATGCCGGTGAACTACAAGGAATGGGCTGCGCTGCATTTACTGGCCGGAGTTCAAATCGGCTTGCCGTTTGCCCAACCGGAAAACCTGACTATTCAGGAATCGGTTGTCAAAACGACGGAAAAGCGAATTGTCGAATACAGAAAACAGGTCTTCCGTTTCAAAATGACGCGGGACATTGTCAAACTGGTTCTCGATAACCTTATCGTGTTCTATCCGGAACCCGGATATCCGACCATGACAACCGAGGCACAGAGCTTTTTGATTGACCTGAGCCAGTCTCTGGCAACCAACGAAGGCAACTGGTCGCTACTGCAGGTGGATACGGTTTCCAAAAATCATGCCAGAGTCGTGCGCGACGCAATTGTTTCTGCAGGAGTTTCCGACAAAAAGGTTAAGGTTGGACTCGTGCTTGCCGGAGATAAAACGGTCGCAAATCCGCCTGTCGAATTTACGTTCAAGGGTGTGAAAAACCAGTCCCAGCTCATGGATGCCGTCCGGCGTGCGATGACTCAGATGTCTATTCCGGAAACGTGCGAGGGAGGAGTTTGCCAGTAAGAAGTGGAGCTGCGTAAGGGAATTGAACCCCCAACCGGTTGATTACAAATCAACTGCTCTACCAATTGAGCTAACGCAGCGGCCGTGGGGGAGATAGTTCACTGCTGCAGTCTTTGTCAAGTCTTCAACATCCGCCCTCGTTTGTCCGGTGATACGCTTGCCTGTGTGACCGGCGGAGGGAAAAAAACATGATTAAGTCAGTCGTCGCAACAAAATGCACAGCAACGCTTACTGCCGCTGCCCTGACAGGACTTCTTTTCCTGTCGTTCAGTTCTCGTGCCGAGGCTCAGGCGCTGACTCATTCGGACCAGTATCAGGAGCTGTTCATGAATGCCGGCTACAGCACCCTTTTCGGAGCCGCGCTTGGAGTTGCGGTTTTGCCTTTTTTACCAAGTACTTCTGTGTCCAATCTGAGAGTGATTGCCGGCGGGGCATCCATCGGCTTTGTGGCCGGCAGCCTGATGGCCCTTTATAATTTTCGTCAGCAACAAAACTTTGGAATGCAGTATTATCCGGATGTTATTCCGAACGACCGGTCAGCCCCGCAATGGCAGTGGGACGTTGGAACCTCCAACGGCCAAGACCTTTTCGTCAAAATGGACTCCCATTTCTGACACCCTTTTGAAACAGAGGTCAGCTCTGTTACATAATGCCCATGTCCAAACAAGACTTGGGGAACATCCATGACAACACACTATTTCAGCCCCGGACCGGCCTCTTTGCCTGCGGCTGTGCGCGAATTGATAAAACACGAATTGCTCGACACGTTCGGAATCGGTGTCAGTGTCATGGAAATCTCACACCGTTCGCGACAGTACGAAAGCCTGAGCGAGGAAACCCTCAAGCTCGTGCGCGAGGTCATGGAAATCCCGCAAACTCACAAAGTCCTGCTGACGCCTTTCGGTGCTCAGCAGCATTTTTCGCTGCTTTTGAATCATTTGTCATTGCAAGGTGACACGGTCGCCTACACAGAAACCGGTGTTTGGGCCCATCTGGCAACAGTTGACGCTCAGGCAGCCAACCGCAAAGTCGCCGTTGTCTATGACGGAGCTCCCCGACTCAACTCGCTCGGAGACCCGAGCAACTGGGACATCCCCCAAGAATCCAAATATCTGCATCTGACGGTCAACAACACAGTCGAAGGCACGGAGTACCCGAGCCTCAAATTCCATGGACATGTGCCGCTCGTGCTCGACATGACAAGTGCCATGGCTTCGCGGAGAGACATTCCTTGGGAGAGAACCGCACTTATTTATGCCAGTGCACAAAAGAACTTTGGTATTGCCGGTTGCTCGCTGGTCGTCATTCACAACGACTATTTTGAAACAGCGAGAGCAAACGCCAAGAAAAACAATCTCGGCAATGCGCTGAACTACTGTGCTATCCATGATGCCAAAAGCGTTCTCAACACGCCGCCGGTTTTTCCGATTTATGTGACCAACAGGTATCTTCACTGGATGAAAGCCGTCGGCGGAATCGAGACTATGGAAAAGTGGGCGCACGAGCGCGCGCGGCTGGTCTACGGTGAAGTTGACGGAACTTTCTACACCGGACACGCCGCCGAAAAACACAGGTCAAGGCATAACTTCGTTTTCAGGCTACCCACGCCGGAACTGGATGCCAAATTCATCTCGGAAGCAGAGAAAGAAGGCATTCTGGAAATCAAAGGATACCGGACTTTGGGCGGAGTGCGGGCATCGATGTACAACGGAATCAGCCTTGAATCAGCCCACCACTTTGCAGATTTCATGAAACAATTCAGAACCAGAAACGGTTGACGGCATGACAAGGTTTCGGCTTCCGCAAGTCAGTTCCATCAGATCGGACGTGAGGCTCGCATTTCACGAGTGGCAGGGTCTGATTGGAGGTTCATTGAGTTACGAGTTGAGGAAACGAGTCATTGATTCGCAGCTTTTGGGGCCTGCACATGCTTCATGGTTAACCATCGAAGACAATGTCAAACTGATTGCAGCGCGAGGCTTTGCAGCCCGCATGAAGCTTACTAGGATCATGATGAGGCTGGTGTCTGCCCTCCTGAACAATAATCGGGAGGCATCGCTCAATGCGCTGAGCGACTTGCTCGAATTAGGAAAGAAGGTTTCAAAGTGACTCGGTCCTTAGATCCCAAATCAGATTCCGGCAAAACTCAGAAGTCTTCTGAGCTGCCGAAAACCCGCGGCAGTACTCTGAAACCTGTTCCCGCCAGCATTAAAATGAATCTCTTCGGCGATTTGCTCAAATTTTCGAAATCGTCCCCCGATACGCTCTCGTTCAGAAAGTTCGACCATCTGGCAGTGACACTCGCACAGAAACCCAGAGAGGAGCGGATACTCATTTACAAAATTTTCTGCGGCCTGAGCCTTACGGCCCATGCACGCCGCACACCTGATGCAGCCGAGAGAAAAAAAATCTTTGACCTGAAAAACAAGCTCTTCATTTCAATCGCGAACGATCCGGTTGCACGAAAGATGACCAATCTCAGAGTCGGTGTCAGCAAACGCTTTAAAGTCATTGAGTACTGCGCCGACTGCAAACAAAAAAACACAGCAGCACAAACGCCGCAGCGCGAATGGAAATTCTGCCAGAAGTGCAAAATCGACAGAAATTATTACAACATCATCAGTCTGTATCACCGCTTTGAAGAGGGAGCAGGTTCGCTCTTTTTGGGACAAGATCTGCTCGAACAAATTTACTCATTCAAAATCATCAAGAAGGCCCCTCTCCACCAGATGAGCGAGGAACTGAGTTTTTCAAAATACAAATACTCGCCCAAAACCCTTATTTCAGTTGAACTCAACAGTCTTAAATCCTGTTCCGAAAAGCTGCTTGTTCTGCAAAGCAAACTCAATTCTCCGATACCGGCCGACAAAGCCGACGGACCCAAACCTCTCAGGAGGAATTAGCAAATGACGGGCGCTGTTCCGCTGATGCTGGCATTTGCGCCTTTGACCGGTGACGCCACGCCGTCGGCTCTCGGACTCGGTCATGAGCTCCTGATTCAGTCGGAACAGTCATGCGGATCATTTTGTCTCGGCTCTTCGAATTCTCATTTCGACGTCACGCTGAGCGTCAATGCAGCGCAGGCGCGCATTCCCCAGCCGCCTCCGAACGTCGAAAACGCCGTCAGGGTCAGTCCGGTCAACGTCAGCACCGTCGATGTCAGCTGGCATCCGTTTTATGATTTTGCTCTGGTCAGCGGTTACAGAATTTCAGAACGCAGCAGCGAAAAAATAATCGCCGGAAAAAACACCCGTCGCCTTGATGCTGCTTTGCTCGAAATTCCTTTGTCAGTTTCGGCAAGACCCGCAGAGACTTTTTCTCTGGCAGGACGCGTCACATTAAGAAAAATTGAACTCAGCCAGACAAATTCGGCTTCTGCTTCGGCAAAAACCGAGTCCTTCACGGCAATGCCACACCGCTGGTCCGTTGATGCGCTGTGGCAAAAATCCGAAAATTCCGGTTATGCCGTGTCCTACACGTCACCCTCGCGAATGAGTATGACAAAAGGACAGACTCAATCAGCGACAGCTGCTTCTGCCCGTCCGGCAACCGCTCCAATCTGGACGGATCCGCAGGAATTTACTTTTTCGATGGCACGGCTTGCGGCCATCACGCCTCCGGAGGGTGTAACCTTCGGACCGTTCGAAAATATTTTTCACCTGTCGGTCACTGCCGCGACGTGGGAATCCGGCCGTCCGGTGTCTTACATCGCACTTGCCGCCGGATCGGACGGAAAAGATCCGTGGAATCTGACCGGTCCCGCGAGCCGGACGGCGGAATTTGTTTACGACACACTTGATCCCAGTCTCGCGACAAGCGCCGGACTTGAAAGCACTTGGATGCGCAACAGCTTTTTCACTTTGAACTCGTTCACACACGTGCGGCTGAACCACCTTGCAGCCAAGCAGGATTCAACTGTCTGGCAGGGCGGATTCGGACTTGGAGTCACTACGCGTTATCTTTCGCTGCAGGCTTCGACCATTTGGCGGGATAAAGATGCAGGTTACGCCATGGGATTGTCATCGTCCCTGTAAGAATCCGCCCCTGACCGGCAACTGTCATTTCGTCTTCCCGTCCTTCACGACAAACTCAAATTTGTTAACTACAATGGCGCTAACCATCGGAGTTGGCATAAATGATCAAAAAAATCATTTTATTTGTGATTTTGGGCGGAGCCGTGCTGCTGGCGCTCGCCGCAGGGGCTGCGGCCTTTATCGGTTTCAATTACATCGAAAAAATTGAAAAGACACTACCTCCGGTTGAGGCAATGAAGAATTACAATCCGGCATTGCCCACACAAATCTTCAGCTCCGAGGGGACAAAAATCGGCGAGCTGTTTGAGGAAAAAAGATATCCCGTGCAGCTTTCTGCCATTTCTCCGCTGGTCGTCAAAGCTTTTCTCGCTGCCGAAGATTCACGTTTCTACGAACACATTGGAATTGATGTTCAGGGTCTGGCACGCGCCGGAATTGCACATTTCATGAAATCAGGCCAAAAACAGGGCGGAAGTACCATCACCCAGCAGCTGGTAAAGAATGTCCTGCTCACCCGCGAACGAACTCTCGAACGCAAGGTCAAAGACATTCTGCTCGCTCTGAAAACCGAAAAAGCATTCAGCAAAGATGAAATTCTCGAACTTTATCTGAACACAATTTTTCTGGGAAACAATTCCTACGGTGTTGAGGCTGCAGCGCGCAATTATTTCCGAAAGTCATCCAAGAAACTGAAGCTTTCCGAAGCGGCAATGATCGCCGGTCTCGCTCCCGCACCATCGGCATACGCGCCCACGGAGAGCTTTGAAAAGGCCAAAACACGCCAGCGGTTTGTTCTCGACCGGATGGTTCAGAACAAATGGGCCACCAAGCAAGAGGCCGAAGAAGCCTTTGCCGAAGCACTGACAATCCACTATGCGGAAACTCCCAACACACGTTCGGCCCCTTACTTTTTGATGGAAGTTAAAAAACAGCTCGAGGGCACTCTCAAACTCCCCGACCTTTTGACCTCAGGTTACAAAGTTCAAACCACTCTCAACCTTCAGCTGCAAAAATACGCGCAGAAGATCGTCAGCACTTATCTTGAACAGTTCGAGGCAAAAAAGGCTTTCCGAAAGCCGGTTGAAAAACACGGCTCAGACTATCAAAGTGCACTCGACAAGCTTTCCCGCAGCGGCTGGTCTGCCGACGACGAGGAAGACATCCGCGGCATAATCATTGACCTTAATCCGCAACTCGATGTTGCGGTTATAGCGACACAGACAGGTCCCGGAATTTTGCTGGCCGAAGACCACAGGTGGGCATTAAGGGCAGCGTCAAGCAAGAAGACAAGCAACATTCAGGATTTTGCCGACATTCTTGCAATCGGTGATGAAGTCCACGTCAGAAAGGCTGACTCTCGGCTGCCGAGAAGACTCGGAAATTTTAGAAAACTCTTTGCCGAGCATGAGGACACTCTGAAACTTTACAATCTGACTGCAGAATCGCTTGCACCTCAGTTTTATCAGCTGACCGACACCGAAGGAATTGAAGCTGCTGCGGTGGTCATGGACGCCCAGACAGGCGAAGTCGTGTCGATGGTGGGCGGCAGCGGATTTCAAAACAGTCAGTTCAACCGTGTCACTCAGGCGCTCCGGCAAGTGGGAAGCAGTGTAAAGCCCCTGTATTATGCGCTCTCACTGGACAACGGCTTTTCACCGGCATCGAGAATCGACAGTCCGCCGATCGTCATGGGCGACTGGAAGCCGGAAAATTATGACAAAGAATTTACAGGACGAACCAATTTCAGAACGTCACTCGTTCATTCCTACAACATCAGCAGTATTCAGCTTTTTAAAGCTCTCGGTATTCCGCTCGTTTCGCAGCAATTCAAAAAACTCGGACTCCCTTGGGATGAAGTTAACCTTGCTCACGCGCTCGGTGCCGGATCGGCAACTGTTCTGCAAATGGCTCAAAGTTATTCTCCGTTTGCAAACAACGGAAAAATTTCGGAAGCCCGCTACATAAAGGCAATCGAAGACCGCGAAGGAAAGGTCATAGTCGAGGGCCGTGATCCAAAACTGCGCGCTTCTCCCGTCACTGTCCCGACTGCCAGCACACAGGATGGAAATGACCCGCTTCAGGTTCTCTCTCCGGCTGCTTCATACGTCATTGTCCGCGTCATGCAGGACATCATCCGCTTCGGAACCGGCACAAGGGCGCAGGGTATTCCGTTCGCGGCCGGCAAAACAGGAACAACAAACGGATACACGGATGCATGGTTTGTCGGTGTCACACCCAGACTCGTCTGTGCTGTCTGGCTCGGATTTGACGACGCGCGCAAAAGTCTCGGAACCGACGGTGCGGGCGGAAAAATGGCTGCACCGCTGTGGAAACAAATCATGGAGGGCGCGGTCAAGCTGTATCCGGCATCGGAATGGAAAGTTCCGGAGAATGTTGTCACCGTCAGAATCGGAGTCGGCGGCGATCGCGTGTCGGGAACGGGAGGAATTGTCATGCCCGCAGTTGCAGGCACTGAACCCGGCAAGCCGCAGGCACGCGATGCTCTCGGCCTTGACCTTGGCTCTCCGCTTGTGACTCCCTCATCCGACTCAGCAGAATCTCCCGCGCGTCCGGACAATCATGACGACAACACATCTTTAAGACGAATGTTCTAAAAAAAAGGTCCGGCATGCCGGACCGGAATCTGCTGCTCAGGCGTTCCGCCCGTCGACAACATTGGAAAGCTCTTTGACCAGTTCCTTCAGCTGTTCCGCCTGAACCTGCAGCCGCTCGGACGTCTGCGCGGAAGAATCGGCGGACAAAGCAATGTTCTGTGCGGTCCGGTCGAGCTGATTCAATGCATCGCCAATCTCAGAAATTCCCTGCACCTGCCGGTCGCTTGCAGAAGAAATGGAACTTGTAACTTCATTGACCTTTGTGACCGCATCGATGATCGTATTGAAGACTTTACCCGCGCTGTCCGCAAGTTTCGCTCCCTGATCAGCGGTCTCTGTTCCCTCGGCAATAATCTTTGAAATATCAGCTGCTGCAGTTGATGTTCTTTGCGCCAAATTCCTTACCGCATCGGCGACGACAGCAAAGCCCTTGCCTTGCTCACCGGCTCTTGCTGCTTCTACGGCTGCATTCAGCGCCAGCAAATTCGTCTGGAATGCAATGTCATTGATGAGGCTGGTGATCTCTGCGACCTTACGCGAACCCTGTTGAATTTCGCCCATCGCAAGAATCAAATCACGCATTTCCTTCTGCCCCTGCCGTGCGGTCGTCTCGGCAGACTGTGCAACATCGGCACCCTGACGCGCACTTTCCGAGTTCTGCGAAACAATCTTGGACAGTGCTTCGATGGTTGCAACAGTCTCTTCGAGCGACGCTGCCGAAGCGTTGGCTGAAGATGCGGCACTCAGACTGACGTCACTCAAATTCTTGCTCGCATCTGAAATCTCCTCGCCCCAAGACCCGAGCGATTTGGAAATATGCGTTAGGTTTGCCATCGGTCCCTTGACGGCAAAGAATCCGGCAAGAAGAGCAATGATTGTAAAGAAGCCTCCGCCGAAGGCGATATTCCTTGTTGCAGATGATGTAACCTCATCAACACCTTTTAAATCCAGAGTGACCGAATACGCGCCGTGCAGCGCGCCGTTTTTGAGGTCTTCCATCTGGTATCCGAAAATGTCTTTTCCGTTGTTGAAAGGACTGTTTGAGGGATTTCCGTGACACATCAGACAACCGGCCTTTTCCTGAATCCGGATTGGGCGAATCATGCTCAGGAATTTTCCGTCATCCGACTTTTCGATGATTTCCTTCATGTAAGGATTTTGATCGAACTCTTTGAGTGTCTCTTTTTCCTCGGCATTTGCCCTGTTTTCGTCACGGCGCGGCGAATCTGAAAACAGCCGGAATTTGAAGCCGTCCGACTTTTCGCCCTTGTTTCCCAGAGTCGCCAACGCAACAACCGGAACCGATTTGAGGAGCTTTTCCTTCACTTCCTTCGGAACCGCACCGTCAGGGTACTTAACCTTCAGAGCTTCAATCTGTTCGCTAATCGCACTCATTTCGATCACATAATTCTGACCTTCCTCAAGGCGGGAAAGAATTGCGGCCGACTTGTCGACAAGTGCCCTTTCCGCATTTTCCCGGACGAGATAACGAGCGACCAGAATCGCCGATAACGTGCAGACCACACAGGATGCCAAGATGATACCGAGAACTTTGCCCCGAAAGGTCAATTTCATTGCTCAACCCCAAAAATCAAACAAAACAGCCTGAAGTTTCCGACCTGTTGATCTTAACAACGGGGACTTAAGTTAAAAAGTAGCGGTTTTTGGCGACCGCCAAAAACACCAGCATTTTGTTCCAAGGCAGCATGACGTGGCATAACTCAAAGAGCCATGACGCGAGGCCAACTATGACCGGTATACTTTACAAGACTTCAAATCCGCAGGCCGAGATTTTTCTAACCTCGGAGAATGCAGGTTTTCTGATGTTGTCAGCTTCCGGAAATGTTTACAGGAAGTGGCAGGGACTGCAGGTCGGCGAGCTTTCGGTGTTCTCGGAATTCGACTGGTCACTGAATCACTCGGACAGCGAACACGTCACCGGCGGCAAAATTGACCGGACTTGGACCCAAACGTCCCGCACCGAATCGTCCGTTACGCGATACTGGACACTGTCGTGCGGCTGCAGGTGCGAAGAGAATTGGATGTGGACTGAAGGCTCACAGACAATTGACATCAGCTGGACTCCGGTCTCGGTACCGGCATGCCGTTCGACGGGAGTCAATTACAGTCTGCGAGTCATTCCGCAATGGACACTCTGTCCTGCGGGATATGCTTCCGCGGGCGGAGGAATGGCTGAGTTATTGTTTCATCCGCGCGAAGCTCAATACCTTCGAATCAGCTCAAAACTGATGGCTGCAGACATGCGACTCTTTGCACTGGCAAAGAGCGATCGAAATCAGTCCGACTGGATCCCGCTTGAATCCCCTGCCCACGTCGATAGTCATACCGCAGCCGACGCGATGCGCGGCGAAAATCAAACCCGAAGTACAGTTGCCACCCATGAATCAAAAATGTCACTGACTTCAGGCGAAAAAGCAGGACTGACTGTTGTTCTGCAACGGGCAAATACCGCATCCGGAGAACAGGGCAACCGCAGTGTCGAGCAGCCTGCGGGTTCCCGACACACAGAATTTGTCTGTCACGGCCAAAAAGAAGACTGGCAGATCGCCTTTGCAAATTCACGTGACAGTCTCAATCAGCTCATCCGGCGAAGGGCTGACGGAATCATCGGCCTGCAAGCGGGACTTCCATGGTTCACCCAATTCTGGACCCGTGACATGTGCCACAGTTTCAGAGCTGCATTTTTATGGTCCGGAAGATTTGCAGACGGCGGAGAACTCATTTGCGATCTCTGGTCCAAAGCAAAAGACACCATTCCAAATTACACGACGGTGAATGCAACAACGAGCAACAGTGCCGATGCTCTTCCGCTGCTGCTGCTGTCGACCGCAGATTACATCGATTTTTGCGGTATCTCGGCTCATTTACGGGCTTTATTTCCCAACATTCTGACTCATCTCAGAAACGCAGCACTGATTTTGAAAAAGGGGCAGTTCATCTGCCACGGGCCGGCCGATACATGGATGGATGCACAAAAGAGTTCACCCGACGGAAAACTTCTGGCGTGCAGTCCGCGGGCCAACCGCGCCATTGAAATTCAGGCATTTTGGATTGCGGCTCTCGAACGCTGGTCTGACATTCTCGTTCGCTCGTCCGGCGGTGAAGATGCCGAAGCTTTTTCGACGGCAGCACGCTCGGGACTCAAATCCCTCAGAGAACAATTTTACAATCCGGATAAACGCCGTTGGGCCGATCACCTGCGTCCCGACGGATCACAGGACCTCGCGCTTCGGCCCAATGTCCTCCTTGCTTTTTCAGCACTCTCAAAGGCGGGAATTTTGGGTTTGCTCCTCAAAAATCAGGAACTCTCGGAAACCCTTGAGGACATGGTGAATTCGGACCTCATTGTTTCCTACGGTATCAGGACTCTCAGTCCCGAGACGCCGGTCAGATACCCTTGGCCTATCAATGAAATCTACGAATCGGAGAGCAATTTCATCTTCGAAAATAAAATTCATTTTCATCCGTTTCACGAGTTCGGGTCCCGAAAGGGATTGGAACACCCCGACTGGGCCTATCACAACGGAACAATTTGGCCGTGGCTGAGCCGATGCGCAACCAATTTGTTACTTATGACATCGCACTCGGCCAAAGCTCTGCAATTGACCAAGACTCTGGTCTGGCATTCCGTCTATGGTGCCGGCGGAGGAGCGCTGCCCGAACTGCTGGACGGATTGTCAAGCCATTCGGACTGGAGCTGGCCCAAGGGAGCCCCCCATCAGGCATGGAGTGAAGCAGCCCTGATTGACATGGTTATTGAAGACTGGCTCGGCATTTCGGTTTCCGATTTTTCCGGAACGTTAAACATCAATGCGCAAAGATGGAAATACTTGGGCGATTTCTCACTGACTTTTTCTCTTGTGCAGGCGCAAATCCGTATACTCAAATCGGACGGGGAAATTACAGTTGAACTTTTGGATCACATACAGCCGCAGAGTGATTTTGACCTCAAACTTTCAGGCGGGATTACAGGCGAGTCCTTACATGTGAAAAATGTTTTGTCCGGTCAGCTGCCGCTCAAACTGAATCTGTCCTTCAAATAACGTTCCGGTTTTCAAAAAAAATGGCAAATCTTCTATGACTGTTTCTGCATGCGCACAAACAGCGGGAGGTCTTCCATGAAACATGATCTTGATCTCGAATCAAAAAAAAGAAGAGATGCATTTGCGCCGCGGGGATTTTTGAATTTCCCTGAAACACGGAGATTGACCGAACAACTCATAACCCTGATCAATCACCTTGCTGCGGATACAAAAAATCTTTTTCGCAGTGAGCCGGTCAAACACATTCATCCTCACATCGATATTCTTGAAAATAAAAACCTTTATGACATAAGAGTCGATCTCCCCGGAGTCGATGCCAATTCAATTGATTTGAAGAGTGAAGGACAAATGCTCCTGCTCAAGGCCAAAAGGATTGCGGCAGAACCTGCTGAACTGAAAATGGCCTACTGTGAACACCGCTCGGAAAATTACGAACGCGGAATTCACCTTGCCTCCGATGCATTGATTGAAGAAAAATCGGCGACATTCTCCGACGGGATTCTGTCAATCCGGATCCCGAAAAAGGCAGCCTGACCTTCTGCTCCTGTTCATTAAAGATCCAAATACCAGTACATATTTGACTTTGATGATTGCCATGAACAACCGAAGGCATCGAAGTTGGGTAAATCAGAAATGCGGACCTGACCGAAGACCTTATACGGCCCGCGCTTCTCACCCCAGCTGCCGTCAAACGGAATGCCGTCCGCCTTGATGTGAATGCAGTAGTATTTTGGCTCGCTGTTGCGGAAAAGAAGAAGCAAAGAACGGGTGTATTTTCCGGCGTTGCGATCTTTTACCTCGCCGACGGCCTGTGAAATACGCCCTTGGCGAATATCGTCGAGCAGCGCAAATGCCGAACCGGCGACTGTCGTGTAGGGAGGAGGAACAGGCTGACGGGAGGAGTCGTCGGCCGGCGGACTTCCCGACCCGCCCAAAATTTGATCGCGACTCAGCAATCCGGCGCTGTTGGTGACAATCCAATCCGTGTATTGACGAACGTCCGTGAACACTGACAACCCGTTCTCGCACCTTGAATATCCCCAGGAGGTTACGCCGGTCACAACCAATCCGTCGGGGTTTGACAAAGCAAATGCAGGTCCGCCCGAATCTCCGCTGCAAACTGCCTGACTGTTGTTGCTCGAAATTTTGAGCTGCTTTGATGCCAGTAGAACCTGACCCAACGGCAGATTGACCCTGCGCAGTGTTCCGGCACCGCCTCCGGTGCGATCGCTTCCCGTGCCGCTCGTGTAGTTCAGCCCGAATCCCGCCAGCGCCAACGGCTCACCGCTGTTCAAAACAAATGTAGAATCAGGGACCCGCGCGGGCCGACTGCCGGCAGGAGCATCTTCGTTCAGCTCCGCAAGAGCAATGTCGAACAATGGCGCGGTCTCACCGAGAGGACGATCCGGATCATAGGATGAATGCGCTAAAAAGCGCTTGACCGTTCGCTTTGTCAAAGACTCCGTCTTGAGCCCGAATCCAATTGAGAGGTTTGAATTGTCGAGGCCGGGATCAACAAAACAATGAGCTGCCGAAACAACAAGCCGCGGTGCAATAAGAGTCCCGCTGCAGCGCATCTTTCCGCTGCCGTTGAGAAGAACGACCGTCGAAGCCTCAACCGGATCTCCGGAACGGACATCTTCACCCCCGACAATAAACTTGCGCTGCCCGTATGAAACCCGATCATCGGTTTGCGAGGCGGTGCGTGAATTGCAGCCGCAAACAAAAGCCGGCAATCCGAGAAAAATGCACGCCGGCTTCCTCAGAGCAATGAGTTTCGTCTTTAATTTACAGAGTCGCACATTCATTTTGGCTATTCCCCTGCGGCAGACACCCGTTCTCGGGACATGTCGGAGAATCCGGAGTTCAGCAGCCGGCAAAATTTGCACGCCGCTGCAACCGGCTTTCTTTCCTAAAAAAATGCAAGAGATTTTGTTTTCTGCATCTGTGCGGACATAAAACCGTAACGGGAAATGTCCTTCGGCGAAATTCCTCCAACCGTATGCGGGGTCTTCACATGCGCAACCGAAAAAAAATTTTTTACACGGCGATTGCATTTCAGACCGTCGGCATTGCACAAGCAATGACTTTGCCCGAATCACCGGCAGTGACCCGTGAACCCGCACCCGTTGAAAAAGTATTTGTCCCGCAGGGATTTGATGACAACGACAATGTTGAAGTCATTGTTCAGGGACGATTCCCTGATGCCTGCATGAAGACAGGACCGGTCGGAAAAACGATCAACGCCGGCACCAAAACAATCTCACTGAAACCCGAAGTCTATGCCTACAGAGGCGAACCCTGTGCACAGGTGATTGTGCCTTTTATTCAGCGTGTTTCTTTGGGAACCTTGCCCGAAGGTGAATGGCGCATCAGCGTTGAGGGTATGCCTGCCGTCAGTCCGCTTCCTCTGGTCATCAGCAAGGCACGAAGTGCTTCGCCGGATGATTTTTTATATGCACCGGTCGAAGAGGTTGTCCTGCTTCCGGCCATGCTCGGAAGCAAACAAAAGCTGGTTATCAGCGGTAACTGGCCGATGCTTCAGACAGCCGGCTGCTTCGCTCTCGTGGAAATGAGAGTTCGCACGGGTGCAGACAATACCCTCGTGGTGCAGCCGATTTCTCAGATTTTGCCGCCCTCGCGCTGTTCAGTTCAGGCATCAAGAAAAAGGGTGTTTCAAAAATCAGTGCTCCTTGAAAAGCCGCTCACGGCCGACTCGCTTATTCACGTCAGAACACTCAATGGAGAATCATTGAATAAATTTTTCGAAGGTCAGTAATTTTATTCACCTGCGAATTGGAGCAACACATGAAAAATTTTCAAACTCGTTCTTCAGCGCTGCACTTCAGCCTTTTGGCCCTGTCGTCACTTGCGATTGTCAATTGCGGAAAACAACTGGACAAAACGCATTCGGAAGAATCAAAAATTTCAATCATCGGCGGCTCACCGGTGGACGACGGAGTCAACGATGCCCGAAGGCTTTCAACAGTTGCTCTGACAACGGATACTCCAAGTGTGCAAAGGAACAGAGGAAGTCATCTGCTCGATCTCGGACGCTCTTTCTGCACGGCGGCTGTTGTCGGCCGACGGGTTCTGATGACCGCCGCGCACTGTCTGCAGGAATTCGATCCGCGCACCAATGTTAAAAGTTCGGCGTTTATTCTGCCGGCCGCAAAAGATTTCATTGCATCCTTCGGACTGCGGGTCTCCGCAGACGGTGACTGGATCCGCGCAGCAAAAGTTATTCCGCATCAGGACTGGAGCCCTGCTCTCACGCTTGCGGGCAATGCAGGCTCGCCGCCCAATGATGTAGGTCTGGTAATTCTGGAAAAGGACATTCCTTCCCCGTATGAGCCGGTCGAAATTGCAGGAGACTCCGTCGAACTGCGGACAGGGCAGCCGGTCACTTTGGTCGGCTACGGCGTCACCCGCAGCAGAAGAAACAACAACACGGGCACACTGAGAGAGGTCAGGCTGCCGATAAAATCGTTGTCCCGTGCTTCGCAACAAATCAACGTCGGAGGTTTTTTGAAAGGTGCATGTGCCGGTGACTCGGGTGGTCCGATGTACACAATGTCGGAAACGGGAAAATGGCTGCTGGTCGGAATCACATCGGCAGGGATCGAGATCTTTCAAAATTGCGTCGGCATCGACAACTCATACATTGACGCGCGGCACTACAAAAAATGGGTCATTGCCACTCTTGAGGCCGAAGGAATTCAACCGGCATTTTCAAATTGAAGAGCTGATTCCTGCTGACACGAGATCATGCAAACGCAAAAGCCCGACCACTTTTCCGCTGTCCGTAACGATGGGCAGCGCGTTTAAGGGTCGAGGCCTGTTTTCCATAATCTGCAACGCCTCGGCAGCGAGTGTTCCTGCCTTCAGCGTAATTGGGCTCGGATTCATAATTTCGGAAACTTTAAGATCAAAGACCGCCGGCCCGCGCGCCTCCATTGCTGTGCGCAGATCACGCTCCGCGATAAAGCCAAGCATGCTGTCGTGTTCGTCGACGACCACAAGAGCGCCCAGCGCACATTCTGTCATTCTCGAAATACATTGTTTGAATTCAGCTGATGAATGAATTCTCGGCAGAAACTTTCCGGAGACCATGATGTCGTCGACTCTGACAAAAATCCTTTTGCCGATGGCTCCCCCCGGATGATTTTTGGCATAGGACGAAACATCGTACATCCGCCTTTCCATCGACGCAGCCACCAAAAGTTGGCCCAGTGCGAGAGTTGCAACGGTACTGGTCAGCGGAGCCTGATTCAGCGGACAAGCTTCGCTTTGCACAGGGAGCTGCAGCACGACGTCAACGCATTGTGCAAGCGGACTGTCCAAACGGCTGGTCATGGTCACTAGTTTGCATCCGCGGTCTCTGAGCATCGGCACCACGGCAAGAAGCTCAGCACTTCTGCCGTTGTTTGAAATGAGAATCACAGGATCCTGAGCGACAACCGATCCCAAATCTCCGTGCAGCGCCTCTGTCGGATGGAGAAAACGAGCCTGAATACCCACGCTCGCAAGCATGGAGACCAGCACCTGCGCCACACCTCCGGACTTGCCGACGGCAACGAAATGAAGCGTCTGAGGGGTCGAAGCAGTGCTCCCCGTTTGAGGAATACGGCAACCGCAAACCAGTTCCAAAACTGCGGAGAATGCGTTCTGAAATTCAACGGAATTAAGCAGCTGGTTGTTCAACTCGCCGAGTGTGCTGCTCATGTGCAAAGCGCGGCGGGAAGCATTTTTGAGAATTTCGGTTCCGCTCAATGAACATCTACCTTTTGAGGCATAACAAAGATGCTGTCGGGTGCGGTCTCTTTTGCGGGTACATCAATATTCACGGATTCCTCATCGGAAAATTCATCCGTGACTGCCGGCGGGCGCGGAAAATCGCGACGTTTACGCATGCGATCGGCACGCTTGGGCATTGCCTGAGTATTGATCTCTTCAAGCATTTTTTCGGCCTCGTCGAGTTGATCCTCGCCGTGGTCGGCTTCACCTTCGGCCACTTGAACACCGAACGCCTTTTCAACGGGGCTTCCCATGTCGACGCCGGCCAAATCTTCAAGACTGCGCCATTGCGCCTCCTGCAGACTGACGAGTCTCTTTGAGAACTCCATCTGCCACGCCGCCAAAGCTTCCTGCCTCTCGCAGAGCTCTTCGAGAACTCCGTGTATGAGACTCAGTTGGTCTTGAGTTTCGGCAAGCATACGCCTGATGTCAGGATCAGGACCCGTGACCTTGGGTCGCGCCGTTCCCGCACGGGTGCGGGGTTTGACACGATTCTCAGTTTTTCCCTTACGGACTTCAGCCATTCAGAAGCTCTCCAAACCCAGAAGGAAATCGCCGTTTAACAAGGAAGTGATTAAGCTTCCAGATGCGCCTCGACAACACCATCCTTTGCCTCAGGCTGTGGCATAGGAGGGGGATTCTTGTCAAAGAGGATGATCCCATTTTGATGCATTGCCTGCCAAAATCCGGGATCGGGCATAACACCCACTTCAAAAGGAGTTTGCTCAAAAAGGTCGGTCTTGTCGGCAACAATTTCACCGCGAACCGACGAACAGAACTGCTGCATGGCATCGGCCGTCTCAGGAACACCGGCAACCCGCAGGAAAATCGTACGAACCCAAGCGTCTTTTGCTCCATTTGGAGGCAATATTGCTCCCAAAACTGCAGCTTCAATGTTGGTATTCGCACTCATGATTGTATGAGCCTGAGCCTTTTGCTCGTCATTGAAGACATCCGGCGGAAAAGCCACCTGCATCTGACCGTCTTCCGCTTCCTCAGCTGCTTCGCCTGCCTGTCCGGTCGCAATCTGGACAGGACTCTGCCCTGACTGCGGAACAATTCCCATAGCCAGCTGCCGGTATTCGACCTTGGGCAAAATGACGAACGGTGCGCTGCCGGCGTTAATAACAATCACTTCAGCAGGGCTGGGCTCAAGGAGTTTGAAAATATCCTGACCGCGGACTGAGACGTACTGTCCGCCGTCGGGCCGCCAGCGGCGCGCTGCTGCCCCGCTTGTAAACGCTGCGGCAAACGGGGTGCCTGCGGAATTTTGAAGAATGGCAACACTCATATTTGATCCCTGCTCACCCGCGACCGGTGCTGCCGCGTTGGGATCCGGTTCGGCGAGTGCAAGGAGCAGCTCCGAAAACAATAATTCCTGATAAACTTTTCTGCGGCTGTCAGGTGTATCGTTACGGGCATTTTCAACCATGGCAAGTTCAAGATATTCGGCGGCTTTGGGCTCGGACGAATCCGATGCAGATGCCTGTTCCGTTGCTTCTTCATTCACGGAGGCCGTTTTGGCGGAGGCCGGTGTGCCTGCCTCGGAGCCGGATTTCTCAGCTGCTGTGTCAGCGTCACGTTTGCCGAATAATTTCTTCAGTACCATAAATGCCTCGTAAATTGACGGGAGCGAATTGAGTCATTCCGTGTCGCAAAAGGATGCCCCGAACATTCAGCCTTTGCAAGACCGGCAAAGAATCCAATTACCGATATTTTCTGCGCTTGGCTTCCCGCCAGAGCCCGTCCCAGACCTCAAGACTGAGCGTCTTCACAAACTCTTCGCTTACCTCTGCTCCTCTCTCGCGCAAAATATGCTCCATTCCTTCGAATCGCGAAAGAAATTTGGCCACACTGTCCCGTGCGGACAGATCCAAATCCACCTCACAACTGTCCTTGAATGACGTCTCATTCATGAACACGACAACATTGGCCAGAGCAAAGACAATGTCGCCGATTTCATCCGAAACCTTTTGCCGATCCGGCGCGTCAACAAAAACCTCGCGTCTGAGTTCTTCAACTTCAGAGTGAAGATCTGCAAAAGTTTCGTTGAGAGTTTTCCATGCAAAACCAAGCTTCCACGATGCCTTCGAAACGGCGGCCGTGTAGGTGAGTGTGGGCTGGGACTGCTTCTTGGCCGTTTTGTGCAAAAGCGGCTTGGCCTGCCCGTCCGGCTTTCCGTTTTCAACCTGCTTGATTGACTCCCACTGGCTCATCACCTCTCCGGCGGTACTTGCGGAACTTGTTTCCGGAGCAAAGACGTGCGGATGCCGGCGAACCATCTTCCCGATGATATCTTCAAAAACATCAGATGTCCTGAAATGATCTTTTTCAGAGGCAATCTGCGCATTCAAAAAGATCTGCAAAGCAACGTCGCCCAGTTCGCTGCAATACTTTTTTGCCGAATCGGCATCGGCGAGATCTTCATATGCGGCCGCAGCTTCAGCAGCCTCGTAGGCTTCTTCAATCAAGTATGGGCGCAGCGAGCCGATGTTCTGCTCCTTGTCCCAAGGACAACCGTCCGGCGCACGCAGTGCCGCGACTGTCTTTGCAAAAACTGAAGAGTGCAGACCGAGTGAATACAACTCGCGGTGACGTGACGCACTTTGCGGTGCGGAAAGTTTCGGGTGATTCAGGACATCACTTTTTTTTTCAGCCGATGT
>RFOM01000029.1 GCA_009926615.1 Pseudomonadota bacterium
TGGCACCTTGATATTGAAGACTTCCTTGAACTGCGCAAAAACACAGGCGACGAACGCCGCCGTACGCACGACATGAACACGGCCAACTGGGTACCCGACCTGTTTCTGCAAAGGGTTGAGGCCAACGCCGAATGGACGCTGTTCTGCCCGAGCGAAACACCTGATCTGCATGACACATTCGGTGCCGAATTCAAGGCCCGCTACGAAGCCTATGAGGCAGCGGCAGAGAAGGGCGAGATCAGGAACTTCAGGAAGGTGTCTTCCGTTACTTTGTGGGACCATGCTTTTTGAAACAGGCCATCCGTGGATCACCTTCAAGGATCCGTGCAACCTGCGCAGCTCGCAGCGTCATACAGGCGTGGTTCACTCGAGCAACCTGTGCACCGAGATCACTTTGAATACAAGCGCCGATGAAACAGCGGTGTGCAACATCGGCTCCGTTAACCTGAAGGCTATTTTCCAGCAGCCCAATCCTTACGAGGTTCTCCGCACAACCGTTCGGTCAGCCATGCGCATGCTGGACAATGTGATCACCGAAAACTTCTATCCGATTGAGTCTGCGAAGCGTGCCAATGAGCGCCACCGTCCGGTTGGTCTTGGTTTGATGGGCTTTCAGGACGTGCTCTATATGAAGCGCATCCCGTACAGCTCGCCGGGTGCAATCATTCTTTCGTCGCAAATCATGGAAGCCATCAGCTTCCACTCGGTTGAAGCGTCTGCAGAACTCGCGCGCGAGCGCGGCAGCTACCAGACATTTGAAGGATCGTCTTGGGCGCAGGGCCGCGTTCCTGCTGATACTGTTAAAGAGATGGGTTCACATGTGCGTGTTCCCGAAGTTCCGGCGTTCTTCTCAAACGCCAAGAACGAAACACTCTTTGCGGCAGATCTGCTGTCGGGCCAAGGATTCCCTGCCAAGTTTGCGTGGGACTCGCTGCGTGACAAAGTCAAGGCCGGAATGCGCAACAGTCTGTGCATGGCGATTGCTCCTACGGCGACAATATCCAATATCGCCGGCTGTACGCAGTCGATTGAGCCGAGCTACAAGAACCTTTTCGTGAAGACCAATCTGGGCGGCGACTACACGGTCATCAACGAATATCTGATTGACGACCTCAAGTCCTTGAACCTGTGGAACGCTCAGATGGCGCGCGAGCTCAAGCGTGCCGACGGTTCAATCCAGAATTTTGAGATTCCGCAGGAACTCAGAGATCTGTATCAGACGGCATTTGATATTGAGCCCGAGCAGCTGATCCGCTGCGCGGCTGTGCGTCAGGTCTACATTGACCAAGCGCAAAGCTTGAATCTGTATCTGGGTGCGCCGTCGGGACGCCGTCTCGATGAAATGTACCGCTACGCTTGGCACTCAGGCTTGAAGACAACCTATTACCTGCGCACAAAGGCTGCGACGGGTGTTGAGAAGTCGAGCATCAACGCCGGACAGGGAACCTCCACGGGCGCAGCAACAGTTGCGTCGTCGGCGGTGGACGCGGGCCCCAAGGCGTGCTCGATTGAGAATCCGGATTGCGAGAGCTGTCAGTAATTTAGAGAAGAACACCCGAGGAGCAACAAGATATGTTACTTAACGCAAAACAAACACAGCTCATGCCTTTTGAATACCCGTGGGCTTGGGATGAGTTCAAAAACCTTTGCAAGAATCACTGGCTGCCGCAGGAAATTTCGATGGCCTCGGATATTCAGCAATGGAAGAACAACGGTGTCCTGAATTCCGACGAAAAGCACCTCATCAAGAAAATTCTCAGCTTTTTCGCAAACACCGATGTGCTCGTGGGCGACAACATCGTCATGGCCATCTATCGTCATCTGACCAACCCTGAAGTTCGCCAGTATCTGTGCGGTCAGGCGTTTCAGGAGAGCATCCACTCGTGGTCGTATGCTCACATCGTTGAGTCGCTCTCGATGGATCAAAAAGAAGTGTTTTCTGAATTCAAGCGTTTCGGAACAATCAAAGACAAGCACGACTTCCAGTCGGCTTTCCTCGACGGCGTGATGAACCCCGCGTTCTCGACCGAATCGCTGAACGGCAAGAAGACCTTTCTTGAAAATCTGTGCGCGTATTACTTGGGTATGGAAGGAATGCAGTTCTACAGCGCATTCGTGCTGCTGCTGAACTTCAAGCGCCGCAACCTGATGGTCGGCACTGCAGAGCAGCTTGAGTATATTGTCCGCGACGAGTCGTTGCACTGCCGGTTCGGAACCAAGCTCATCAACCAGTTCATCGTCGAGAATCCGGAAGCATGGACAAGCGAAGTGAAAGAAGCTGTGCGCAAGAACGTGGCCCGCGTTGTTGAGCTTGAAGATGCGTTTGTGGCCGATTGCCTGCCCCGCGATATCGTGGGCATGAGCAAGGAGCAGTTCTCGGTTTACATCCGTTACATCGCCGACAGACGTTTGGAGTCGGTGGGACTCGAACCGCTGTTCAACGTCGATGACACTCCGTTCCCGTGGATGAACGAGATCATGGATCTTCCGAAGGAGAAGAACTTCTTCGAAAGCCGCGTGACCGAGTATCAGGCTTCAGTCTCGCTCGACTGGAACTGAGAAGCTCAAAGCTCCCCTGCGGGGAGCTTTTTTTTTCACTCGGAAAATTTTGCAGAAGAATCATGGAGATCTGAGACACGTGAATTGACCACTGCAAAAGATAAGACTACACTCCTAAAAAAGGGATTTTTTCGGGAGTGTAGTCTTATTATGTTTACGAGAGAGGTTAAGTTACCACAACAACAGAGTTTTTTTCTTTTCGGGGCGCGCGGAACCGGAAAGAGTACGCTGTTGAAACGGAGCTTTCCCGAAGATATCGTGTGCACTTTTGATCTCCTTCTCCCTGAGGTTGAAGAGCGCTTAGCCAGACGGCCTGAATCACTGCTCGACGAGCTTGCAGTCCTGCCAACCCAAGTGCGTTGGATTATTCTCGATGAAATTCAGAAGGTCCCAAAGCTTCTGGATGTCGTTCACCACACGATTGAAAATCAAAAAAACCGGTTTTGCTTCGCTATGACGGGTTCAAGCGGGCGAAAATTGCGTCGGGGCGGGGCCAATTTACTCGCCGGAAGGGCGTTTGTCCGAGACCTTTTTCCGCTGACCAAATATGAAATCGGTGCTCAATTCAATCTTCAAGATGTATTGTCTTTGGGCACACTTCCGCTTGTTTATCAGCACTCTGATGCTGAATCGAAAGCGGAGTTCCTGACGAGCTATGTCCGAACTTATCTGAGCGAAGAGATTCAAAAGGAGCAGGTTGTGCGCAATCTGGATCCGTTCAGACATTTTCTCGAACTGTCCGCTCAGTACAACGGAAAAGTCATCAATTACTCGGGAATTGCAAAAGGAATCGGAGTCGATCCCAAGACAGTGGCCGGTTATTACCAAGTTCTTGAAGACACGCTCATCGGAAATTTTCTGTTGCCTTTCTCGAGATCGTTTCGAAAAAAATTATTGAAGTCACCGAAATTCTATTTTTTCGACACCGGTGTCACACGCGCTATGGCTCGACAGCTGACAATGCCGCTTGTTCCAAGCACGTCTTATTACGGCGAAGTTTTTGAGCAATTCATCTTCAACGAGATCAAGGCCTATTGTCATTACAGTCGAAATGACTACCGGTTGTCATTTTATCAGGACGAAAACGGCATCGAAGTTGATTTTGTCATTGAACGACCAAGTCAGTCGCTGCTGTTTTTGGAAGTAAAATCGGCAGAGATTGTAACTGAAGCAATGACCAAAAGTCTGCGCGTGGTTTCAAAAGACTTTCCCGATGCCGAATTGCAGTTATGGTCGCGCGACAACGTGTCGCAGAAGATTGGGAACGTCCTTTGTGTTCCTTGGGAAAAAGGACTTGAAGCTTTGAGGCAAACAGCAAATTAAGACACCGAGTGCCTGACAAGGTAAAAGCTCGACAGCGGGGAGAAGGTCAGTTCTTCCAAAAACCGGATTTTTTAGCCCAGAGCTCCTGAATGAAGTCCTGCCAAGGGTAAATCCAAATATTCTCTTTCTCGAGATATCGCTTATGAGCGTCGAGAGAAACCACAATATACTTTTGACAAATGTTTTCCTCCTGCAAAGCGAGCAGCCCGCTTAAATGTTTCCTTTGTACATTCGCACTTGATTTCACTTCAATCGCAACATTATTGATAATGAAGTCGACCTCATACTCTCCTTTGAGACTGCGCCAGAAATTGAGTTCAGAGCGCGGGGAATGATAATCGCGCCAAGCATTGAGTTCCAAAAAAACGAAGTGTTCGAAGAACGTTCCAAAATCATCATTCGCTTTTGATATCTTGGGAAGCTTGCGCAGAAAGCGCACAACGCCCATATCAAAGAGATAAAATTTTGATGTTTCGGTGGCCTTGCGCTTTGTCGTTCTCTTAAACGGCGTGAGTTCAAAACCAATCAGAGTGTCTTTGAGAATCTGAAAGTAATTTGTGACAGTCTGGCGGGACATCCCTGTGTCAGATGCGATGGAGCTGTAGTTCAACACCAACGTGTTGCAGCATGCCGCGACTTCAAGAAACCTGCTGAATGCGGGAATGTTGCGGGACATTCCCTCGGCGGCAATTTCTTCCTGCAAATAACGTCCGACGTATGCTGCGAGGTCTTCGTCAGGGAATTTGGAATGAATTATAAATGGAAGTGTGCCGCGATATGTAGCCTCTTCGAGCGAGAAGTCAGGAATTTCGACCGCAGAGAATGGATGCAGATTTCGCGTGCGTGCTCTGCCGCCAAGAAGATTGGTTCCGACACGCTTGAGTTTTCGTGCGCTGGAACCCGTGAGCAGAAAGCGATTCCCCTTGTCTTCAATCTGCAAATGAACGTCGTTGAGAATGTCAGGTATTCTCTGAATTTCGTCGATCACAATCAGAGCATTGGTCAATTTCAGGCCATTGATAATTTCGTTCAGGCGTCCGGGATTCCGGCTGTATTCGAAGTAAACAGATTGGTCCAAAAGGTTGATGATGAGGGCGGGCTCTTCGTGGAGCTGATTTCGAATGAATGTGCTCTTGCCTGTCTGGCGGGGGCCAAACAAAAAGCAAGATTTGTCTCTCAGGAGCTCATCGAGTTCGAGTTGACGCCTTAAATACCTGTAATTCAACATTTTTTATCCTCTGCAAATCATGATAGCATATTTTCGGAAAAATCGCTAACTCAATTTGCGGACCTTGTCCCATTCGGCATGAGAGGCGAATTGCGACGCGCTCGGAAAAGGTGAGGGTGAATCAGTCGTGGCAGATGTCTGTCCTCCTGCAGTCTCTGCCATCCGGCCAACAAGGGCAAATGGCTTTGATTACTTCACGGAAATTCCCGCACGAGTCTTTATCTCTTCATTGCTCCGCACTTCTCTGTCCAGTCTTTCTTGGGAACAGGCCCCGACAACAGCTGAATAAAGCTTTCGCACTGCATGCGTGTCATTGTCTTGGAGAAGTGATTCAGGCACTTCAAAGCAATGTCCTGTCTCGAACCCGAACCTGCGTTTGAGTTGGAGGTCAGAGTGTAGCACTGCTCAGGGGTTATTTTGTTGATGAAAACATTGAGACAGGCTTCGTTAATAAAAGTCGACGGAACCCTTTCGAACATCGATGTAGAGATGTGCGAACACTTTTCAAAATTCAAAACAGACTCGTTGTCTCTGACGCACTTTTCGTAATTTTTTGTCACTTGGTCGGTTTTAAACACATCCATTCTTGTGTTTTTGAGGCAGGAAACGAACGGTGCGACTGCACGGTCGGCTGTCGGGACTGGTTGTCCCCGTTTTATAGCGGCCGTTTCACTGTCCTGAGCGCTGTCTGTCTGTGGCGGCTTGCAGGCCAATGCTCCAAAAAAGAATACAGGGGTTATTGCGAGTGCAAAAAATTTCATTGCCGGTTCTCCCTTCAGTGGTTGAGGAATAAACAGTTCATCAACGATGATAGGTCTTCGGTAACCGGCTAGGACAGTTGAGAGGTGCGGTTAAATATAAATTGTTTTGGTTTGTTGGGAAAAAAACTGAATTTTGCGAAGGCCGCATTTTCGTGCGGCCTGAGTCAGTGCTCCTGAACCTGAAGATTTTCCGAGCTTTCAAATTCGGCATCAATCGTGTTGACGTCCTGAACTTTCATAATCTCACCATCCGAGATTTCAGAGTCTTCATGAGGCAGGTTCAGGTCGACAATTATGGTATTGCGGAATCCGCTGATGTCCTCAAACATTTTTTCGCGTGCTCTGAAGTTCTTCTCTGCTGCAACGCGTTCTTTGTCGACTGCTTTGCGGCCGTTTTCGATGAACATGCTGAAGTGAGTCAGGACTTGGCGGAATCTGCTGCCGGTCAGGTAGGCGTAGATTTCCTGAACGCGTGCCGACTGAACAGCCTGTGATGCTTTTGAACGGTGCATGGTGACGACAATGTGACGAATTACGCGGCTGACTTCCTGCGCGACGGTGTCCTGCAGGATAAAGATTCCGTCAACCTCCTGCACCGGATCGGCACCTTTGGGCAGAGTTTTGCAGACCAGCACGCCGATGGTTGCATTTTTCGCAGCCATGTCTTTGCGGAGCTTTGCGATCCATTTGGTTCCATCATAGGTTGATGTGTTTTTTGTTTCCCACAAGATCGAACCGATTTCCTTCTGTGATTTGCTTTTTACGATCTGAAAAAAGTCCGCTCCGTTTTTGCCTGTCTCCGTCCGCTCAATGTCATCGAACCGGTAAGCGGCTCGGAGAAATGATTCAAAGATGTCCTCATACACTTCTCCGGCAAGCTGCTGGGAAACCTGATCAGCATGACGCTGCGCTTTTTTGAGATTCTCCTGAACACGGGTCAGCAGTTTGTTTTTCTCTTCGAGTTTTTGCAGATGGTCAGCCTCCATGGCTTTGACCTTTTTTTCATATTCTTTTCCAAGTGCGGTGTTCATGTTCTCCTTTTCAGTTTTGAGTTTTTCGAGTACTTCCCGTGTTTTTTTCTCGGCGTCCTGAACTTTTTGTTTGAGATCGGCCGTCTCCTGTGAAGCTTTTTCCTGTGCTGTTTTTAAAGCGTCTTTTTCAAGTTCCTTCAGCTTTTTCTCCATTTGCCGGTTGAGTTCCTGCTCTTTATCCAAGTCGTATTGTTTCTTCCATTGTTCCTGCTGTCCCTTGAGAATGGAGCTGAAATCGAAGCTTTTACGACAGTGGGGGCATTGAATTTCGTTGCTGTTCATAGTTGTCTGCATAGTGTTCTCCTCAAAAGGTTCGATTGACGCGAACCCGTGTTGTTTTGAGGAATTTGCCGATTCAAATTCCCCATGCCTTCTTTAACGACGGCCGTGTCGCCGCTTAGGCGACAGCAAGGGGGTAAATTCGGCGGTGGAGAGGGGTTAAGGTGTCGGATTTGTTGTTTGATTTGGTTATTGAGGTGTTGGCGGAAAATTTTTCGCGATATAATCTTCGAACTTATTTATTAAGTTTTTTGGCACGAGCTCACTCAGAGCCGCTTTTGTAATTTCCGCTTCTATATTCAGAAGCTCATCAATGAAGATAAACCTAATGCGGTCTCTGATGTTTTCGTCGTCACAGATTTTCTTTAGTTTATCGGTTATCGAGTTCTTATTCCGCAAAATGAAAAAGAACTTGCTTCTGTCTATTTTATTATTTTCCGCATAAAGATTCAGATCTGCGATTTCCGTCGAGGCTGAAATAATCTGAGACATTGAAATTTTTTTCGTGGACTTTTTGTTATCATTTGACCGATTGAAATTTTCGAAATCTTTCGCTATTAATCTGTCAGTGAGAATTTTGTCGATTTCCTTCGTTCCGTTATTGCCTGCCTTTACTTCGGCAGCGTAATATTTTTCACTTTCAAATATGCACAAGTCGATTTTGTGCAGAGCGTCGCGGCATATTATTTTGCCGCGGTGAGAAACGAAAAGTGTCATTGATGTTTCTGTTCTAATGGGTTTTTTAAGTGTTTCAATTGTTAAGTTGCATTCATTATTTGTTTCGATTTGGAGTTTATGAATAAAATCTTTCTTTGTAATTCCAGACAGCTTCTGACTGATCTTTGCTACAAGTTTTTCTGATATTGAAATGAAAAGTTCTTCTAATGGGTCAAAGGTTTTTGGCTTACTTGTTTCTTTTGTTTTATTTTTAGAAGTCGTCTTCTTTGCTTTGCTTTTTTTCGCCATCACCCCTCACTCTCCACCAAATCCCTCAACTCATTCGGCGCCAGAACTTCACAGTACCGGCCGCGTTCCAAGACCCACCAGAGAAGTTCCACGGAAAACGGGACTGTTGCCGTAATTTCAAAATCTTTGTCGTTCAGGTTTGAAAACTTTTGGTCTGCACTCAGTTTGCTTTCCAGCATGTCCGCGCAGCGGGTTCTGTCGAGTTTCAGGCGCACGGTGACAGGCTTGTCCGAAAATCGTTGGTTCATGTTTCCGGCTTCAACGAATGCTTTGAGCGAAAATTGTTTTGGATATGAAAAATCACTGCCCGCGGTCAGATTCGACATCCGGCTGATGTTGTAGTTGCGGGTTTCCTGTGTGTCCGGTTTGAGTGTGACCAGTGTGAGTATTCCGGAACGGTCGACAATCCCGAGCGGTTCGACATTGACGACGGAAAAAGTCCGCTTTTGCTGCCGCGTATAGTCAAAGCTCACACGTTGCTGCAACGCAATGGCCGAGAGCAGAGTCTGCACGTGCTGTTCGTTGACAGGCGGGGGAATAAGCTGATAGCCGCGCGGAAAAATTTCGAAGCGTTCAAGCAGTCTTTTGTACTTGATGTTGCTCTGGCGTCCGACAATCTCTCCGGCACTTTTGAAAAGCAGCATCAGCGACTCTTTTTCTTTGGCCGGTATAAACTCGCCAAGGTAGCGCTCGGTGAGTTTGAGGGCGAAAGCAAGTTCGGGACTGACTGATACAATGTCCTGTGCACCTTTTTGGTACCAGTATGTGTGAGGTTTTTTCTTTCTGCTGACTTTGATCCCGTTGAGGATCAGGAATCTGTCCTGTTGCAGGAGCAGAGCTTCAATGTCCCGTCCGATTTGTTCCTCATCAATCCCGATTCCTTCGTCTTCGAGTTTCGAACGAATGTCCGTTCGGGTAAGAGGTCTGTCTTTGGTGGCCTTTTTCAGAATCTCGACCAAATGCAAAAGTCTGAGGGCCGTTTCGGGCGATTTTCGTTTGGGCATGTGTCCTGTGATTTCCTGTCAGGGCAATAAAAAGGACTGATTTGACGGGTCCTCTCAATGCCATTCTTTTTCTGAAATAACTCAGGCTGATCTTACCGGCCGGTCATTATGAATTCAATGCGCCTGTATTTTGCAAACCTGAAAACTCCCGCTGTGGTTGTTTGTCATTTTTTATCATGTTGAATGCGATTGGTGATTTGGAGAATCGTTTTTCTGACACCAACCACTGAACGTCATCAGAATTAGGCCGAGCGGGAGGCCAAACGTTTGGGATGCACGGAACCCTTATCACAAGGGAGTGCGGGAAATTTCAACCGGCGCATTTCTGCGCAGTCATTGGCATTATTTCGCTCGGTTATTCATATTTTCTAAACCTTTTTTGATGGGTGCCGATATCCGGACGGCTGTTTTCACCGGATTTGTCTTGAGTCGTCATTGTCAGGAAATAGCGTATGAGCAAAATTCGTCTATTAATATGCTCTGGCCTCTTTCTCGTGATTTTTTTAGCTGTGTCCTGCAAAAAGTTTGGGAACGGCGCGGATGTCAACAGCATTTCCTCGACGTCGCCCACCGGTGAAGCGTGGAAACTGGGTCCGGAACTAAAAATGTCGGCAGTCCTTGATGTGAGTGGTGGCGCCGCCAACGGGGTGCCCGATTTCAACTGGTCGACGCTGAACTTGAGTGCGGGCTCCATGTGCGCGACCGATGTTATCAACGCTCTCTCCAACGCTCAAACCCGTCAGGAATTCACCAGTCGTCGGATCTTCCGCGTTGATTTGGGTATTTCGGTGTTCGGTGCGATGGCGGCAAAGCAGGGCGCTATCCGAGCACTTAATGCCCAAGTGGATGCGCAGCGCAACCTTGCTGCGGCAAAACTGGCCGAGGCTCGCGATGCTGCGAGGTCCTCGCAATACTCAATTGCCAAGGGAGCAATTCTGGACGCCGTGTTGAACCACAGCGGGATTTCGAAGAGTGTTTATAACTCAGACCCTGCTCTTCGCGCTGCCCTCGCTCCGATCGTTGACTGGGTCTTTGAATGGAAGAAGCCCGTCATTGACGCAGCGATCGATGGCGCGGTTCAAGCCAAGCAGGAGGAGATTGAGAGGCAGATTGAAGCTGCGGTGGCAGAGGTCAAAGGGCGGCTTGAGACTCTTGAACGTCGGAACACACTCGAGCGATTCATTGTGACCGTTGGCGGCGTCAGCGATTCCAATCGCGTCTTTTTTTACCTTCAAGCAGGCAAAGGCAACGTGCGCGCTGCGCCTGAAAACTGCAGCGGACGCACCGACATTCAGAACTCCACCGGCATGAACGACGCAGTGGAGCAACTGGCGGGATATCAGCTCACGACCTATGTCAAGGCAGCGCTCGTGAAGGTGTTGAGCGAAAACACTTCGCTGGAAGTGGGCGTTGCTGCGTTGCAGAGTAAGGGGAACTCGGTTCCTTTTATATCAGCGAGTCAATGGACAACCCAAAATCTCTTTCTGTCAAAAAGCGAATTCGACTCCGGCGACAAGCTTTTCTCGCTCGACACAGGAATGTTGCAGGCCATTCTGCGCAGCGGTCCAAACAAGTTTTTTGCGACTTTTTTCTCGGGCCCCGAAAATAAGATTTCCATTGGCTCTCGCGTTCAACTCGGGAGCGATAAGACATATATCCATGTGATGCTTTTATACGCCGACACCAAGATGACGCGGGATGAAAGCAAAGTCTACGGCAGAATTCTGCTTGAGCATGCGATCACGGAAAGACTCACGGCAACAGTAGGCGGCGAAGTCAAACCCTGTCCGGTAGCCGGAAGTTCCGGCATGAAAGCCTGTCCAGTTGCGGAGGTTGGTGCCATTTACGCGTTCACCAACAATTTTTCGGGATCGGCTAAAGTCGCTGTAAGTAGCCAAGACACTGCCTACATTCTGAATTTGCGTGTGCAGTTTCGTTAACTGAACGCAGTTAATTCATTCAGCCCCTCGTTTGTGTCTACAGCCCGAGAATTTATAAAATCCGAAACCGATATTAATTTTCTTGTGTGTCTTGAACGCGCTTTGTCGACGGTCCAATTGCGGCAGGATTATGCAACAGGGCTTGAGTCGAAGGTTCAAGCTGAACTTCAGATTTGTCGCGCTTCCGTCTTCGAAATCAGGCTGTGCGCGACGAAATGATTAAAAAGAAGGTTATCAGAAAACGCATCGGAATGAAGTGGTACTGGGTGAATATCTGATTTGCCAATGCAGTGACCACCTGAAATAATGCCTCACACGTCGGAGGCTGCATGACGGCAGTATATTCATTTATCGGGTTCGCGTTGCTCTGGATTGTACCGGCCCTGTTGTCGCTGTCCTTTGCCCGTTGTGTTGTGTCTTTTGTTTTTCCTGCGACTTTGCGCACACATTTTGCCGAGGCAGGTTTGGCTCCTGCCGTCGGGGTTGCGATCTTCCTTGTCGTTTTTTCGCTGACTGCCCGGGTTTTTCCGTATTATCCGGCTGCTTATTTTGCATCTCTGGCTGTCATGGCAGCGATGCACTTGTTTTTTCGAAGGCGCGTGTCACCTGCTCAGGGAAAATCACGGGTTTCAATATTCATGATTTTTGTTCCTTTTATTTGTCTGCAACTCTTTTTCTGGATGCCGAGGATTCTGTTCTCCGACGTACACTTTAACCCTTCCCAGTACGGTGCCGAAAAGCTTTTTAATTTGAGCCTCCAGCAGAGTTTTACCTACGGCTCGGGCTACCCGCCCGAGAGCCTGTGGCTCGCCGGTGAGCGTGAGGTTTACTATATTCTGCCAAGGATTCTCCCCGGCATTGCGAGTTGGTTTTCTGTTCATTTCTTTGCAGCACCGGCGCAAATTTCCGGCGTGTTTTTTCATCTTTCAGATGCATTCTACAATTCCCTTGCTGTCCTGACGCTCGGAACATTGGCATTTTTGCTCCTGCTGCGGGCGGGTGCCGGTCAATTCTGTGCGCTTCTGCTGGGAGGTCTTGTTGGAATTTTTCCCTTTCTCGCAGCTCCGTTTCGGGTTTTTCGGCAAATCGCCGAAGGCAATATTGATTTTTGGAGTCTGTCGAGGATTATTCCCTTCACGATCAATGAATATCCGTTTTGGAATTTTTCTTTTGCAGACAATCACGCCCACAACAATGCGGCGTTCTTGGATGTTCTTGTCTGGTTTCTGACCTTTGTCATTCTCTTTCGGGGGATTGATTTCAGCCGGATTGAGAAAATCAGCTTAGGTTTGTTGCTCGGATTCTGTTCCTCGGCACTGCTGATGTCTCAGACCGGAAGTGCATTTATTGTTGTGGTTGTCTTTGCTTTGCCGGTTGTGTTGTCTGCCGTCCGGTTCGTCCGGTTGGGAAGGGGGCCGGCATTTTTGGAGTCGCTGGCTTGGCCTGCCGGATTTGCTTTGCTGTTCAGTTTGCCTGACATCATGACGCGGCCTCAGCCGCGGGTTCTTTGGAATGTTGTCCCGCCAAGGCTTGCGTCTTCGGCTTCAGACTTTTTAAGTGTTCATTTTGCGCTGATTGTTTTTCTCGCTGTATGTTTGCTGTTTGTGAAACTTCCGCAGTCAATGGGTTGGTTTTTTCGTCCGATGCGCTGGTTTGTGCTGACGGCTTTATCAGCTCTGCTGCTTTTTGCGTGGGCAGGTTTTCCGGTGCCTTTGATAGCAGCTGCTTTTTGTCTGGCCGCCTGTCTGCCTTCCGGCGGCTTTCAAAAAAGTGAAGTCCTGTGTGCCCGACTTGTCGTGCTTTCGATGTTCGTGCTGATGGTTTTTCCTGAATTTGTCGGAATCAATTTTGACATGGGAGCGGACTACATCCGTTTCAATACATCATTTAAGTTTTTGTACACCGCGTTTTTCGTAATTCCCCTTTCGCTTGTTTTTTTGGTCACGCTTGAGCCTTTTCAGCCGGTGGCACCAATGCGCCTGCGCATCGCGTCTGTCGCAGCACTATTCATAACGATTGTGCTTGCTGCGGTCCAGGTTCAGACTCTCGTTAACCGCATCACTGCAAGTCGTCCCGAGGGAGGGCTGAGTGGACTTGAATTTCTTGATAAACAGCGTCCCTCGGATGCGGAATTGATCCGCAGTTTAAATTCAGCCGGCGGAAAAGTTGTGCTCGTTGAAGCTTGCGGAATGCCTCCGAGGGAGTCCGCCTACACGGTTGCCGGCCGCATATCGGCTTACAGCGGCAGACCGTCCCTGTGCGGCTGGGGCATGCATTCTTTTTTGCATCGTGAAATTATGGAAGGGTCCGCCAATGCAGGACGTAACGTCTGGGATTATTTAAATGACGTCGACGGTTCGATTGTGAAACTATACGCGGCTGCGCGCAGGGCGGCGGCTTCATCCGACAGTCCGTTCCATTCGGCTCTTGAAAAATTGAAAAAGCTGGGGGCAACACACTTGGTTTTCGGTGAATATGAAAAGGCGCTTCATCCTGAAAGCAACCTGAAAAATTTGGCCGCATTGTCCGGCGGCAAAATTATCTTTGAGTCGGGCGAATATGGAATCATAGAGCTGAAGTGAGCGGGCGGGGGCGATCGTCCTTCCCGCGAATTCTCGCTGCTGTTATTGGCAGGTCAAACTTCCCGCTCCGAATTTTACAAGCACCGGTGCATTGCAGGACGATATTTTTGAGGCGGAAAAAACTGTGCTGTTTTGCGATCCGGCAAACAGTACCAGTGCCGACTCAACTCTGCCCTTTGCACCGAAAGAAAAGGTTGTTTTGTTTCGTGCACCGCTCTGGAATGAAAGAATGCCGTTGAGTTTTGTGTCACCTGCGTCAATGCTGACGGTTGAACCTTTGGCCGCATACACACAAACACCATGCAGCGAGGCTCCCTGAAGCGAGGTTGTGAGACTCAAGCCTTTGTCGATTGCGATGAGCAAGACTTCATCGGCAGCAAATTTTTCTGAATCAGAAAGAAATTTGACCTTACTCAGCGGCACTTTGAGTGTATCCGCACAACCCTGCCGGAATTTGTCGAGCCGTCCTGCGAACTGTCCAAGGCTTTGCGCGGGCTTGACTCTGAAAGGTTCTGCCGTTGCTGCCGGAGGCGCCGCCGCAGGCGGTTGGTTTGAAACTTGCGGCACCGAACTTGGCGGCATTGGATTTGAGACTTGTGTTGAAGGCGCGGCAGGACTTGAATTGGCCGAGCTTTGATTGCTTCCTGCCGAGGGTGATTCCGGTGAACCTGAAACAGGCGGACTTACGGCTGAGGTTCCTCCTGCGGGAGCAGAAGCGGGATTCGCAGGCTGCGCTGCTCCGCTTTCAGGTGGAACCGCGCTTGCCATTTCTTTCGCAATTTGTTCGGCAATCTGCGCTTCCTCCGCGGGGCTCATCCCCGATTCAACCGCAACAGCTTCCGCATCCGATTTTTGAGCTTGTTTGATGAGTTCCTTGACTCTGTCCGCACCGGTTCCGCTGACTTTGACAATCACCCTATAGGCATCGGGTGATGTGAATTTTGTAGGGTTATCTCCGCACGAGACCATTGAAAAAACAAAAAGAAAGGGTGTCCCGTGCAAAAAAATGTTTTTCATTGTTCCCCCGAACACTTGCTGCACACCTATCGCCATAAGCGGCAAACGGCAGGAAAAACATTAGGAATAAAAAAAACGGTCAATATATCCGACCTTTATTGCGCTTTATTGACGGCAGGATCGTCTTGATTCTTTATTGGAAACGTAAATATTCTCCCAGCCGCTTGTCTATTTTCTCGACAGCACCCAGCGAATAGGCTTTTGGAAGATCGCCCGCGAGCGGCAGAACGTAATCGAAGAAAGCGTTCGTGACTCCGTTGCCGGCAGCATTGAGCATGTGTGACGGAACCTTTTTTGTTTTTTGTGCGACGGCCGCCAAATCGGCCAAATCCGGCATGCTTGTATAGGGCGAGTTTGAGATTCTGCGGATGACAACAGTTTTGTCTGTTTCTCCGTTCATCATGTATTCAACGGCAGCGGCTCCGACTTCAAACGCTTCGCGGCTGTCTGTTTCCGATACGATTCCGGGGAGTGATCTTTGCAAATATCCCCACGTATCGGAACGCACGCGCAATTTTCCGAGGTGCTGGCGAACCTGAATGTTTTTTTCGACCAGTCGGGCGAGAAAGTCGCCCAGTTTTCCCGAACCGGAAAGTTGCGCATTGCCGAATTCATCTTTTTCACCCGCGAATCGCGAATTTTTCAGCTGGTCGGCAATTCCCTCGGCAACCACAACAGTTGCCCGTCCGAGCCGGTCGTATGTGTTTTGGATGTCGCTCAAAAATTGATCTTCATGAAAGTCACGTTCGGGAACGTAAATCAGATGAGGCCCGCAGGTTTCCGGTTCTTCATTTTCAACACAGCGGCGTGCCAGCGCACTGGCTGCGGCAATCCATCCGGCATGACGACCCATGCAGATATTGATTTTCACTCCGTTGTAAAAACTCCGGTTATCCAAGTCATCACCCAGCAACACGTGAGCTGCAACACGGGCCACGCTTCCGTAACCCGGACAGTGGTCTGTCTCCATCAGGTCGTTGTCGATGGTTTTGGGAACGTGAAGAATATGGAGGTCATGATTGCGCAGATTTGCTTCGCTGCGGATCAGTTGCGCTGCTTCTGCCGAGTCGTTGCCGCCGATGTAAAACACGTAGCGGATGTTGTGTTCGCGGAAGACCTCAAAGACCCTGTCGAGATCTTCTGATTTGGGTTTGAGTCGTGCAGATCCCAGTGCTGCTCCGGGAGTGTGCGCCAGCCCCTGCAACACCTGTGCGGACACGGCGCCGAGATTGAGAAGATTTTCGTAAAGCAGCCCATGCAGACCGTGAAAAGCTCCGAAAACCGATTTGATGCGCTTGGGATGACTTTTGGCCGAGGTCAGTATTCCGGCCAAAGTTTGATTGATGACTGCAGTCGGGCCACCGGATTGAAGAACGAGGGCATTGGCACAGGTATAAGACACGGCTGAGAGTCCTCCATGGCGGGTGCGGTTGAGTGACCGTTGTCCCTGCGGAGGAGGCCTTCATGCCGGCAAATCAGACCGGATTGCGCCACACTCCTTCGAGACGCTCGGCTCCTGTTGACACGTAAGTCACAGGAACTCCGAGTGTTGTTTCAATACGCTGAACAAATCTTTCCAGTGATTTGTCTAATGTATTTTGTACACCTATCACACGTTCCCATCCCGATTCAAATTCCACGACGGGTTCAATGCTCTCCCAAGCCTGAGCCGTCATGGGCCAGCCGGACATGAGTTGTCCTGTGCGTTTGTCCTTGTATGCAGTGACGAGCCCGACGTGTTCGAGTCCGCACAAAACATCGGATTTCATCAGTGCGAGGCTTGTGTAGCCGTTGACACAACTCATGTAGCGAAGTGCAACAAGATCGAGCCAGCCGATCCGGCGTGAGCGTCCGGTGGTTGAACCGAACTCGTGTCCGCGCTCACGAATGCTTTCTTCCAGAGCACCTGACAATTCGCCGGGGAACGGACCGTGACCGACCCGCGTACTGTAGGCTTTGGCAACGCCGACGATTTCGGTGATCTTGGTGGGCGGCATGCCAATTCCTCCGGCACACGAACCGGAGACAAGATTGCTGGATGTGACGTAAGGATAGGTGCCGTACGACACATCAAGAAGTCCGCCCTGAGCGCCCTCGATCATGACCCGTGCACCGTCGTTGAGCCGGTTGTGAACGATCATGGCAACGTCTTTCAGGTAAGGGCGCAGGAACTTCAGTGCTTCAATCAGTTCGGTTATTGTTTCAGGCGTCAGACCGTCGGCCAGCGGATGTCCGCTGTTTGCGAAGTTTTCAAGAAATCCGCCTGTAATACATTCACCCAAGCGCGGAGCATCGCGCTGGGCACGGCTTGCATAGGCCGGACCGATTCCGCGGCCGGTGGTGCCGATGGCACTTCCTGTCTGGCTGCGTTCGAATTCGCGTTTCAGATCCTGTGCTTTGTGCGCCGGCAAGATGGCCGTTGCGCGGAAGTCGATGTGCACACGCTCGGGTGCCAGATCAAAGCCCTGTTCTTTGAGACGCAGAATTTCGTCACGCAGAACCAGCGGATCGACAACCACTCCGGCGCCGATGGCCACTTCGCACTGCGGATGAAGCACACCCGAGGGGAGGAGATGGGTTACGACTTTGCGTCCGCTGACCCATATGGTGTGGCCGGCGTTGTTGCCTCCCTGCACACGGCAGACCAAATCGGCGTCCTGAGCCAGCAGGTCGACAAATTTTCCTTTGCCCTCGTCTCCGAACTGTGAGCCGAGAATACATGTGGCTTTACCCGCTTTGAGCAGTGAACGCATAGTTGAACTCCTTTTGGGAAAAAACAAACGCCCGACTGTAACGCACCCTCACTCTGGGGGCAACCGGTCAGAGCAGGGGAATTTCGGGGTATGCAGGCATTATCCCGTCAGAGGAACATCGTAGGCTTCTTTGCGCACCTGCGTTAAATTGAGAGCGGCACAAACGGGGATACAGAGATGGAAATGCGGGTCAAAGAATTCACTGTTGCATACGGGTCGGGTGATTTTGAAAACGCCGAACAGCTGGTCGTCGAGGCTCTGGCGGATCGTCCCGACGATGCCTGCTGGCTGAACCGTCTGGGACTGCTCTATATGGCTCAGGGACAATATTCCGATGCTCTGGCAGCATTTGACAGGGCGGTCTGCGCCGATCCGCATTTTTTGGAGCCGCTGCTCAACGGAGCGATCGTTCTTTCAGATTTGGGCTTTTACGACGAGGCGACATCCCGCTTTGATGCGGCGCGTATTCTCGACAACTCAACCCCCTCGCAGGCGGGTTCGATGGGAGCACAGGGCGGTCCGACTCCGCCGGTGGGCCAGCGTCCGGCACAGCTTGGGGTTGCGGTTTCGCGCACTGCGGCCGAAAAATATCTTGAGCTCAGCGATTCGCTGTTGAGTTTGGGCCTGAACGCACGCGCTCAGGAGGCGGCTGAAGAAGCCTGCAGATATTATGACCACGCACGCGGACGCCTGCAGCTGGCAAGAACTTTTCTGGCCCAGCAAATGATGGACAAAGCTGTTCTTGAAATCGAAAACGCGCGCCGGCATGACTCGCGTTTTGTTGAATTGCATGTGTTTACTGCATTGCTGCATCTGGTCCGCAACGATCGCAACAAGGCTCTCGACGCGCTGACCAGAGCCGAGATGCTTGCAGATACGACCGCACTGGGGCAAGTCTTGAGGACGGCATTTGCGGGGCAGAATTCCGCGCCGTACTGAGGGAGCTCAACGTGTCGTCTCTGCCTTCCAATTCATGGCTCGATCTTTTACCCAAGTATTCGCTGCTGAGAAATGATGACCGCAAAGCGCGTCTGCGCGCTGCGGGCCGAGAAATTTTTGATTTCGGAATCGGTGATCCGCAGGAAGAAACACCCGAGTTCATCCGCAAAGCTCTGGCGGACAACATTCCCAAAGTCAGCCAATACCCGTTGTCGCAGGGTTCAATGGATTTTCGGACGGCATGTGCGGCGTGGTGCAAATCGCGTCTGGGTGTCGGCATCAATCCTGCGAACCAGATTATTTCGAGCAACGGAAGCAAAGAAGCAATTTTTCATATTCCGCACGTGCTTCTCAACAGCGGCAGTCAGCGGCGGATTGTTGCATTTCCGGATCCCGGTTTTCCTGTTTACCGCAGCTCGACTTTGCTTTCAGGCGGCGTGCCCTATCAGTACACGCTCAGGCCCGAAAATAATTACGTCTTTGAACCGGAATCCCTGCCCAAGGATATTCTTCCGCAGGTTGCCGCCGTTTGGATTTCTTATCCGCACAATCCGACCGGAGCATTGCTGCCCCGTGCAAATGCAGAAAAAATATACAGGTGGGCACTGGAAAATAATATCGTTCTTCTTTCCGACGAATGCTACGTGGATATGTATTTTCCTTCCACCGAAAAGCCTGTTTCGCTGCTTGAAACCGGCGAGAGTGAATCGTTCAGAAATTTGGTTGCATTTTTCAGTCTGAGCAAACGTTCGGGCATGACAGGCTACCGTTCCGGATTTGTCGCAGGAGACGAGCGGATTGTGGGAGCATTCGCGAAATACAGACCCAACGTCGGTGTCGGGACTCCTGAGTTTGTCCAACGGGCTGCGATCGCGGCTTGGGGAGACGACCGGCATGTTGCAGAACGCAACAAAATCTTTGCAGAGAAAAGAAAAGTTGTTGATGCGTTTCTGGCTTCACAGAATTTTACGGTGCTTCCGTCAACTGCAACTTTTTATGTCTGGATTAAAGCTCCGGCAGGTTTTGGGTCCGGCGAGGAGTATTGCGAGGCACTTGCCACTGCAACAGGCATTGTGGCGACCCCCGGCGATGCTCTGGGTGACAGTTCCAAAGACTGGTTCCGTTTGGCTCTCGTTCCGACCCTGCCGAAGATTGAGCAATGTGTCGGCCTGTGGCACAACGCAATCCAAGCCGGCCTGCTCAGAAAAGGATGAATTCGGATGGTTCAGACACTTACTCCTGAAAAGATGAATGAATGGAAACAGAACGTCGCATCAGCGTGGAATGATCCCGAGCAGCTGAAGAATCCGAAAGTCCAGCAGACACTTATTGGAATCATTCGGGCGCTCGAACACGGCGCTCTGAGAGTTCTTACCCCGCTGGGAACAGAGGCCACACACACTCATTCGCCGATGGTCGGTGATCTGCGGGCATGGGATGTCCATGCGTGGGTCAAACAGGCAGTGCTGTTGACTTTGCGCTGGCGCAGTCCGCGCATGTCGACCGGTGTAGCCGCCTACGCGGGCGAGCAGTCGGTTTCTCAGGGACGCATTCACGGCGACACACTCGTGTTTCACGACAAGCTCGACACCCGTTCGGACCATGCAGAAATGCGCGTGCGGGTTGTTCCCCCCGGAGTGATCCGTGAGGGTGCGTACGCTGCCCCCGGTTCGATCATCATGCCGGGTTACGTCAACATCGGCGCTTACGTCGGTGCAGGCACAATGGTCGACACATGGGCCACCGTCGGCTCCTGCGCACAGATCGGCTCAAACGTTCATTTGGCCGGCGGAGTCGGAATCGGCGGAGTGCTTGAACCGGCCAACGCGCGTCCGGTCATTGTCGGCGACAATGCATTCGTCGGCAGCCGTGCGATTGTTGTTGAAGGAGCTGTGGTCAGTTCCGGTGCTGTGCTGGGAGCAAACGTCTGCATTACCGCAACAACACCCATATTCGACGTTACGTCTGCAGAACGCATTGAATACCGAGGCTACGTTCCCGCCAACGCGGTTGTTGCCCCCGGAACACGGCTGAAGTCCTTCCCCGGCGGTGATGTTCAATTGCAGTGCGCTTATATTATCGCGTGGCGCAACGAGAGAACGGACGCCAAAATCAGTCTGAACGATGTTCTCCGCGAAACCGGAATAGCCGTTTAATTCATGAGTCTCAGGACCGGCCGATGCGTGACAGGATCACTTCGCGCGCCCTGACCGTCGGTCCCAAACTTTCCATCAGCATTTGAGTTCCCAGTATCCGCCGGTTCAGAAACATCAGTTCGGCCGGCGGAGGTCTGAGCGCTGTGGCTTTGGCGAAGGCAAATATTTTGTCTCTCAGGCGGCGTGTCAGCTGGCAATCGTTCCACGAAAAAACATTGTGAACAAAAGGCTCACAGGTAATGGCCATCATCTGGACAAACGAATCACGTGCATCGCTGTTGTCTGAACTGATGATGAGTCCCATGCGCACGGCCACATCGATAATCTCGTCCTTTGTTCCAAAAATGCAGGATTCCGAAAGATCGCGGTAGTTGCTTCTCAGGGTCGGACTCAGCTCCTCGGTGGCACCGAAATCAAGCAGACAAAGTTTCCCTTCCGGAGTCACAAGAAAATTTCCCGGATTCGGATCCGACTGAATGAATCCGTTTTCGAAAATTTCAAAGAACAGCAGGTCGAGCATGATGCGGCCGATATTGTCGCGGGTTGCAGCCATATGTGCGGGAACGTCGGGCGCGCTGTTTGCCGTCATCCAGTCTTTCAGGTTAACGCCTTCAATCCAGCTGCTCACCAGAATATTTTCGTTCGACAGCTGATCGATGATTTCGGGAATGACGATGTCGGACGAGTTCTCGAAGCGTTTGGCGTACAGCTGATAAAATTTCTTCTCCTGAAGAAAATTGAGCTCCTGCAAAAAAAGAGTTTCCACGCGTTCGAATATTTCATCGAGATTGGCCTTGGCAGGAAGAATATTGGCAAGCAGAAGGACCTTGCGCATGTTTTCGAGGTCGGAACGGACGCTGTGTTCGAGTCCCGGATAACGGATCTTGACAGCCACTCTCCGGCCGTCCGTCAGAACAGCACGATGAACCTGTCCGATGCTCGCAGCGTGAATTGCATTTTCTTCGATTTCAGCAAAAGGCCACGAGCCGCCGAGAGCGTCCTCAATGACCGGCCTGATTTCATTCCATGGACGGGCACTGGCTGACGATTGGAGTCTGGAGAGAGCATCCCGCCAAGCTTTGGGAATCACCGACTCGTCGGCGAGACTGAGCATCTGACCGACCTTCATGGCTGCACCTTTCAGGTCATCAAGGCCCTGAGCGAGTCTGAGTGCGGCTGCACTTTCGAGAATGCCTTCGGCCGGAGTTCCGGCCAGTGTTCGCTTGAGTTTTTCCCCGCCGGCGCGAACGGCCGTGCTCCCCAGCGTTCTGAGAAGCGAAAGAGCCCGTTTGCGCGCCTGAGAGTCTTTGTGCTCAGTCATGCTGCAGCGTTATTCGACAGAAAATAGTTTTTCAAAACGCAGAGCTTTCATTCCGTTCAAAACGTCGGGCACAGCGTTTTGTATTGTGACGTTCTTTTTCAGAACCATCGGTGACAAACGAAAGTTCACCAGTGCACCATAACCCAGCGAGCTTTCCACTCGGCAGGTTCCGAGATTCAAAATAATCTTGTTCTGCGATTTGCCGCGGCACAGTGTCGTCATTCGGGATGGCAGGCTGCTTGCGGAACTGTCGTCCAGTTGTCCGTCCAGAGAGATGACAAGAGCTTCGGCAGTTTCTTCAAAGTGCACGTTCATTCGTAAATCTCCCGAAAAAGTCTTCCGTTACCATTCAACCCTTTGCATCCGGCAGCGTCAAGAGCGCGCAACGTGAAGGATTGCGTGCATCTTATGATTTGTGTCACCATGAGAAGCGGCAGAATCTGCAGTATGTCGTTTGGAGCAGGCTTTATGAAAATTCAGTTGCGGACTTTTTTTAAGTCATTTCTTTTCATTTGCTCAGCTTCTTTCTTCACAGGATGTATGTCGACCGGAGTCCGCTCGTCAGGTTCCGAACTTCCTCAGGCGGCGACCTCTTTCGGCGACGGTGAGCTTAAGGTGAAGATTGACCACAATTGCGGGTCGCGGTGTGAGTCATTGTCTGCAAAGTTTGAGAACCTGACAGACACTCCCATTGAAGTGCTGGTGGGGCAGTCAAAGCTCAAACGCGGTGCTTCAAAATACGAGCTCAGGAGGGTTGGCAAAGAACGGGGCAATGTTCTGGTTCCTCCGCGTTCGAGTGTGTCTGCGGAATTCGCTCCTTATTCAACCGCAGACAAGCGGAGGATGAGTTACGTTGTGCCGAAGGCGGTCTGGTGTTCGGTCAAAATCGATCCGGCATGCAAAAAGACGCTCGAGCCCGACGCCCAGTGTGCAGGTTATGCGCGGGGCTACTTTACGGTTTATCGCGAGGCTGAAGGCTGGGTTATTTTGAATTTCAGCTACCGGAGCGGCGGCAGGGTTGCGATGATCGAGAGCCCTTCGCCGCAAACCGAGAATTTTCTCGGTCCTGCGGAAACACCGCGCGAGGATGATCGCGCTCCGGCGTTTTTTCGTGAACCCGACGAAATGGTGTTCTACAAAATGGAATGCAACGACAAGTGCCGCTGCAAGAATTTGACCAAGCCGCGTTCCAACTCCGAAGACGGATTCAAGCCGGTTGTCGAACCTCTTCCCTGAAGATTTATAAATGTCCGGGTTTTCCTGCGTCGGCTGTTCTTCGGCCGGATTTAAATTGAAAAATAATGGAACGACCGCGGCCGCGAGTCGAAGTCTTTGAGCCGGCGTTCAAAGCGGAGCAGACAAATCACTTCAGTCATCAGGTCCGTATTGACGTTGACCACAAACTGATGCAGCCGCTCGAAAACGAACTTAATACCCAGACCGCCGCTCTTGCGTCCGTCAACGTCACCCAAATCAAGGGTGGTGTCGAGGTACTGCAGAATCGTTTCCTTTTTGAGGCGCCCGAAACGATCGGTGACCGACAGTCCGAATTGTTCGCCGTCGAAGGCCCATTTGACTGTAACCTGATCGGTCAGATTCAGTGAAAATTCGGTGCGGTGAGGCTGGCCTTTGTAACGGTGATTTGCATCGAAGACGGCATTGAGAATGAGTTCGTCCATCATTTCCGAAATGCGCCTTGAATACTCGTTGAAGCGGTTGTTTTCGATATGTCCGCCAAGGTAGCTTACATAGTCGCCGACACGCTGAATGGCGTTCATTTTGTCTTCGTGATTGGCAATGTCCTGTCTGAAAATATCACAGGAGCCTTTGATGTACTTTTCGAGTCCGAAAAGGTCACAGGTCTGGAACTTGCGGATGATGGTCTGCAGGTCGCGCGGTTCAAATTCGTTGTTGTTGGACGCGACAAAGCACTGAACCGGCAGACAGTCCCGCAAATTGGAAGGGAGATGTCCGATGGGTGAGCGGATGGTTAGGATGATAAGACAATTGGGATAGGTCTGACTGAACTTTTCAACCAGATCGCTGTGGGATTCATCTGTAATCAGAAGGCTGCGCCGAAAAGAAATTCCGGGCTCGCTCATGCGCTCAAAAATATCATCTTCCGTGTCACACTCGGTCAGCGAAATTCCCGATGAGCGGATAACCGCACTCAGGTCATGCTTGTTGGCTTTGGTCACATCAGGAAGAAAAAGCAAAGCGCGCATCTGTCAGCCCCCGTAAAACAAAACCGCCGCCTTTTTTTGCCGGCGGCGGCTCTACGAAGTCATTCTCGATGAAAGAAAAATAAATTTCAATCAGAGGCGTGAACGAAACCAGCAGCTTGGACGTGTGCCGTACGATTTTCCGTCAAGCTCCGTGCATGTATATTTTGCCGACTCCTTTTCAGCATCAAGACTGTTGCGGCCGCCGGACGCTTTTTTGCCCGGAATCAGCATCGCATCAAAAGGCTTGTTGCAAAGGGCAGCCTGAAAATAAGTATCCAGACGGCACTGTGCGGCAGGATGGTTGTCGTTGGTGCGGACGACAGTTTTGGAATCGGGAGTGTCAAATTTCGGTTCTCCCGAATTACCAAGCTTTGAGAGAAGTGTCGCCAAAGACAAACCGGCTGCAGAGGTCCGGTAGCACAGGTCTCTGTCGGCTTGTTCCGTGTGAGCTTCGTCGCACTTGCTCTTTTCGAATTCACCGACGCTTGTTCTGAACTTGGCGTTTACGTCACTCTGTTTTCCCCAGACGCGGCGGGCGCAGGCGTGGGTTGCGAAATAGTCCGATTGACCTTCGTTGGCAGCCCAAGACTGGCCTTTGAATGCGAAACCGGCGAAGTGGTGACCCAGCTCATGGCACACAACCATGGCAAAGCCGTCCGGAGTGACTTCGTCACGGCGGGCAAGACCGCCATACATGTTGATGATCCAGTTTTTACCCATCTGCTGCGCGGACGCGTTGACAGTGGAGTTCGTCCACATTGCGTTCACCTTGAGGGTTGCACCCTGAGCAGCCGCCGGTTCGCGGTAAAGAGAGATTACGCCTTCGATGATGTCCTTGAATTCCTGCTCGGTCATGTTGGCGACCATCTCCAGATTGTCTTCCAGATGAAGATCGTTGGGCGGGAGAATCGATCCGAAGGCTGTGAAAGAAACTGCAATTGAGAGTGCTGTTGCTGCAAAACGTGCCGAGCGGATCATGGTAGCCTCCGAGGAAAAAAAGTTTTCGATTGGCTCGTCAACCAACATGCCCCTGCAGGCGGGGGGAGGTAAATCAGTGAGAGTTGGAAATTTGACCTTTGCCCGAACCGTCTAAACTTTCGACATGCCTTGAACTTGTGGATTGTTCTTGTCGGATGCAACAAAGATTGAATTTTGGGTAAGTTATGTTTTATTGTTTTACCAATTTGATTTTGGCATTTTCCTTGCTCTTAACAATCCGAAAGTGCTGCCGTTGAAGGCTCGGCATTGGAGGGGCAACTTATGAAAACCAATTTACGCAGGACCGGAATAGTCAACGGACTCGTGTTTTTGGGCTGCCTTTTTGCAGCACCGCAGGCTTTCGGGCGCGGCGACAGAGTCTTGGGTTCCGGTGAGGAAGGTGCTTCCCTGAGGGTGTCGTACGTCAGGAAGATGGAGAAAATCGACTCCGACAAAAAGCAGTGCCGTAAAGATATCGAAACGATAATTGCGCCCGAAATTGCTCTGCTCGACCAATTTGGTCAGGCCGGACACGCCGGACCAGCCCTCCATCAGAAAGAGGAAGCTCAACTCGTTGCCGAGGGCGAAAAGCTGGCCAAGCTTCAAACCGAACTGGTCCAGCTGGGGCGTACTTTAAACCGGCAGGGACGTTCGGGCAGCGAAGAAAATGCCAAACTCGTCCGTCTTTTTGAAAAGAGACTCAAGGAATATGTGCTCATCGAAAAGGGAATTGTGAGTCGCTCGGACTCGCTGGTCAAAAAATCGGATCGTCTGGTCAGTCATTTCGTTCCGTTTGCCAAGGCTGTGCTGTCCATCAAAAAAACCGAAGCCTGTGAACAGATCTGGCTGGATTTGAGATCTTCAATTCCCAAAAACATGGAAGCCTTGGTCACTAAGAATAAAAACAGAGTCAGACAGATTGCCGCCTCGGCCAGAAATCCGTCCTCAACTCAGAACTTCACTGCTCTGGCCTCTCAGATGCTTTTCAGATTCAAGACGAAGAGTCAGGTGGCCTTTGATGAGAACGTCATTGAATGAGCGGCTGGCCCCTGTTCAAAAGAGTCTTTCGCGGGGAATGTCCCTGAGTCTTGGTGCCTGAGCATCTTTTGCAGAAAGCTCCGGCGCACGAAGTCCTTCGATCCCCGGCCAGCGGATGCCGACCTCGGGATCGTTCCACAGCAGCGCAGATTCGCACTCGGGGTGGTAAGTTTCGGTACATTTGTAGCTGAAGAGTGCCGATTCGCTTGTCACAACAAATCCATGGGCAAAGCCCGCCGGAACATAAAACTGAATTTTGCTTTCACCGTCCAGATAAAGCCCGTGCCATTTGCCGAAGGTCGGGGAATCTTGCCGAAGGTCAACAGCCACATCCCAAACCTGACCAAACACCACACTCACAAGTTTTCCCTGTGTATAGGGTTTTTGAAAGTGCAGGCCGCGCAGGACACCCTTGCGCGAAAGGGACATGTTGTCCTGAACAAAGTCTTGATGAAGACCGGCCTGCCGGTAGCGATCGCGGTTGTAGGTTTCAAGAAAGAAGCCCCGCGAGTCACCGAAAATCTTGGGTTTGAAAATAAGCAAGCCTGAGATGTCGGTCGTAAGTACGTCCATGCGTGCGCTCCGCTGCGTGTCCGGAAAAGGGATAAATCAATCGGCTGCGAAGATCAAAATCAGCCGAACTTCATAACCAGAATCATGACCAGCAGAAGAATGGGATAACCCCACAGCCTTGCCTTGACCCATGCCCAGTTGGGTTGTCGCAGGGCGGCATAGGCAACCCATGCGGCATGCAGAAGGAAAACATAAATGAGCAGGTGCGACAGGGTCGCCAATTTTTCCAAAATCACCGGATGCACCAAAATGCCCTGATTCTCCGGCGGCATGATTTTATCCATGGCCGGTGCCCATTTGACGAGAAACGGCTGTCCGGCGATTTGAAATCCGGCAAGAAGCAGGGCTCCCAGAACATTGACCACCACCGGCTGAAATTTGAAATACAGACTGTTCTTCAGGCGCAGTGATATGAGTCCGAGGACGAGAAAAAAGACAGGTTCAATGAGGCTGAGCGGATCGAATGATCCCAAAATAAGCCAGTTTGCAACAAACAGCAGCAATGAAAGGACGATGGCGGCAATCACTCCGGCCTTGAGGCCTCCCTTTGCGTCCACAATGGCGAAGGCAATGATTGGCAGAAGCGCGAGAATCAGAAAAACCAAATTCACGAAGATTATCCTCCCGACCGGCATTTTCCTTTTTACGGAAAACAGACGGTCCCGACTTGATCACGGGCTTATACTACCAGATATTGAAGCCAAGTAGCGGCAGTCGCAGGCGACTGTCTTTGATGCCTAACCATGAAGCAGGCCACATGAACACCACAACATCCGGCGAATCCGTTAAGCCCAGCAATTTTATCCGGCAAATTATAGATGAAGACAGAGCGCAAGGGAAAAATCAGGGAAGGGTCGTCACCCGCTTTCCGCCTGAGCCGAACGGCTACCTGCACTTGGGACACGCCAAGTCGATTTGTCTGAACTTCGGACTGGCCCGCGATTATCTGGGGATTTGCCATCTGAGGATGGATGATACCAACCCGACCAAAGAAGAGCAGGAATACGTCGATGCCATCATGGAAGATGTCCGCTGGCTCGGTTTTGACTGGCGCGGGAAGTTCTTTCATGCATCGGATTATTTTCAGCAGCTGCATGATTTTGCGGTTGAGCTCATCAAGCTCGGAAAAGCCTACGTCTGTGAACTGAGTGCAGAAGAAATGCGCGAGTATCGGGGAACACTGACTCAGTCAGGCAGGGAAAGCCCGTTTCGCAGCAGAACTGTCGAAGAAAATCTGAAATTATTTGCCGGAATGAAAAACGGTGAATTTCCGGACAACAGCAAAACACTGCGTTTGAAGATCGACATGAGTTCTTCGAACATCAACCTCCGTGATCCCGTAATTTACCGCATCCGCCGTGCTCACCATCAGCGCACGGGCGACCACTGGTGCATCTATCCGATGTACGATTATGCGCATTGTCTTTCGGATATGCTCGAAGGAATCACCCATTCCATCTGTACGCTTGAATTCGAAGACCACCGCCCGCTTTACGACTGGATTTTGGAAACTCTCAAGACGCCGTGCCATCCGCAGCAAATCGAATTTGCCCGGTTGAATCTTGAGTATACGATGATGAGCAAACGCCGTTTGCTTGAGTTGGTTGAAGGTCAGCATGTGCAGGGCTGGGACGATCCGCGAATGCCGACAATTTCGGGGATCCGGAGGCGCGGAATTACGCCGGAGTCGATCCGTAATTTTGCCGAGCGGGTAGGCGTGACAAAAAAGAACACCACAATCGAAATAGGTTTGTTTGAAACCACTGTTCGCGAAGATCTCGATGAAAACTGCGCACGCGCGATGGCCGTGATTCGTCCTCTGAAAATCGTCATTACCAACATCCCCGAAAACCACGAAGAGTGGATTGACTGCGCGTGGCATCCCAAGAAAACTGAAATGGGTTCCCGCAAAGTCGGACTTTCAAGAGAAATCTGGATTGATCAGGATGACTTTATGGAGGTTCCGCCCAAGGGATTCCACCGCCTTGTTCCGCAGGGTGAAGTCCGCCTGCGGCACGTCGGAATTGTAAAGTGCGATGAAGTCATCAAAAACAGTGCCGGACAAATCACAGCCCTGCATTGCAGTTTGGATCCGGAGTCACGGACAGGAATGGCGGGTTCCAACCGCAAGGTCAAAGGCACGATTCACTGGGTGAGTGCAAAGCACTCGATACCTGCGACTGTGCGTCTTTATGATCGTCTTTTCCTTGTTCCTAATCCCGCAGACATTGATGACTGGAAATCTCAGCTCAACCCGCAGAGTCTTGAACAGGTGGAAAACTGCTTCGTTGAATCTGCGCTCAAGGCCGTGCCGGCGATGAGCCGCTACCAGTTCGAACGAGTCGGGTATTTCTGTGTTGATAAACACAGTCCGGTGACAGGCAAGCCGGTCTTCAACAGGATCATTACCCTGCGTGACACTTGGGCCAAAGTTCAGGGAACCTGACGCGAAAAATAAGGGATTCGGCCGTGGGTGTTCGTTCAGCAGCTGTGTTTTTGTGTGCGATGCTTCCGGCGTTTTACGGAAATGCAGCAACTCAGGCTTCGCCTCAGAGCACTGCGGAAGCAACAGTTCAGACGAAAGCGGATTCAACCGGACAGTGGCTTGAGGCCATCAGGGACGACGGAATCGTTGTCTACAAGCGCAGGCGCGCCGGCAGCGCTTACGAGGAAGTGCGCGCGGAAACAGTGATGACTGCCCGCACCGACGATTTTTTTCCGTTTTTCAATGAACCGGAAAATTACCGGAAATGGGTGTACGGAACTATCGAGTCAAGGCAGGTTTCACGTGCTGCTCCGACTGATTTTGTCTTTTACGGCGTGTTTCAGATCCCGTGGCCTTTTGAAAATCGCGAACTGTTCAGCAGAATAGAGATTCAGCGTGACGCCCAAAAAAAGGAACTTCAGGCGCGGCTGAGTCATTCGGCATCTTCTTTGCCGGCCGCCGCGGGACTGGTCCGCGTGGTGAAATTTGAAAGTCTGTGGCGGGTCAGAGCCGTTGCAGAGGAGAAAGTCGATTTCAGCATTGAAATGTATGCCGAGCCGGGGGGGAATCTGCCTCCGTTTATCGTGAATCTGGTTTTATCGCGAATCCAGCTGTGGTCCATGAAGAACCTCAGAAATCAAATTCTGAAGCGCTGAGAGTGAGACTCAAACGGTCATCCAGCCTTGCTTAAATTCGGCAATGCCGCTCCGTCCCAGCGGAACATGTAAACCGTGACATCGTCGTCGAGCGGCTGTTCTTTTGAAGCATTTTCAACGATTGCCGACAAAGCCTGAACACACGTGGCCGGCGATTCATCCTGACTCAGGAATTTACGCAGATTTCTTGAGCTCAATATCGGACCGCTCTGTGTCGAGTTTTCAAGAAGGCCGTCAGTGTAAAGGAAGACACTGTCGCCGGCCTCAAGCTGATGAGTGACCGAATCAAATTTCGGGTGCTCTGAAAAACCCAGCAAAGAACCGCTGCAGGGAAGACTCGAAACTTTTTTGTCACTTTGGCTGTACACGTAGGGAGGCGTGTGTCCTGCACTGACAACGACCAGCTCTCCGCTCTTGAGGTCGAGACAGGTGAAACACATAGTCATGAATCTGCTGCTGCGCGAGCCTGCCGAAAAAACGGCGTAGTTTGCGATTTCAGCGAGTTCAAAAAGATTTTCCTGCATGCTTGCGGCAGCCTTTGCAGAGTTGTCGATTTCGCGTTTGAGATGCGAGAGAACAGCTCCGCTGACAACGGCAGTCAGTAGTGCTGAAGGCAAGCCGTGGCCCGTGACGTCTCCGACAAAGGCATACATACGTTCCGTGTGCGGGTCATAATGGTGATGGAACCAGTCCCCGCCGGTTTGCGAGGCCGAGGTATAGAAATAAGCGATTTGTGTCTGCGGCACTTCAATCTTCAAAGGTAACAGAGAGTCCTGCACGGAACGTGCCGCATTCAGTTCTGCATCCAGCCACGCTTTTTCTTCCTTGGCAGTTGCCAGAATAAAGTTCTGATAAGCAATGGCAGCCTGTGAGGCCAGCGGTGAAACCACACGCTGGGAACGGGCATCAAAGTAATCTGTGACCTCCGAGTTGGCGAGGTAACAGTAGCCGTATATTTTTTCCTGATACGGCAGCGGAACCATCATCACCGAACCGTCGCAGGCAGGATGCGGCGTGCGCCAAGCCGTGGGTCTGATACGCGGTTCCCGCTTTGCTTCCTGTTCACATTTTTCAATGAACCACTTGTCAATTCCGAGCGCCGGATTCAGATTCTCGCGCAGGTCGTCGACTTTGCATCCGCGGCTGCGGACCGGAACAAGTTTGTCATTTTCAAACAGGAACAAAACTCCAAAATCCACACCCGTGCACTTGCACATCGCATCAAGCACGGCATCGAGCAGGGGGTCTTTTTCATTCAGTGCGCTGAGGTTCAAAAAAACATGCAGCAGTGATTCGATTTCGACACGCTGACGCATGACTTCCGTTTTGCTGCTGCGTCCGGAACGGTTGGAAACGTTCATAATCTGTTCCTGACGGCTCTCCATGACGAACTGTGCGCGCATCAACCCGCGGTCGCAGCGGTCAACAAAAAACAAATATTGCCTTTCGGAGAAATATTCCCTGCACATGCGGTAAATGACCTGTGCGTAATCGGGATCATCCTCGACAATAAGGTTGGCCAGATAGAGGCGCAATTCGAAATGAATGGCAGGCAACCGGAGCTGCTGCGCTTTTGCAACGCCCTTTTGGGCAACCCATCGGCCCAATATCTTGAATCCGGAGCGGTAGAACATTTCTCCGGTAATGAAAATGGTTTTCGGCATCAGCAGTCGGGCGGCAAAGATCTGGTTGACCCATGCAAGAGTCAGGGCGGGAAGAGCCGCAAACGGCCGGTTAAGGCGAATATAGCAGGTTGCCAGAAGAACCGGCGCAAAAATGCAGTACGAAACGCGATGCACATGCCTTATGACGATCAGGAATGCTTCCCTCAAAAATGGCAGCGCGGCATGCGGATCTTCCCGCAAAAGGTTGATTTCGCCCAAAGAGATATTGGCATAGCACGCGTCAAGGGTTTCAAAGCCGTCCGTGCGTATGACCTTGGCGGCATCTTTGACGATCGTTTCGTAGCGGTTGAGTTCAACCGTGTTTTTTGTCAGCAGATGATGTCTGAGAATCGCATCAAGGATCGTCGGCGTCTGTTTGATGCGGAAAATGAGATTGGTGTATCGCGAATGAAGCGCATACGTTTCGCCGTTGGCCAGAGCGTATTCATCCATGTGGATAAGACCCTGCATGGTCAGCACCCGCCAGAACGACTCTCCCGCGTTTTCAAGGATTTCCAAAGCCTGCAAATGTTTGGAATGTGCCTCGCGGATGCGTGCCCGCGGAAACTCATTGAGATATCCCCAAGTAAAAAGCAAAAATGCTCTGAAGATGGGGTTCGGATGCTGCTCGTAATATTGCAGTGACGTGCGGTACAGGGCATTGGAAATTTTTGAAAATCCGAATACGCCGCTTGCAACAGCCCAGTAGCCGAGCAGGATGGCGCGGTATTCGCTTTCCTGCCGCAAAATTCTCCACGTGTAGCGGATTTGATTGCTGATTGCGGCCACGGGACGCGAGAAAAACAGGGCGACCTGCATCGAGACAAGAAGTTTGTAGAATACTTTTTCTTCATGCGAGAGTGTGCGGCGGCTGCGATTTTTGACAAGCGGCCAGAGCATGATTGAGAGGGTGAACGGAATGATTCGCGCAGCAATGAGGAAAATTGACTTTAACTCACTCGTGTCGACAGGTCGCTTGAGATATTTCATGCCTTGTTCGGCAGCGGCGATACTGTCTTTGTACCGGAACAGGGTCAGATTGCATTCACAGAGTTTTGAGAGAATTTCCGTTTTGTGAAAGTCATCCTCAATGATTGGGATTGCGCTGGTGTAAAGGTCAACCGCACCGACAGGGTCTTCGTTCAGGACTTTTGCATCTGCCAGCAGTTCTGTAATTAAAATGTACTCAGCACGCAGTTCTTTTGCCGACAGGCAGTCTGCCGGTAGAAGCTGATGCGATGTTTGTGCGTATTCGAGCGCCTTCTGATAGGCAAAAACATTCAGTGCCGTGCGTCCCGCACTGGCCAGAATTTTGCGGGCCCATTGCGGCTGCTTTTGCGGTCTGCCGTTTTTGAGATGATAAGCCAGCTCAAAAAGTTCATTCGATGCGTTGTTTTTCTTTCCGTTTTCGTTTTCTTTGCTGAGCTTGTCGTCCAGCCAGACGGCATATCCGTGGTGGCAGTCGGTCCGCAGTTCGTGACCGGCCATCTGATACGCGGCTTCTCTTACTTTGTCGTGCACAAAAGTCAGAGTGTCCCGTGTAAAGTAAATAAGATGTTGTTCTGAGAGCTCGCTGAGCGACCTTAAAAATGTTTTTTCGGCATTCTTGCCGCGCAGCAGAAAATCGAGTGCCGTTAGATGAACTTCGTTGCCCACGACACTCGCAATAAGGAGCATCTGTCGGGTATCGTCGCTCAGTTCGCCGATACGCTCCGAGACAAGGGATGCGATGCCGTGCGAAAGGGACGCTCCCTGCGCCTTTGCGGAATCAAAGATCCATTGTTCACCCTGTTCGTCGGGCCTGAAGATTTCCCGCGCGAGGCAAAAGTTGACATATTCCCTGATATAAAACGGATTGCCCTGAGTCAGCAGAAAGGTCATTCGCTGCAGCCGGACGATCTGCGTTCCGGATTCGTCAAGCAAAAGCTCGACCAGCGTATTCGACTCTTCTTCACTCAGCGGCCCGAGCTGAACGTGGGCCTGAGGGCTTTCGTGCTGAAGGATTCGTGTCTGAACGGGATGGTCCTGATTGACCTCATTGCTGCGGTAGCAGCCCAGAAAAAGCAGCTTTCCGAGGGTCGAGCGGCGTGCCCGCGAGGCAATAACCTCGACCACCGACAGACTCTCCGGATCCGCCCATTGCAGGTCGTCGAGAATCAGAATCATAGCCTCGTTGCCGGTACCGAATTCGGCCAGCAGGTCCACGAGAGCTTCGATGAACATCTTCGATTCGTCTTCAAATTCCTGTTTGGGAAGCTCGTGGGTGAAGTTAAAAATATCGCGCAGGAACGTGAGGCGCTGGGTGAGCAGTCTGAGTTTCGCACCGAGTTTGGTCCCGACGCGGCGGGCCCATAGTTTGAACTCAACTTCCGGCTCAAGCATCATTTCACGCAGGTGTCCGTGAATGACCGACAGAATTCCGGAGAGCGGCACATTGCGCTCAAATTCCGAAAATTTTCCGGTGAGTGTTTTAACTTTTTTTCGGGAAGCTTCGAGTCCGACTTCGAAACACAGACGCGATTTACCGGCACCTGACGGAGCACCGAGGCGGCCGACGAAAGCCGTTTTGTGGTTCAGTTCACGGAAGCGGTCGTTCTTTCCGAGAGCAAAGACCGGAATGTTTTTGTTTTGTTCAAAAAGGTCGATGCATTTTTTCAGGTCTGCCGCGAGTCCGCGTGCGGTGAAATAGCGGTCCTCGGGATTTTTTCTGAGCAGTTTTTGAACAATATCACTGAGCTGCTCCGGAAACTTTTCGACTGCCTCACTCAGGGGTTGCGCGACACCGTTCAAAATTCTTTCGAGGAGTGCTTTTGGAGTGGAATCTTCGAACGGCGGGCGGCCTGAGGCGAGCTCGTAGAGTGTTGCGCCCAACGAATACAGGTCTGATTGCTCCTCGCGCATCGCTTTGACGAATCCGGTCCTTTCCGGTGCAAGGTAAGGAAGAGTTGCCATGGCATGAGCAGGTCGGGTCAGGAATTCGCTGCTGCTGACAAGCGCCGCCTGACCGAAGTCAATGTAAACCGGTTGATGATGGGAAAGGTCACGAAATCCGATATTCCCCGGCTTGATATCACCGTGACTCATTCCGGCCATATGAATACTTTCGAGGCCCGAGGCGAGCGCGTAAGCAATGTTCAGCCACGTCATCGGTTTTCTGTATTCCTGCGGGTCACGCCGGATGGCATCGAACAACGACCCGCCGGTCAGGTATTCCTGAACCAGAATGGTCATGTTTCCTTCGCTGAGAATTTCGAAAGCTTTGACGATTGATTCGTTCTTGATTTTGGCAAGCGCCTGCGCCTCGCGCTGAATGCGCGCATGCAGTTCGAGAAGAGGAGTGTCGGCGGAACTCAGTTCAAAATAGACCTTCAGTGCAACCAGCTGGTTGTTGTTTTTGTTCTGCCCGTCGCGCGCCAGATAAACTTCACCGCTGCCGCCTATGCCGAGCAGCGACTGAATTTCAAAGCGTGACGCACATATGAATTGGCCGACATGCAGGCGCTGCATGAATACCCTCCGGTTCGCAGTTGGGTATCGGAGACCGGATGAGGTTAGCCGCGGCAAATTTTGCCCTTGGAAGCTTGACTTCCGAGCCGTCGGACAACAATGTCCGGTTAACGTTCTCGTACAAACTACAACAGGAGATTTTCCATGAAGTTGCAAGCTCTTGCGTTAAGCGCTGCTCTTGCCGGCAGCTGGTGCGTTGCCTCTGCTTCCGAAATTGCGTCAAAGAAAAATTCTCTGACAGGCCAGCGTAGCGGTTTCGCTTCCGGCAAACAGGGAACACTGGTGGCCATGGGCGGCTCGGGAAGCCTCGGCGGAGCATCGTCCGGAACAGGTGCGCATGTAGCACTCAGTCTTTTTCCGTTCCGATATGTCGGCCTGAAGACCACCGTCGGCAACCAGACGCAGGAAACTCCTGTTACGTCGCTCGCCACCATGCCTGAGAGCCTCGACTTTTTTGCATCCTTCGGGCAGTGGAACGTGCGCCCCGAATTGTCGCTTGCGCAAAACGCACCCTCGACACTGACAGTGACCTACGACGTGGGTTCAAACCTCGAAATCGGTGCGCTCATCTCCTACAACCGCCAGTCGGCCAAGGGTGTCAACAAAGTCGAAGACACGGCTTCCGATTTGGTCATTGGACCTCGCGCATATTACACGCTCGAAGCGGGCGGATTTCCCCTTGAAACCGACGTGGGCATCGGACTCATTTCAAGAGTGGCCGAGTCCAAAAACGAAGGAACGACCACCAAGACCAAAGATGTTTCGGGATACGTCTTTTCTCTGAGCGTCAAGACCGTTCGTGAACTGTCCGCGAACTGCGAAGGATTCAGTGAAATCGGTGTCGGCTACTCCAGCGAAACCGATAAAACCAACAAAGACGCCGAGAGAAGCCAAAGCGGATTGTCGTTGAACATCGTTCCTGCCGGACTTCGCTTTAAGTTTTGAAGGTTTCACCGGAGCCGCGCGGCGAGAGTCAGCCATCCGGAAATGAACATCAGGCCTCCGAGGGGTGTCACAGCCCCAAGGAGGCTTATTTGCGTCAGGACCAAAGCGTAAAGGCTGCCGGCGAAAACAACGCTTCCGGAGAAAAACAGCAACAGCGCACTGCGCGGAACCTGCCGATGCTCGGCGACAAGTGACAGGCATCCTCCGGCAACGGCATGCACAAGCAGATACAGGGTTGCCGTTTTCCAAATCTCCAGTTGATTCGGTGTACGGATGTCTTTCAGAGCGTGTGCACCGAAGGCTCCCAGTCCCACTCCGCAGGCGGCAAGAACAAAGAAGATCCGTCCCAAACGCAGGGGCGTGAGCAGCATTGGCTTGGTTTCCGAAGGTTTTTTTTGTGTCATTGCCGATATCTCCCTCATCTGTTTTGTTTTTTGCCCGCGAACTGCACTTGCCGCAAGAGGCGGTCCGTGGTTTGATGGGCCCTGCAGACTGCAGACGGAGTTGAAGATTATGAGCCGCGCCGTAGATATTTACATGTCACGTGTGATGTTGCTTCTTGAAAACAGGAATCTGAGAAATCAGCTCTTCAAGTTTATTGTCACCGGTTTTTGCGGCGTTTTTACGGACCTCGGTGTCTACCGGATGCTCGTTCATTTCGGCACACATGTGTCTTCGGCCAAAGCTTTGGGATGCATTTTGGGAACGGTGGTTGTTTTTTTTATCAACCGCGCGTGGACTTTTTCGGTGCAACAGCGGTCGGCCGAACAGATTTTAAGATTCGTCTTTCTCTACACTCTGACAACCGGCCTGAACACCCTGCTCAACACACTCGGACTTAAGTTTTTGTCTTTGCCGTGGCAGGTTATCTTTGTTGCCGTTACGGCTCTGACAACGGCTGTTAACTTTCTGGGTTCCAAATTTTTCGTTTTTCGCAACAAGCCTGATGCGTTTACTGCTGATCCAGATTTCGACGGTAGCTTACAAGATAAAGCGGCCTTGCCTTAATCTCATCGTAAATCCGCGCCACGTATTCACCCAAGACACCGACGCTGATCAGTACCGCCCCGCCGACGAGGCATGTCAGTGTCATGATTGAGGCCCAGCCGCTGCTGTAGGGCATTCTGAATTCAGGCATGAAAAAATGGATGAGACCCACGCTCAGCGCATATGCACCGGCCAAAAAACCGACAAAGGCGATGATCACACCAAGAATCAGACTCACGCGCAGGGGCAGCGGACTGAAGCTCAGCGCAGCTGTCCAAGCGAATTTGAGCATTTTTCTCAGCGGATATTTTGTTTCACCCGCAGCGCGGGCTTCGCGTTTGTAAAAGACCGGTGTCTGCGCAAATCCGACCCAAGCCACCATGCCGCGCAGAAAGCGATGAGTTTCCCGCATGCTTCTCAGCGCATGCAAACATTCGCTTGAAATCAGTCTGAAGTCGCCTGCATCGACAGGTAAATCCGGATGCACAAGCCGTCGCATCAGACGGTAAAATGCCCAAGCCGTGAAGCGCTTGAAGACTGTTTCTCCAACCCTCATTTCCCGCTGGCCGTAAGCAACGTCATAGCCTTCGCGGTATTTGGCCAGCATGGCATGAATGACATCCGGCGGATCCTGAAGGTCGGCATCCATAATGACGACGGCATCACCGCAGGCAACATCGAGGCCTGCGGTCACGGCGGTCTGATGACCGAAGTTGCGTGCAAATCCGAGCAGACGGATGCGCGAATCGTTTGCTGCCCATGCATCAAGAAGCATGAGCGTCCGGTCGCGGCTGCCGTCGTTGACGAAAATAAGTTCGCAGGGGCACGGCAGAGTCTGCACGAATTTGTTCAGTTCCGTTTGCAGAAGCGGGATGACTTCCTCTTCGTTGTAAAACGGAATGATGATCGACATCAGTTTCGGGTTTTCCCGTGGTCTCAGAATATGTGTGGTCTTGGACACGCGCATTAGCTCCGCAATAGTGAACTCAATCAGAATAAATCTTCGAACAAATCATAGTGACTGGCGTGCATTCCGGCGATTCTGTAAGCATCGCGGGCAGGCGTGTTGTTTCTGTCGACGTAAAGCCGAAGACCCAATGTTCCTCTGGAGCGGACACGTGCGCCGGCCACTTTGTACATCCAGCTGAACACTCCGCTGCGGCGTTCATCAGGAACAACATAAACACTGTGCATCCATTCAATCACGCCGTTCCGCCAGTCGCTCCACTCTTTTTGCAGGAGCAGACATCCGGCCGGAACACGTTCGCCGGTCAGTTTAATACGCTCGGCAATCAGGTATTCGCCTTTCGACGGATCCTGAAAAACTCTCTCAACGCCTTTGCTGACGACATCCTGAGAGAGTTTCAGTTCTTCAGTTTCCGCTGCCATTCGGATTTGCGAACGGACAATAAACTCAGCATCTGCAGACACGGCCTGCCGAACGATCAAGTTGTCGGGACGAAGAGAGCGGAATCTTTTGAACCGGTAGGGCAAGCCTGATTCCTCGCCGGCGGTTGTTTCTTCAGGTGCGAAGAGGTTTTCGAAAAACGGGAAAAAGGCATCGCCCTTGAACTCAGCGTCAATTTGCGTGAGCTCCAGTGCATCTGCCAGAGGAAGCGCCTGCGTGTAGATTTCGGCGCCGCCGATAATAAAAACAGGCTCGTCCGGATTTTGGACGTATTGCTGCTCAGTCAGGCGCAGTGCTGCGGACAGATCACCGCACCAAAAAACCTGTTCGGGCCAGTTTTCGTCTGGGGTCAGGCAATTTTGCGGATACTTGCGCGAGACGCAGATGTGTCTGCGCGAAGGCAGCGGGCGACCCAGACTTTCAAAGGTTTTTCGGCCCATGACAATCGTGTGGCCTGTCGTGAGTGATTTGAATCTTTTCAGGTCTGCCGAAAGTTTCCAAGGCAATGTGTTGTTGATGCCGATGACCCTGTGGCGAGCCATTGCGGCAATAAGAATGACTTTCATACTCAAACCGCAACCGGTGCTTTTATTGCAGGATGAGGATCGTAGCCTTCAAGGGTGATGTCATCAAAAGTGAAGGCAAAGAGGTCGTTGACCTGAGGATTGAGCCGGAGTGCCGGCAGGGAGCGGTACTCCCGCGACAACTGCAGGCGCGCCTGTTCAACGTGGTTCGAATACAAATGAGCGTCACCGAGAGTATGAACAAAATCGCCGGCCTTAAGACCGCAAACCTGAGCGATCATGTGAGTCAGCAAAGCATAGGACGCAATGTTGAACGGTACGCCCAAAAAGACATCGGCCGAACGCTGGTAAAGCTGACAGGACAGCGCACCGCCTGCCACGTAAAACTGAAAGAGGGAATGACATGGCGGAAGCGCCATCTGCGGCACATCAACGGGATTCCATGCGGAAACAATGAGACGTCTTGAATCGGGATTGCGGCGGATGTCTGAAATCAGTTGGGATATTTGATCGACGCCTCTGAGGTCTTGCTCAACGCGGGTTCCCAGCCACGAGTCGCCCGCCTTTTTCGCGCCGAAGTTTCTCCACTGATGGCCGTAGACCGGACCAAGTTCACCGCGTTCGTCGGCCCACTCGTCCCAAATCGAGACACCGTTGTCTTTGAGGTATTTGATGTTTGTGTCGCCCTTAAGGAACCACAGGAGTTCATGGACGACCGATTTGAAATGGACCTTTTTGGTCGTCAGCAGCGGAAAGCCTTCAGCCAGCGGAAAGCGCATCTGGTAGCCGAACACGCTGAGGGTTCCCGTACCGGTGCGATCTTCCTTGCGGTGACCGAACTCAAGAATATGAGTGAGAAGATCATGATAGGTCTTCATAAGCGCTCCTTCGCTGGGGTTACGAAGGTCATAAACCATCCCGCGCTTTTTGACGAGTTTACCAGTTGTATCCTGCGCCGATCAGAAACAGGCTTGCGGTGTTGTTTTTGGCCGCGCCTTTCACTTTGCTGTCCCAACGCCCGTATTCGGCTCGGGCGGTGATCATCCAAGGGAAAAATCCGCCAAAATGAAGACTTCCTCCGAGAGGAAAGCTGCCGAGTGTTTGAGCGTTTGATGAACCTTGCAGCAAATAGCTCAGACGCGGACCGTCATCAAGACAGCCCATCCAGTCCGCACTCCACAGGTAGCATCCCGAAAATCCAAAGCGGATGAGCACCGCCGTGGCCGGCTCCAAGGGGGAAAGGAGCGAAATCGGCGTTGATGACGTTTTGAATTCGGTCACCACGGTATCTGCAATAACTCGAAGCAAAAAATGCTCAGGCTTGGGATCTTTAAAGCTGCGGGCATAGAAAAAAACAGAGGCAGGTGCAGTGGTCGGGCTCAGGCCGTCACCCCGTCCGCGGGAGATTCCTCCCAGCAGGGACACCTCTTTTGAAAAAGGTGTATCGGCACTCGCAGAGGAAATAAGCCGAACTTGAAGAAGGGCAAGAAAAATCAGAAAAAATAAGCGAAATTTAAACATTGCGACTGACTCTTTGCGGGTTAAAAAACAAAAAACCGCATGCCGCCGGTAAAGGTCTGTGTCCTCGGGTTTTTTAATCAAAGGACACGCAACTTCCGCTTATTTCTGGTGCGGGTCGATGACTCCCTGAGGGCATGCGCCTGTACCGACTGCTTTACCTGTATTGGCGCACGAAGCAAAGGTGGGCATCGCAGTCTTCCGGCTCACACCGGCCATTATTAATCCGGAATATCTGTGACCGGCATAAGATACTCTGTCAGCGCCTTCCCCAGCGCAATCCGCACCTTCGCTTTTTGCGGATTGATGAGGTCACGAAAATTGATTGCGTCCCAAACAGTGCTGACGGCGCCCTTGCCATAAACCTCAAATTCACGGGCCATGCCGAGTTTGTGAAGCCTGCCAATCGATTTGTCACCGACGTTGAGTGAAGTGAGGGCCTCGATCTCGGAGCAGTTGCCGGAATTCAGTTTCGCGCACCATCCCGACCAGAGTGTGACGAACTTTCCGTCGTCCCAGTTGTATTTGTCATAAATCGAAATGCTCTGGACGAAACGTGTTTTGACTTGGTTGTCTTCAACTTTAATGTCGACCGGAGTCGCCGAATAAATTCCTGCAAACGTGCCCAGTGCGAAGTAGAGATCACTTTGCGGTTCTGACTGTTCGAGCACATAATGTTTGCCGATTGGCCGGTATTCCAGCCACTCCCCTTGTCCGTTTGACGCTTTAGCCGGAAAATCTTTTTTGTTCAGGTTTTGTAGCTTGCTTTGCAGTTGAGCAGCCGAGTTAATGTCATTGCGGACAGTGAATTTTGACATAAGTTCGAAGACTTGAAGCCGAGCGATGAAGAACGCCAATTCCCGACGATCCATCCGTGTGATCATTGCCATTTCGGAAGATGATAATTCCATTCCGGCCAAACGGAGTTTGTTTTTTATGAATTCAGCCGAGTCATTCTGATTTTTCTTTGAAAAGTTTGCGGTGCGAGCATTCGCCGTTTCCCGAAGAATCTTTGCAACATCGGCGGACCCGTATCGCAGGGGTGTGCCCGAGTTCCCAAGGTAGTGTTTCATGTGCTGCGATGAGCGGGAAAATCCGGCCAGTCCGGCAGCATCGGCAATGCGGCTCCAGAGCGCATGGTAAAGTGAATCTTGCGGTCGACGCTCCGACTTTGATGCACCATGTGCACCTGAACCTTCAGTTTTGGAACGGGAAAGTGACTCCTGAAAGCTGAATCTTTTCATATGATCAGGGTTAAAAATTCGCCTGACCTGATTGAGGAGTGATTTTGGGTCCATTCCTTGAGTCGTATTGACTTGCTCCGCCCACGCATTGATGATTTTCAGCGCAATCTCACTCTCCTGCGCAATCAATCCGGCGATAATATTTTGCGGTGGTGTTGTTTCCGGACCTGCGGACGCGGCAATCGCCTGCAGTTCCGACTCTGTCCAGTCATCGTTGCTGTTCTTTTTGCAATTTACGGTCAGCCACAAACTTGATGTCAACCCCAAAACAAATGAGAGCCGACGGAGATTGACAGCTGGCTTCATTGGTTGTCCCTGACGGTGTTGGTTTTGGCTCATATGACTTTATCGCAAGGTTGATAAAATACAAAAAAAGCCACCCGCAAAAAAGAGCCTGCGGCGTTTTGGTTGGGATTTTCAGGGAAATTCAGAGAGGAAAGAATGAGCCGGTCGGGGTAAAGATGAGCCGGTATCATCCATGATTTCACGGCACGGATTCGCAGATGCGGGTGGTCGGTTCTGATCGGGTAACGGCATAATCAAAGGACACACCAGTTCCGCTTATTTCCGGAGCCGGTCTGTGACTCCCTGAGGACATGCGCCTTTGCCGTCTGCCTTACCTGTGTTGACGCACGAAGCAAAGGTTGTCATCGCCGTCTTCCAGTTGTTGTCCACGGTATAGTGCTTGCCCACGTAAGAAAAATCAGACTGCGCGCCCATCGGGGAAGCGATTTTGCTGACTTCAAAGCCCGTCAGGCTGTTGTACTCTTTTTCAAAGGATTCAAAGAAAGAAGTGCCCCAAATGTTTTTGTATTGCTCCGGACGCACCCAGCTTGGAGGTTTGTTGCCGTGCAACAGACCAACAGCAATGTGCAATGTACCGATTTTCAGATTGTCTGCAGCGCTCAGACGGGTGGCAACGTTCTGTGCAGAGAAGAAATCAGTTTGTTCCTTGAGGACATAAACGTCACCAAGGTCACGCAGTACAATGCGACCGGTCGGTTTTTTGGATTTGTCGAGTTCGATGAGGAAGTTTTGTGAGTGCGGCGAGTCGAAAGACAATCCCCAGATTCCTGCAAATTCGGCCAGCGCACGGCCGAGCGGTTTGGAGTAGTAGTCGTTCCAGAATTGGACGGGGTCTTCTTTACCGGCAATTTCCTTGCCGACTTTGTCGTGCAGAGCACTGAAGCCGGGGAGGTAGTATTTATCGCATGTTGCTGCTTCGCCGAGAAGTCGCACAACGTTCGACTGGTCAACGTCCGCAATTCCGATGGCCATCGGTTCCTGCAGAATCACGGCTGTTTTGAGTTTAAGATTTTTTTCGAGACGCGCGACGTAATCGCTGACAGCACGAATGTCTTTGCCGTCTTTCCAGTCCTGCTTTTTGTCTTTCCATGCACCGCCGGTCTGGTTGGTTGAGGCTTTGAGCGAGAAACTGAAACCTGTGTCGGGGTCTACGGCAATCACCGAGCGTGATGCAGTGAGATATCCGTTGAAGTGTTCATAGGACTCGGGTGCCTTGCCGGTCTTTTTCTGAATGAATGCTTCGACATCCTTGAACCACTTGGTGTCTTCCGGCTGAATGATCCAACGGACAAATTTCTTTCCGTCTTTTTCAATGAAAAATGCCTTCTGCACTTCTTTGGGTGTTGTTTCTGCAACATCGCTTTCAATCAGCTCTGCCGGAATTTCGAAGTTTTTGAGTTTGATAAGCGTCGAAGGGCGTGAAGTGACGGCGTTGGCCTCGGCTTCCCATTTTGCCAGCTGGCGAACGCACTCGTTGCCTTCGCGCTTGTCCTGTTCGCTCATCTTTTTCTTGCTGTCGACGTTGAAATCGCGGGTTTTGCAACCGGTTCCGACAGTCGCAAGAAGGGGCAATGTAATAAGCAAATGACGCATTTTTAAAACCTCCGGAAAAACTAAACGTATGCCGCAGATTCATTAAAGCAGAGGCATTCACCGGAGGGGTGGGCGTGTTTGACTGATGTCAGAAAAAAGCATGACTCGGAAAAAGTGTTCCGTCAGCGCGGAGTCCACCATGCGAGGGCGTTGGGCAGTTCGTCGGTCATGACGGTCTTTTCTGCAGAATCTGGCCAGCGGACGCGGGCCAAGCTCAGGAGCGAGCTCAGAGCCTCTGCAGCCGCGGCTTGCGGCGCGCCTGTATTTTGCAGACTGGTTTTCAATTTTTCGGACAGATCTTCGATTTTGAGTTCGGGCCATTCTTTTTCAAGAGTGCGGTCCGGATGAAGGTAAAAAATCTTTTCTCTGACGTTGAAAAAGAGCAGCAGGGCATTTCTTTCCTTGGTGCGGGCGAGTCCCAAGTCATTAAAGCAGAGAGACGCCTGATTGCTAACGGCAGTCTCGCGTTCCCTGTTTGAAGAGATTAAGCGAAAGAGCCAGAATTTTTGGAGGCGACCGACAGGAGCCGTCAGAAAAAGAAAAACAAACAAACCCATAACCCAAGCCGGCACCGGCAACCAAAAAAATTCCGCGACCAGTTCAGCTGCTACCGCGAGCAGGGCAATCATTCGGGCAGATGCGAAGGGTACGACTGCCGGCTCGTCCGTGAGGGCGACAACCACTTCGACCGGATACCGGCGCTCAATGCCGACGATCAGCGATTCAAGCTGATCCTGTTCACTTTTTGAAATTAATTGTTGGAGCTTTTTCAAGTGATTTGGCATCTTTGTCGGCTCCCCACTGGGGCAAAGGTTGATAATGATAGATGAGCGAGTTTGTCAGGTTGGTGGGAAAGACCGTCACCTGATTGTTGAATTCCTGAATCGCTGCAATTGTCCGCTGACGTGAAACAGTGATCCGGTTCTCAGTACCCTCAAGCTGAATCTGCAGGTCACGAAAGTTTTCCATGGACTTCAGTTGCGGATAACTTTCGCTGACAGCCATAAGGCGGGCGAGTGCGCCGCCGAGCTCGGACTGAGCCTGCTGAAACTTTTGCAGCGAAGCGGCATCGCTCAGTTTCACCTGCATCTGGGTTGCCTTGGCACGGGCATTCATCACCGCTTCAAGTGTATCT
>RFOM01000030.1 GCA_009926615.1 Pseudomonadota bacterium
CAATTTTGCCAAACGGGATCTCCTCAGTCTTCTCGAAGAGTCCATGCCCAGAAAACTCGGCAGGATATTCCCCTTCCGCAGGCCCCATCCGTTCGCAGACAATCTCGTGTTTGAAAATTTCGGTCGCAGGGGATTTCTGATCGGTGAAATTGACCAGCGCGTGCCTCCGATTCTCTCGGGAACCGAGACAGCCGAATGGCTTGAGCTCAGAGGACCGTCACCGCTGGTCACTGCACGGGAATTTTCGCCGGCACTTCATCCAAGTCAGGGCATGCGCGCGCTCGGGTTGCAAAAGCCATGGGCCACAGAAATCTTTTCAACCGCGTGGGTCCCGTTTTTCGATACGGCAAGTGCCGTTGTCGAGAACGGCGGACTTCGCTGCTGGAACAGGAACCTGCCGCAAAAAACGATCTCAAACCTTGCGGAGCCGGCGAGCCACTTCCGCTGCAGCACGCCGATAAGCCTCAGGACACACGAATCTGCGCTGCCCAAACAACTGCCGAACAAAATTGGTGCCCGCGCAGCCGCTCAGGCCGCTGCCGTGAACCCGCCCTCTCCCGCGCCGGCGTGTCTGCCCATGGGAAGGCTTCAATTACAGTCCTTGGAACTTTTCGGCGACGACAAGGCAGCTCATTGTGTCCTGTGGAGAAATTCACTTGATGAGCGTTTTATCCAAAAAGAAATGACTTCCGAGCTGATTTGTCTGAATGCCCGCCACAAAAGTTTCCAAAAGACCCGCTTTAATTCGGTCGTGGCGGTTATCCCCTCTTCCAAAGCGGACGTCATACACATCATCGAATCCGAGGATGGTTTGCTCACCTCACACCGGATGAACTTGGCAACTCTGACCGCAACCAAAGAAGAAATTACCGTTCCCACCGGCCAGAATCTGCGAAACGCCTCGTTTCCCAAACAACGCACCGGTCTTTTTGCATGCAAACAGACCGGCTTGACGATTCCCGCAAGCGCCGCGGCATTTGAAGGACCTTCTGCCGATGCAGACTGGCTCTACGTTGATGATGCTATTTACGGCGGCCTGCGACCAAACCGCAGTGAGACGGACATTGCATGGAGAATCAGAGAATCTGCAGGCGGCCAGCCCGAAGTGGAAAGGCTCAGCTGGTCCCAGCTTCAGTATGATCATCCCTCGATAACAAACGAAAGACCGTTCGCATGCGCGGCAGCGCGAGAGGTCGACTCACGCTGCGGGTTGCGCGTGCTGCAAACCGCTATGCAACTCTCGGAAGAATGGATGAACGGCGATTTTGAAAAACATCAAATCTCTCCGGCGATACAGTTGGTGATCAGCATGGTGGTCGGACAGTCACTTGAAAAAGTGATTCGCGCTTTGCCCGACTGGAGCCTGCGCGCAGAAAGCGAAGAACTTTTTAAAGTTTATGTCGAAAAGGCAATGCAGCTGTCGCGTGACAAAACGTCTGTCCGGCTCGGCATCAAATTGGACCAACCGTCACCGAAATTTCCGGCCGCACACCGCTACCTTGATTTGCCCGCAGATTCGCAGGACTATAACGCCGTCAAAAAACTCTTGTCTTCCTCCACAGACTTCTGGGCTCTAATCAAGCACAAGTCTCTTTGAGGCTCTTCATGGAAAACAATTCAAAATACATCACCACTCCGATCTATTATGCCTCGGGCGAGCCGCACGCCGGTCACATTTATTCAACCGCGCTCATGAATATTCTGGGCCGCCACTACCTCCATCGCGGAATGCAATCCAAAACCCTCACCGGTATGGATGAGCACGGTGAAAAAATCGAGGAAAAAGCCAAGGCCGCCGGAAAATCTGCGCAGACTCTCGTCGATGAATTCGCCTTGCGGTGGAAAGATATTTTTGCACAGTTCAGCCTGTCGTACGACATTTTTATGCGAACCACAGGTAAAGAACACAAGGAAAATGTGCAGCATATTCTCCGGCATTGTTTCGACAAGGGAGATATTTACTTTGGCGAACATGAGGGCCGTTACTGCGTGGACTGTGAGGCATTTCTGACCTCAAAAGAAATGGACGAACAGACGAACTGTCTGGTTCACAAACGTCCGACAGAGCTCCGCAAGGAAGGCAATTATTACTTCAAGATTCAAAAGTATCTGCCTCAGATCACTGAGCTGGTGCGTGCCGGAAAAATCGTAACCCAGCGCAGGTATATCAACGAACTGATTGGTTTGTGCGAGTCTTTCGACGGAGACCTCAGTATTTCGAGGCCCAAATCGCGCACGAGCTGGGGAATAGAACTTCCGTTTGATTCACAGCACGTCGCTTACGTCTGGTTTGATGCGCTGCCCAACTACGTGACCGGTGTCGGAGGAGTCAACGCGGCCAAAACCAGCCCTTTCTGGAAATCTGCAACTCACGTTATCGGCAGAGACATCCTCAAGTTCCACGGGCTTTTCTGGCCGGCAATTCTTCTGTCACTCGAACTCCCCATGCCCAAGCTCTGCGTTACGGGTTGGTTACTTTCGGGCGGACACAAAATGTCCAAAAGTCTCGGAAATGTGATCAGTCCGGCAGACCTGCTTCCCCTAGGCAGGGATGCGTTTGTCAATTCGGTTTTTCGTCTTGCGAATCCGGGCGAGGACGTCGACATCACAATTAAGACCATCGTCGAAAGATACAACGCGGACCTTGCAAACGGTATCGGCAATCTGGCGTCACGGACTCTTGTCATGGTCGAAAAATACTTCGACGGAGTGCTCCCGACGTTTCACAAAGAAAGTCAAACCGAAGAAGAAAAGCACATTGCTGAAACGGCAGAAAAACTCTCCGCTGCGGTTCAATCTGCCTTTGACGACTTCAGACTGGCTGATGCGCTCAATCAAATTTGGGAGCTGGTGAGTCTCGCAGATAAATACATTGCCGGACAAAAGCCGTGGGAGCTGGGTAAGCATTCCGACGAAACGTCACGCCGGCGGCTCGCAAATGTTCTCGCCCACAGTACGGCAGTCATCAGAACCGTCGGTTATCTTGCGGCATCGTTTTTTCCTGAGCGGATGGCCGAGCTTCTCGCATCGATTGGCGAGGATACGACGACACTGACCGACTCCATGCGCCGCGCCGAAGATTTCTACGCCATAAAAACCGGTTTTAAACTCGGCGAAATCCCGCGATTGTTTCAGCGGATGGAAATGCCTGCTTCGGCCGTGCAGTCCGGAGCAACGCCGGCAACAGAAAAAACAGCTGCAACAAAACAGAAAAGTGCGGCACCGCAACCCCAAAGCCAAATTCCACCGGAATCAAAAGAGTCCGGCTCCATTTCGATCGAGGACTTCAGCAAGGTCCAAATTCGGGTCGGAACCGTCATTAATGCAGAGCTGGTTGAAGGATCCAACAAACTGCTGAGGCTCAAAGTCGCTTTGGGCGAACTTGGAACACGCCAGATTTTTTCCGGAATCCGCGAATGGATTACCCCTGAAGAACTCGTCAACCGCAAAGTCCTTATCGCATCGAATCTCGCACCGCGAAAAATGAAATTCGGAGTCTCCGAGGGCATGTTGCTTTCAACAGAATCCCAAGCAGGAAAAGTGACACCGGTTTTTGTTGCGGAAGAACTGACAGAGGGTTCTCTCCTCGCGTAACGCAGGAAGAAAACCCTCAATCAGTTAAAACCAACACACCAATGAATCAGCGGCTGATCTTGGTACCTTCATTCACCGAGCGCAAAATTTCGTCGCGGGGAATCAAATCCGTCGGCAGCTGAGCGCGGCGGATATTCGCCCGATACAGGACAGCGCCGCGTAATTTTGTGTAATCCAAGTCAGCATCTTCCAGATTTGCGCGCGTCAGATTTGCACCTTCAAGATTGGCATTCCAAAGGCTCGATTCCGAGAAATCGCAACCTTCAAGGTTGGAGTCCTTGAAGTTGACGTACGATAAATTGGCGCCGGCAAAGCTGCAGTTGGAAAAATCAAGCTTCGTCAGGTTTGCTTTGCGCAAATCAACACCGGCAAAATCTCTGGTCGACTGAAGAATCTCAATCGCCTCTTTGCGTGTGAGAGTCTTTGGCTTTGCACTCTCAGGGTCGATTGCAATACCGGCACTGGCTGCACCGCCGTCTTCGTCCTCGTCATCGTCGTCGGAGAAATCGTCATCATCGAAATCTCCGTCGTCATCGTCGTCAGAACCGCGACGGGGCGAGAGTTCCTTTGAAACGGTCGTAAAACAGTTGTTCAATTTGTTTGCTGACGATTTGATATGCACCTACTTGTCCCCTCTGGTTCAGTCGTGCTGTTATCACTTTTGTAATGAGTCCACTCAAAGATAGTCTTTTTCCACTTTTAGGCCAAAAAGGCAACAAAAAAGGCCGGTCCAAGCCAGACCGGCCCAATTTTTGAGGACTGCTGATCTTGCTCTTACTGAAAGGAATCCTCTGACTGGCCGCCGGACGAATGAGTACCGCCGGAATCATCTTCAGACAGATAGGCTGCCGACGTGGCTGTTACGACAGGCCGCTTGGGAGGCATTGCAACTGCGGGCGCATCAAAGACCGAGTCAGTTGCATCTTTCATCAGCAGGGTCACAAGCCGGCTGCGAATGACAACCTTGGGGACCCAGAAGAGGTCCGAAAGATATTTGACCATATTTGCCCGCGGCGGAACTTTGGTCAGCTCGGAGCAGAGCAGCTCTGACGGCACAAGCAAAGCGTTGGCAAGGTCGACGATCTCAGTTGCCGAAGACTCTTCGGTCCGCACGGGCAGCATGAACTGCTCTCTCTCGGAAATAAGAATTATACGGGCAATTTCGCGGGCAATCGCGCAACGAATGTGCGACGTCAAATCACCTTTACGGTAACGGATCACGTACTGGCCCGGCTTGACGCGGTTGCTGCGTGCGAGGCGATCGGTCACATCAGCCTGAACGAGCTGAATAAACGGAACTGCATTCAGCAATTCGGGCAAAAAGACCGGAACGCTGTTGGCCTCTGCACGGGAGGTAATTGCTTGGGCAACGCCTTCCATCATCAACTGACGGTCACGGCGCTGTTTGGAAAACGTCAGCCCCGACATGGCCTTGCTCTGACGGGCTTCGTCTTCCGACTCGCAGAATTCGAACCAAGCTTCGTCAAAATCAAGAGTTCCGCTGGCAACGTCTTCAATCAACTCGACGTCAACGTCGAGAGCGCGGGAAAGCGCTTCCAGTGCGAAGATACTCCGCACTGCTTTCTTTCCCCGTTTCCAGTGACTTGTATCACTCGGATTATAATCAAGAATGTTTCCGACATCCTGATCGTGGACTTTACCTTCGGGCTTTCTTTCTTCAAGAACCCGAAGACAAAATCTAAACAAAACGGCCGATTGAGGAAACCTGAGAGCTTCGCTGGCTTTACGCATACCGCGTCCCCTGAGCGCACTGTGAATAATGATTTTGAGCTGCTGGCCAAAACCTTACTCGTTTGCACTTTGAGGTGTCAACTTGAAAATTTGCCATAAAAAAAGGTCGCGCCCCTTGCGCGACCTTATAAATTTCGTTCCACACCCCTCCGCGCGGTTCCGTTTGCCCCGCAGCGAAAAAAGAATGCTGAGAAATTATTAGTTTGACTCAAACTCAGCGTCCACAACGCCGTCCTTCTTTGCGCCGCCCGCCGAACCCGAAGGTCCGCCCTGTCCCGCTTCAGGCCCCTGAGCAGAAGATGTTTTGTACATTTCCTCTGCAAGTTTGTAGGCCTTCTGCTCAAGCGCCTGAGCTGCAGCTTCAAGCGCCGCTTTGTTGTCGGACTCTTTTTCAAGAGTCACACGCGCATTCTGAAGTTCTTCAGTCAAACCGGTTTTGATTTCCTCCGGAATCTTTCCTTCGTTGTCACGCATGGTCTTTTCTACCTGAAATACAAGCCCGTCGAGCTTGTTGCGGGCATCAATAACCTCGCGACGCTCTTTGTCCTGACTTGCATGAACCTGAGCATCGTCGACCATTCGCTTGATTTCAGATTCAGACAATCCGGATGAACTCGTCACGGTAATCTTCTGCTCTTTTCCGGTCCCGAGATCCTTTGCAGACACATTCAGAATACCGTTGGCATCAATGTCGAAAGTCACTTCGATTTGCGGAATTCCGCGCGGTGCCGGAGGAATCTCATTCAGACTGAATCTTCCGAGCAAACGGTTGTCACGTGCGATTTCACGCTCGCCCTGAAACACTGCAATCTCAACACTCGGCTGATTGTCGGTAGCCGTCGAAAAGATCTGGCTTGCGCGCTTTGGAATCGTGCTGTTGCGCTCGACAAGCTTGGTGAACACTCCGCCCAAAGTCTCAATACCAAGGCTCAGCGGAGTGACATCGAGAAGCAATACATCCTTCACTTCACCGCCCAACACGCCGGCCTGAACAGCAGCACCGACAGCAACAACTTCGTCAGGATTCACCGAGCGGTTAGGCTCTTTGCGGAAGAAGGCCTTAACCTTCTCGCCCACCAGCGGAATGCGTGTCGAACCGCCGACCATCACGACTTCGTCGACCTGCTCAACAGAAAGACCGGCATCACGCAGCGCTGCGCGGCAGGGCTCGATGGTTTTTTCGATGATCTTGTCGACCATCTGTTCAAACTGAGGACGGTTCAGCGTCACAGCCAAGTGCTTGGGACCCGAAGCATCGGCTGTCAGGTACGGAAGATTGATGTCGACTTTGGTCGTTGATGACAATTCAATCTTGGCCTTCTCGGCAGCTTCGCGAAGACGCTGCATGGCCATTGCATCCTTGGAAACATCAATCGAGGTCTGCTTTTTGAATTCACTCACAAGCCAGTCAATCAGGCATTCGTCGATGTTGTCACCGCCGAGGTGAGTATCACCGTTGGTCGCAAGAACCTCGACAACGTTGTCGCCCACTTCGAGAATCGACACGTCAAATGTACCGCCGCCGAAGTCGTAAACGGCAATTTTCTGGTTGTGTTTTTTGTCGAGACCGTAGGCCAGAGCGGCTGCGGTCGGCTCGTTGATGATGCGCAGGACTTCGAGTCCGGCAATGCGGCCGGCATCTTTCGTTGCCTGACGCTGAGAGTCGTTAAAGTAGGCAGGCACCGTGATAACTGCCTGAGTTACAGGCTGGCCCAGATAAGCTTCCGCCGACGCCTTAAGTTTGCCCAATACCTTTGCAGAAATTTCGGGTGGAGCCATTTCTTTGCCACCCAGCTCAAACAAAACCTTGTCCCCGCCGCCCTGCTTTACGGTGTAAGGCATCTTGGATGCTTCTTCTTTACGCTCAGTGAAATGAAGACCAATGAACCGCTTTGCCGAGTACACCGTGTTCTTGGGATTGGTCACCGCTTGGTTGCGGGCCGCACGGCCGACAATAAACTCGTTGTCACGGGTATAACCGACAACCGAGGGGGTCGTCCGGTCACCTTCTTGGTTTGGAATCACCTTAGGAGTTCCGTTTTCCATGACTGCAACAACTGAATTCGTGGTTCCAAGGTCAATGCCAATGATTTTTCCCATTGCTGTCGTCCTCCAAGCCAAGGGCTGCGTAACACAAGTAAATACTCAATATTTTGAGGCCCTGCAGGTTGCGGGGCCCGACTGTTCAGGAACATAATCCGGCTTGGAAGGCTGTCAACCCGCTCTTCAGAATTTGATTTGAGCAGCTCAGGCGGGTAGAACCGCCCCGCGTGCCTCCCTTCGGGGGAAGCTCCGGATTTCCGGAGAAAGTTTCAGGCAAAGCAGAGGGTCACATGGAACCGCTCAGTTGGCTGGTAAATTTTTTCACCGAATTTGGCTACTGGGCCGTTTTCGGGGTTCTGATCGCGTGCGGTTTTGGACTGCCGATTCCTGAGGACATCTCTTTGGTTGCAGGGGGAATCATTTCCGGACTGCATTTCACAAAGCTGTCCACCATGATCGTGACCGGTATGGCAGGTGTCCTGATTGGAGACGGCATCGTGTTCACGATTGGCCGGTTTTTCGGTCAGAGGGTTTTCTCGCTCCCGCTCATCAGTAAGCTGATGACCCCCGACCGCTTTATTATGGTCCAAAGCAAGTTCACCAAATACGGCAATTGGGTTCTCTTTGCGGCCCGATTCATGCCCGGACTACGAACTCCGATTTTCCTGACGGCGGGTGCATCCCGAAAAGTCAGCTTTTTGAGGTTTTTTATTCTTGACGGCGCAGCGGCTCTTATAAGTGTGCCGGTGTGGGTCTATCTTGGATATTTGGGTGCGGATAACCGCGAATGGCTCATGCAGATGGTCAAGCGCGGACAAACACTCACATACGGCATAATCGGACTCGCACTTATTGTTGCGATCATTATTTTTCTGGTTCGAAGGCGGACACAAAAACAATGTCAAACCTAAAAATTGAAGATGCCATCCTGACCTATTGCGGTTTTCTTGTTGCAGTGACAATGCGTGAAGCAGCACGGGCCATTGCAGCGCGAAAGCTCGGCGACCGTTCATCCGAAACCGAATCGCGGGCAACGCTGAATCCGGTCCCGCACATTGATCTTCTCGGCACTGTCATACTGCCGCTTGTGTTGCTTTTATCCGGCATCCCGTTTCTTTTGGGATGGGCCAAACAATTGAACATCGACACGCGCTATTTCAAGAAAATCCGCAGAGACATCAACATCGCCGAAGCCGCCGGTCCGGCAACCAACTTTGCCATTGCCCTCCTGTGCGGAATAATCGCTGTCGTTTCAGGATACAAACTTGAAATGATGTGGGCGGGCAACGATCCGGTTCCGCGGCTCCTGCTCGCAATTGCTCAGTCAAACATCGTCATCGGAGTATTCAACCTTCTTCCGTTTCCCAATTCCAGCGGATGGAGACTTTTGCTCAACAACATCAGCTACCAGACCGGCCAAAAGCTGAATGAACATGCCGGAGTCATCAGTATCGTGATGCTCGTTCTGCTTTTTACGAACATCCTCAGCCCGATTTTTATGGGTGCAATCAGCCTTTATTTGATTGTACTCAGAATGATCGCCTGAAGAAATTCTGCAACGGGAGACTCCCGACATGAACAAGCCCGCTTACCACATTTATTCGCACGCGGATGCAGACGGCGGAATCGCGTCGGCTGTGTTTGTCAAATTTCTGAGAACTCTCGCGAATGATCCTGAGCTTCAGGTCTCTGTGCATCCGGTGAACCACGGCCCCGATCAGCAGGACTGGTCAAAAACCGACCTCAAACATCCGTGTGCGATACTGGATTTTTCGTTGCATCCGTCCCTGCTGACGGACAAATTTTTTTCGGACCGTCCGTCTGACAATTCAAAAATCCCTCAACTTCCCTGTTTCTGGATTGACCACCATCCGACGGGCGGGGGAATGCCGTTTTTGACACCCGACAACTGCAATAACTTTTTGCCGAATCTGACTTGTCTTTGGGATATCAGTGCGACGAGCACTCCCGGCCTGCTCCGAACTCATCACCGGCAACTCGGTATTCCGCAGTCGCTCATCGAAGAGTACGAAAGGCTCATAGATTTGGCGGAAATTATCGACGGTGCACAATTCGCAAACGCAAATTCAGCTCACGATTTTGCGAGCGACGCGGTGAAACTGCAAACACTGTTCTCCGGAAATCATCCGGCGGTCGACAAAACCGAATTGTACCGCCGCCTCGTTCAACAACTTATTGTCTCGCCGAGCGTCGACGAGCTGATGCTTTCTGACCCTCTCTATCCGGCAATCATCGAATTCGAGAAACTGATCGTCCAAAAGCAAAGCCGCCTGTATCAGGACAAAACTGTCATCGAAAAAAACATTTCTGTGAGTAATTTTTTTGATTGGACGATGGCGGAGTCGTTTCCCGGAATGGGCAGATTCATACCTTATCTGCTGTTTCCGGAAATTCAGTACGCGATTCACGTTCAGCCTCCCAGAAACGGGGTGGCCTCGGTTTCATGCGGAATCAATCCTTGGAACAAGCCCGACAATGCCGAGAAGCATCTCGGCAACTATTTTGCAACTCACTTCGGCGGCGGCGGTCATGCTTTTGTTGCCGGCGGCAGGATAACCTCACGAGAAATCCATAAAATCGGTGAACTTGTAAAATTTCTCAAAAATTGAACGTGTTGTTACCTTGAGTGACAGCCGATAAGCTTGCGGGGTCCACCTGATCAATTGTGAGGACTCCATGGAACAGACATTTCTTTTCAAAAAAGTTGCTGTGCTCGGCGCCGGCGTCATGGGCGCGCAAATAGCCGCACATCTGGCCAACGCAAATGTAGAGGTCGTGCTTTTCGATTTGCCCGCAAAAGACGGAGACAAAAACGGGACAGTCAAAAAGGCACTGGCATCTTTGCAAAAACTCGAACCGACACCCTTTTCCGTCAAAGGAAAAGTAAATGACATTGAAGCCGCAAATTATGAAACGGACCTTTCCAAATTGACCGCCTGCAGTCTGATAATTGAGGCGATCTCCGAAAGGATGGACTGGAAAGCCGACCTTTATGCCAAAGTCTCTCCGCACATTTCGTCTGAGGCAATTTTTGCAACCAACACCTCAGGTCTCAGTCTGAAAGCCCTGAGCGAAAAGCTTCCGGCAGATTTGAGGAACAGATTTTGCGGTGTCCACTTCTTCAATCCGCCGCGCTACATGTCACTTGTCGAAATTATTCCCGGTCCGGCAACCCACAGCACGGTGATGGACAATCTTGAAGCTTTTCTGACGACCGTGCTTGGCAAAAGTGTGGTCCGCGCAAAAGACACGCCCAACTTCATCGCCAACCGTATCGGCGTGTTTTCGATGCTGGCCACGTTGCATCATGCCGGAAAGTTCAACCTGGGTTTCGACGAAGTCGATGCTCTGACAGGACCCTCAATCGGCCGCGCAAAAAGTGCGACATACAGAACAGCCGACGTTGTAGGCCTCGACACTTTCGGTCATGTGGTGAAGACCATGTCCGACACTTTGCCCGATGATCCTTGGAGTAGGATTTTTGTTCTTCCCGACTGGATGAAAGCGCTGATTGAAAAAGGCGCACACGGCCAAAAAACAGGTGCGGGAGTTTATAAAAAAGCGGGCAAAGAGATTTTGGTTTTTGACGCAGCCAAAGGCGAGTACCGGCCGTCTGCAGGAACAGTTGCTGCAGAAGTTGAAAGCATACTGAAGCTGAAAAATCCTTCCGAAAAGATGCAGAAACTGCGGGAATGCAATCATCCGCAGGCGCAATTCCTCTGGGCCGTATTCAGGGATTTATTCCATTACTGTGCCGTGCAGGCCGAAAGTATATGTCACAATCTTCGTGATCTCGACTTTGCCGTCCGCTGGGGTTTCGGATGGAGCGCGGGACCATTTGAAACGTGGCAAGCTGCAGGCTGGCAACAGATTGCCAAATGGATTCAGGACGACATTGCCGCGGGCAAAACTCTCGCCGCAGCCCGGTTGCCCGACTGGGCCACAGACGGCAAGCGTACCTCCGTGCACAGTCAGGAAGGCTCGTTCTCGCCTGCGCAGAACAAAATTGTTCCGCGTCCGCAAAGTGCTCTTTATTCGCGACAGCTTTATCCTGAACTGCTCCTCGGCGAAACTCCCGTTTACGGCAAAACGCTCTGGGAAAATGAAGGTGTCCGCCTTTGGACAACCGGTGACGGAATTGGAATTCTGTCTTTCAAGAGCAAGATGCACGCAATCGGACAGGAAGTCCTCGACGGTGTGATCAAAGCGGTCGGCTACGCTGAAAATCATCTGAAAGGTCTTGTTGTCTGGCAAACGGAACCGCCGTTCAGTGCGGGTGCCAACCTTGCTCAGGTGAGCGGTTTGCTTGCCGCAAAAAATTATTCGGCAGCCGAAGCAATGGTAAAGACCTTTCAGGATGCCTCGCAGTCAATAAAGTATTCCATGGTTCCCACGGTCGCAGCCGTCAGCGGACTTGCCTTGGGCGGCGGATGTGAGTTCGTCATGCATTCATCACGTGCAGTCGTCGCACTCGAAACATACATGGGCCTTGTTGAGGCCGGAGTCGGACTCATCCCTGCCGGCGGAGGCTGCAAAGAGCTTGCCATTCGTGCTGCTCAGTCTGCGCGCGGAGGAAACATATTCCATTTTGTAAAAATGGCATTTGAAACAATCGCAATGGCACAGGTCTCGCGCAGCGGAGAACATGCGCGCGAACTGGGCCTGCTCCGTCCGTCGGACATGGTCGTTTTCAATCCCAACGAACTTCTTCATATCGCAAAGCAGCAGGCAATCTCGATGTCTGAATCCGGCTATCGTCCGCCGCTCAGGCCCAAAGATATTCAGGTCACGGGCAAAGGAGGCATTGCCACACTGAAGATGATTATTGTCAACATGCTTGAAGGCAAGTTCATCAGCGAACACGATGCGGCAATTGCAGAGCGCACGGCTACGGTTCTTTGCGGCGGGCACGTCGAAGGAGGAACAACTGTTCATGAGGAGTGGCTGCTTGAACTCGAACGAAGCCTGTTTGTCGAACTGCTGAAAACTGAAAAAACGCAGGCCCGCATTGATTACATGCTGAAAAACGGCAAGCCGCTTCGCAATTAAACGTTGTAGTTCAGGAAGGAAGACTCAATCATGACTCTGAAAACAAAAGATGTTTATATCGTTTCGGCACTGCGCACTCCCGTCGGCAAAGCTCCGCGCGGCGCGCTGCGAAACACCAGACCCGATGATTTGCTCGCGCTTGTACTCAAGTCTGTTGTCAATTCGGTTCCCAATCTTGATGCCAACGAAATCGGCGACGTGATTGTCGGCTGTGCAATGCCCGAAGCTGAACAGGGGATGAATATTGCGCGAATTTCCGTGCTTCTTGCGGGACTTCCGCACTCGCTCCCCGGAATCACAGTCAACCGGTTCTGTTCTTCGGGACTTCAGGCAATTTCATACGCTGCTGACAAAATCCGTTTGGGTGAAGCAGACGTCATGATTGCAGCCGGAACGGAAAGTATGAGCCTGATTCCGATGATGGGCCATAAAGTTGTTATGAATCCTAAAGTGTTCGAATCCAACGAGAATCTTGGAATTGCATTCGGCATGGGAATCACCGCCGAAAAAGTAGCCTCGCGCTGGAATGTTTCGCGGGATGCTCAGGACGCATTCGCACTGGAAAGCCACCGGCGGGCGGCAGCTGCATGGCAGGCCGGCGAATTCAATTCAGAGATTGTTCCGGTTGAAGTTGAAGAAAGCGTACTGAATCCGGAGAGCATGACAATCAAGACCACAAAAACAAATTTCCTTCGCGACGAAGGGCCCCGTGCCGACTCGACTCTTGAGGCACTCGCCAAACTCAAACCTGTCTTTTCGGCACAGGGAAGCGTGACGGCGGGAAACAGTTCGCAAATGTCCGACGGAGCGGCTGCGGTTCTGCTGATGAGCGAAGATGCCCTTAAGCGCTACAACGCCCGTCCGATGGCCCGATTTGTCTCTTACGCAATTGCCGGCGTTCCGCCCGACATTATGGGAATCGGCCCGAAAGAGGCTATTCCCCGCGCACTCAAAATGGCCGGTCTCAATCAGAATCAACTGGACTGGATTGAACTCAACGAGGCGTTTGCGGCTCAAAGCTTGGCTGTGATGAACGACCTGAAACTCGACCCGTCAAAAGTCAACCCGCTCGGCGGTGCAATTGCACTCGGACACCCTCTGGGGGCAACGGGCGCAATCCGTATGGCCACTCTTGCACACGGACTTCAGCGGAGAAAACTGAAATACGGGATGATCACCATGTGCGTCGGTACCGGTATGGGTGCTGCGGGCATCTTCGAATCCCTCTGATTCTTGCAATACGAGCAGGCAATCAAAAAGGACTTGGCAACTTAAAATCGCGTCTTATATTCTAAACCGGAACTTGATCCATTAATCTGGACCATTGCTCCGGTTTTTTTTACGAAGATGGAGAAACCATGAAACGGGTCGGCAGAATTATATCCAAACTGAACAATTCGATTTTGAGCGGTACAAAGCGCTTTGCGACTGCCATGCTTGTTATCTCGGCGATGTTCGGAATAGTTTCGGGAGGAGTTCTGCTCTTTGCTCCCGACAAACTCGAACACGTGCAGAACTCGCTGGTTGCCTTGGGTTCCAAAGGCTACAAACTTCCGGACATGGCAGCTATACCGCACAGTTCCGAGCAGGAAATCAGAACCCTCAAAACATTTTCAAAGGTTTTCGTTAATTTGGCAAAGCAAAGCCGTCCGGCACTCGTTTTCATCAAAACAACCCGTCAGGTTCAAAACAGAGGGCGCGGCGGATTTCCTTTTCCGGATGATTTTTTCTTTCCGTTTTTCCCGCCGGGTGGAGGTCCGCGCGATCGCGGATTCCAGCAGCAGCAGTCTGCCGGTTCGGGATTCATTGTTGATCTCAAAAACGGTTACGTCATGACAAACAATCACGTCGTGCAGGAGTCGAATGAAATTACAGTTCAGACCTTTGACGACAGGAAATTCAAGGCAAAACTCATCGGCAGTGATGCCTCGGTCGACGTTGCAGTGCTCAAGCTCGAAAATTTTTCGGCAGGTTCATTGAGACAGCTCGGACTTGCAGATTCGGACGGAGTTGAAGTGGGTGACTGGGTTGTTGCTTTGGGTGCACCGTTTTCATTGCCGCAAACCCTGACAGTCGGCGTTGTAAGTGCGCTCGGGCGAGGCGGACTCGGAGTTTTGGGCGGCGCTGCGCTCGAAGATTTCATTCAAACCGATGCAGCCATCAACCCCGGGAATTCGGGCGGACCGCTCGTCAATCTGGACGGAAAAGTGATTGGCATAAATACGGCAATCAGTTCGCCCACAGGCAGTTCAGCCGGCATCGGCTTTGCGGTTCCTGCAAACATGGCACGGCTTGCGGCCGAAATGCTGATCAACGACGGGCGTGTGATTCGCGGGTTTCTTGGTATCGAAGGACGGGATTTCAACGAACTGAGTCCGGATCTGCTGCGCGAACTTCGGCTGTCGGAAGACAGTCAGGGGACTATGATTGTCGGAATCGTAAAAGGCAGTCCCGCAGAACGGGCCGAACTCAAACCCTATGACGTGATTCAGACTTTGAACGGAAATCCTGTCACCAGCTATTCGCAGTTCCGCACCCGTCTTGCATTCACCAAACCGGGCACTGAAGTCCGCCTCGGAATTTTGCGTGACGGTAAGCCGCTGGATGTCAAAGTCAAAATCAGTCAGTTCAGTCCGGAGTCAGCTCAACGCAATTCAGACGACGACGACAGTGATGCGCAACCGGGGATTGCGAGTGATTTTGGTCTGTCTCTGAAATCTTTGAGTTCGGAAATGCGCAAACAACTGGGTATCAAAACAACTCAGGGCGTTTTGGTTGCCGGAGTAGCCGATGACAGCTACGCCTCGTTCGCAGGCCTGCGCAGAGGAGATGTAATCACCGAAATCAACAGAAAGCAGGTCAAATCAATAAAAGACGTTGAAACCGCGCTCAAGAATGCCAAAGACAAACCCCGCGATCTGCTCTTTTTGATCGAGCGCAACGGCCGAAGCCAGCTGATCGTATTGAGACAGCGATAAACCGTTTGACGAGGTTCGCCTGAATGACGAGTTCAACGCAATCGAAACGGTCTCAGGCATCGGTTCAGGTGATTGGAATTCACGTCGGCGGCTTCTCTTCACCAAAGTCTGCTCTCGTCCGTGCCCGCTGTGTTGTCGGTGAAATACGTACCGGCATCAGCGACCCGAATTTGCATTCATTCCTTTGCACGCGACTTCAGGAAAGTTTGGAGGACGTCCGACAAGCCGCTGCGGGTGCGCATTTTGAAGCTGACTCCGATATTCAGGTCAACTCCCCTCTCTTCTGGGAAGCGTATTCCAGCGAACTGGGTCCGACTGCATCTGCAGATGCCGACACGCAGCTCATCGAAACAATAAAAGACTTCGGCGGCGGGCAAATTTTTTGTCTGGATGCGCCGATTACTTTTCCGTCGTGTACGACCTGCCCGCGCGTTTGTCATGGAGTGAACGAATGCCCTGAACCGCCGGTCAAAGAGATGCTGAAGCTCTGGCATGAAGAACGGGAATCCGAGATACGGCGGCCGCGTATGCCGCCCCCGCACACCGAAAGATATTTTGAGGCCTACGCCCGAAGCCGCTACGAACATCCAAGTACGTTCGGCAACTCCGATTTGGAAAGCGTGCTTTCAAGCAATAAAGCGCCCGTTTCGGCCCGCGCGCATCATCTGGCCCGCAGAATCAAGGCAGCGTTCCCTCTTGCGATTGTTGTTGAAACACATCCATGGCTTGCAGCTGCGGGATGGTCGCTGCACTCCGGCTATCGGCTGAATCACCTTGCAGAACTCAAACAACCCGACTCCGGCAAGGTTGTACGCGCAGGACTGCTCAGGAAACTGGAGCTTTCACGCACGGCAATGAGGTCGGCAAATTTTATCGACGATCTTTTTCTTGAACTCTCGGACAACGTCGGGATATTTGCTGCAGCGATGGCAGCCTTGAGCGGGTGGGGACTCGTCAATGGCCTGTGCGATATCCAGCGTTCGTTCGTTCAGCAGGGACTCACAGATCCGCTGCAGGGATGGGCGCTTGTCCCCCGAGAGTTGGCAACTTATGGTTGGGGTCACTGAAATAAAAGTTTTAAGCGGGTGGATTCTGCCGGACGCATCATGGCAGCCGGCGGAGGAGTGGTGGCACGTCTCTGCGCTTTATGACTTACTTGAAAAGAAGCCGGAATACTTCACCGATGCACTCAAGGACGCATTATCCGGAGGCGACGAGGCACGCATCCGTCGCAGCGCATCCGAGGCGGGATTCATTAAAATTTCAAGACAGCAGTTCGACCTGCTGAACATTTCAAATGCCCAGTTGCGTACACTTCAAAAACTTGTCGAGTACATCGATCCGGAGGACGAATTCACCGTCCTGCTTGAACATGGAATGAGACAAAAAGTTATTTCCGTCGGACGTTTGCTAAAACTGAAGTCCGGACTCCCTATTACAGCCTGAAAAGGCTGACTTTTTAAGGAGTCGCAGAAGCAGGCGGAGCGGCGGGAGCTGCCGAAGGTGCGGCGGGGACTGCAGCCGGTGCCGCAGGGGCTGCGGCTGCGGGAGCAGCAGGCTGGGTGGCGGCTGCGGGAGCAGCAGGCTGGGTGGCGGCTGCCGGTGCCGCGGGAACTGCCGGTGCCGCGCCGCCTGTGGCGAGCGGAGCAGGAGTTGCAGAACTCGCAGCGGGTGATGCGGGTGCGGCAGGCGAAGCAACTGCTGCAGGGGTTGGAGTTGCTGTCAGAGCTGAATCAAGTTCTCTTGTAACCCCAAATTTTTCGTGGGTTTTAACCCAAGCCAAGGCTGTCGAAAGAAAGAAAAATGAAGCCCCGAAGATCCACGTCGCGCGGACAATCAGCGTCACTCCGCCGGAAGCTCCGAAGAATCCGGCAGAATTTCCCCCGCCGAATGCCGAACCAATACCGCCCTCGTTGCCGTGCTGAAGAGCAATAATAAGAACAATAAGCACAAGGCTGACAAAGATCAGCAGACCTGTAAGAAGCCCAACGAGCATAGGACCTATCCCCCGAGTATCAGGACACTCAATTCCGAACTTCGAGCTATTGCACAAAGCTCCATCCGACTCAAGTTTACAAAAGCGGCTTATCCCCCTCCCGCGATGAAAATCCCTTTACCTTTGTGGGATTTCGCCTTATGCCTTTGTGTCGTGAAAAAACCACAGGTCCGCCTGTCGACCCACAAGTGAGATAATCATAATGGTCCGCTCCAGCACTCCCAAATCGTCCCCTGAAAAAAACACCAAAACTGCCAAACCGACAAAGACTGCGACGAAATCCGCAGCTCCCAAAAAGACATCGTCGGCCCGTGCAGCTGATACGGCTTCTGCAAGGAGTGCCAAAGGGGACACCAAAAAGCAGGCAACAGCGGTTCAGACCAAAACCGCCGCCTCCAAGATCCCGTCCAAAAAGAGCGTCACACCGTCCGCCGCAAAACCTGCAAAAATCTCGGACAAAGCCGGTACACGGTCACCTGCGGAAAAACTGACTCCAGCAAAGAAAACAAAGACACCCGAACCCAAAACAGCCGAGCTGTTCGACGATTCCGGTTCAGCAGCCGATCTTCCGTCAGTCAGTATTCTTCCTGCCCTGTCAGCTGTGCCGGTTGATACCGATGCTGCCGATGCCGCCGAAGCGATGCCGCCGGAATTCGGTGACAATCCCGTGCCGGCGTTCAGCGAGGAAGCGGGTTCCGACAGCAAAGTTTCTGCTCCGCAACCGGAAAAAGAAGTGACCTTCAGTTTTCTCGGATTCACGGATGCAATTCTGGATGCCGTCCGCAAACAAAACTTTCACAAGCCGACGCGGGTACAGGCACTGTGTTTGCCTCACACACTTGACGGAAAAGATGTCGCAGGCTTTGCCCAGACAGGCACCGGCAAGACGGCTGTTTATCTGCTGACCGCGGCTCAAAAACTGCTGACTCAGGAAAACCGGATCGTCAATCCCAAGAAGCCGCAAGTGCTCGTCGTCGTGCCGACACGTGAACTTGCCGATCAGGTTTGTCAGGATGCCCGAAAGCTTCTGAATCCTCTCAAATTGAAAAGCTTAGCGGTCTTCGGCGGCGTTGACGTCGACAAACACGTCAACGAACTCTCACAGCCGGTCGACATCATTGTTGCAACTCCCGGACGTTTGCTGGACCTGCACCGCAGCAAGCATGTTGAATTCGATGACCTGCAATTGCTCGTCATTGACGAGTGCGACCGGATGTTCGACATGGGCTTTATTGACGACGTTGAGTACGTGCTCCGCCACCTTCCGGCAGAGCGTGTTCAAAAGTTGCTGTTCAGTGCAACCGGAAGTGAAAAAGTCAAAGAGCTTGCGTTCGAATATCTCGAAGAGCCTGAGTACATCGAGACTGATCCGGTCCGGATTACGCCCGAGAAAATTTCGCAGGTTGCTTACGCGGTGCCAGCCGAGCACAAATTTCTGGCTCTGATGGGTCATTTGCGTGCCAACAATCCCGAGTGCGGAATCATTTTCACCAATACAAAAGTTGTTGCTGAATGGGTGGGCTACAAACTGGCATGCAACGGTCTGAACGCCGAAGTACTGACCGGTGATCTCCCGCAGCGCAAAAGAATGACGCTCATCAAAAAAATCAAAGAAGGCAAATGCAACCTTCTCGTCGCGACCGACGTGTTGTCCCGCGGCCTGCATGTTGCAAACCTGTCGCATGTTTACAATTTCGATATTCCCGATGATGCGGAAAGTTTTATTCATCGTATCGGCCGAACGGCCCGTGCAGGTGCAACCGGACATGCGGTGACACTGATTTGCGATGACTACGGCTACAACATGGGAGCGGTTGAAAATCTTCTCGGATTCAAAATTCCGCTTGCAGATGTTCCGCAAAGCTATCTGTCTGCCGAAGACGTGTCTGATTATCCTTTTGACGAAACCGGACGAGTCAAAGTTTTTGGCCAAAACGCAGGATCATCCGGACGCGAATCCGGCGAATTTCGCGAGCGCGAACCGCGCCGTCAGGACCTTCCGAGTCAGCCGGTGGCCGAAAGCGAGCTGCCGGTTGCACGTGCAGGAAGACCCGAACCGACTCTGCCTCATCACCGCAGAGAAGCGCATCCTGCGAAAGGTCAACCGGCAGGGCAACCCCAGCGCCAGTCCGATCGTCCGGTACCGGCTTCTGCCGGCGGCAACGGCCCTGTTGCGAACGGCCCTGTTGCGAACGGCCCTGTAGCAAACGGCGCGGCAGCTTCAGCACCCGTACAACCGAGTGCTGCACACGGCCACCGCCCTCAGCACTCGGTTGCCGGAGCCGTTCAGCAAGCAAATCAAACGCAGACCTCAGCGCACAGGCCCCACGCTCATGCGCGCGGCGGACACGCCGCTTCCGCTCATGCGCCTAAACCTCAACAGAGTTCAGGCTCGCATACGGTCTTTAACGGCGGCTCGGCTCCGAGGCGCGACGAGAAAGCAAAAGAAACAATTGAAATGGCAATTCAGGCAGCCAAGAAAGCAGCTGCCAAACGGCGAACTTCATCGGCTGTATCGGCCGACAGCCGCGTAGCGGACAGTGATCGCCGCAGCGGTGTGACAGCCCACATCGATGAATTTGCCGCAACGATTATCACCACCGCGCAGGAGCGATTGGGCGGAACCTTCGAGAACCTTCAGGACCGTTTCGTCACGCGTTTTGAAGAAAACTTCCCGCGACTGTCCGAAACTCTCGTGCGCCTCGGCTTCTTTTCCAAACGGTTCACCGACGACAGGTAGTTCATGCCGGACAACCGGAATCAATCACTTCTGAAGATTGCAACCCTGAATACGTGGCATGGATTGGACGGACAGGGAACGCTTTCCTTCGGCTCGCTTGAGTCGCGGGCGGAGCGTATGAACCGGCTTCAAAGACAGATTAGCGTTCTTAAAAAAATTGATGCAGACATCCTTCTCCTTCAGGAAGTCAATCCGCTTCCCTTCCGTGCTCACTGGATCGCTGAAAGACTCGGCATGCTCGCAACCTATGCGACCTCCAATTCAGGAATCAAGTTGGGTTGGGGACCACCGTGGAATCTGAACGAAGGGCTCGCAATTCTTCACCGGCCCGAATTGGAATTTCAAAATCTCGGACGCAGAAGACTTTCGGGTTCATTCCGAATCAACCCGTTAAGAGTCTCTGCAACCAACACTCCGTTTCTGAGTTTTCAGCTGCACGAGTCGCGTGCTGCATTTGCAGTCCGCTTTTTTATTCCTCCTGAAAAACGGATCGGAGTTTTTGCCGGAAGAACATCGCTTATTGCAGCCGTAGCACACCTGCATGTTTCTCCGGCTCATACGCCGCGCAATGAGACAATTCTGAAAGATGCCCAAAGTCAGGGAAAGATCAGTCAAGAAGAATTCGACTTCATCCAGCGCGCATTCAGGCGGGCAAATACGCGCCGTCTGAATGAAATTGATGAGCTGGCAAGCTGGCTTGAATCTCTGCGCCGCACAGATGAACCCGTTATTCTCGGCGGTGACTTCAATTGTGAACCCGAAAGCCCTCCCTACAACGCGCTGTTGCGCAGGGGCTGGCATGACCTCTGGCTTGAGGGCGGACAACCGGAAGACCTGACGGAGTCTGCGACTTGGGATCCGCCGCGAAACACTTTAACTGCACGGGTCCGCGACTTTAAGCATCCGACCGCGCGCAAAAGTGAGTCCGTTGCGGACGTGTACCGTCAGACCGACGAACTGCCGCGCAGAATTGATTTTTTGTTCGGTCTGGCATCAAAAAACGTGCCTTCACAAAAAGAATTTCAACTCGGTGCCAGCGGCTTTATCCGAAAGATAAGCAGGTTCGGCTACATTTCGGGAAATCCGATAGATTCCGAATCGGTCATCATCGACGACTTCAGCTCCTACAAAACGAGAGCCGAATTTTCCCCGCAACCCGGAGACGATTCAAAATTCATTTCGGATCATCATGGTCTATACGCGGAATTCGGTCTGCCCGAGTCCTGAATCACGCAAACCGGAAAGCATATAAGCAGCTGCCGAAACTGCGGCCGGAGTTCTTAAAATACGGGGACCGAGCGTCACGAAACACGCAGAAGATTTGCGCTCTTCCGAAAGAAAAAATTCATACTCCTTTTGACTGAAACTGGACTCGGGGCCGACCGCAAAAGCAATGTTGCCCGCTGTCGTTCCAGCGCACTCCTGAAGCAGATGACGCGCACGATGAGCGTTTTCGACGTCATGCGCAGGCCGCTCGTCACAGACAAAAATATTATTCAATTTGCATAAGCCGCGGGCGCATTCGAAGGCCGCAGAAAGACTTTCCTGATATTTCAGGTTCAACAGCCAAGGTGACTTGGTGATTCGGGACAACTCACGAATCTGCCTTTCGAGCTTGTCTGTCTTAAATTCCTGCCGTGACGTTGAACGATCACCTTTGTAGAAAATCAGATCCGAAAGACCCGCTTCGACACAGGCCTGAACAATTTCATCGATTGCCCCCGGCTTGGTTAATCCGACGAGCGCAATGGTTTTGTATTCGGGCGGCCGAACGAACCTAAAGCTCTCGACCTCGGCGACGACCGCCTTTTTGGTTGACTGTGTCAGCCGTGCATGTGCCAGCCAGCCGCATCCGTCGGCGAGTTCGACAGTTTCCCCCTCAGCCAGCCGCAACACACTGTATGCAAAATGAGCCTCGTCTGACGGCAGCTCAACTGATGCGGGCAACTTTGAAGATTCCTTTATCGCTTCGGTATAAAAGCGCCAGACCTGTTTGTATTCCAAAGTCACTTCTCCACCATAAAAATTCCGGCTACCGGAGACTCCGGAAAAATTTGCGTCCTTAGAGCAAGATCGCAATTCAAAAAGCCGACGTCCTTCATCCACTCAAGCTGACTCAAAAACAAACCGTCAATGTGTAAAAGCAACTTCCTGTCGAAAGCAGTGCCGGACGTATCCAAGGCATTGGCTTCCCGAAGAATCTGCTGCCAGTTTTCAAAGAGCTGTTCTTTGGCGCTCTCAAAAATTATTTTTTGCTCATCGGCGAGAAATGCGTTTGATTGAAGCCCGAGGGCAACAAATGCAAGCTCCGCGTGCTCCAGAACACTGCTCTCGCCGACAAGGTTATCCTGAGGTCCGGCATCTTCGGGCGATGATAAAATTTCAACCAGACGGGAGCGTGTTGCGGGAATTTTTTCAGGATTTAAAAAAAAACGAAGAAGAACGTTGAAGACTGACTGCACCGGAATTGGATTTAATCCGAAACTGGAATCAAAATTGTCCATTCAATTGCTCCTTACTGAGGAGCCCCCAGCATGACTTTGATATCAGCGGGACCTTCGCTCAAAGTCGAGGTTTGAAACACCGGCAATTCCTTGGACAAACGTCCTGCCACGTCGGACCGCCGCGCTTTGCCCACGGCAGTCGCGTATACAATACCGTCCTTGTTTACGTCTACCGGTGACATCAGCGACTCCGGCGCAACTTTGAGCTGAGCCTTGAGGACATTCTCAATCACAGCCAGTTCACGCTCCGAAATTTTTTTGTCTACGATGATTTTAAGATTTTCCTCGGGCTGACGGGTGACTTTCGCTCCCTTCCAGACACGCTGGATCTGAGAACCGACGCGCGCAGTTATTCTTCCCATCGTTGAACTGTAAGTGGGATCGTTCAAACTGCGGCTCCAATAGGTCCGCGTAAAATTGCCGTTTATGTTGGACCAGACATCGATCCGATCCAAAACGACAGCCTGATTTCCGGCTATTTTTACTCCGAAAACCAGAGTCATTCCCTCAGGTGAAGTCAGGCCGGAAAGGCTGAACGGAATCTCGGGCGGCCACAGCGGAGCATTTGCACGAATGGCAGGTGCGGTCTGTAAACTGCGGATCATCCCGCCTATCTTCTGCGCGTGCTCGGAGGAAAATCCCGTCTTTACCACTGACCCGATCTTTGGAAGCAGGGTCTGCGTCAGGGACGTGCACATTTGATCCAAAGTCGCAGAAGTAAAAGTGGTTGCAACGATATTTGCTTTTATCGGCGCACAAGGTTTCGCTCCTTCGACAGCCGAAACAGCATCCGACGGAAGGACGAAAACATCCTTTGTTGTTTCGTTAATTAAAAAAACAGCCAAGGGGACCAGCAGGACGCTCATTTAACGCTTCACCTATCTGAATTAATTCGCCTGACCCGAAGTTTCTTTCTGAGCAGCAGGGGCCGTTGCCGGCGCGTCGGAGGATTTCTCCGGAGTGGTCTGCGACGGACTGCTTGCCGCCCCGTCAACGGACTTGACGAGGTTGGAGTTTTCGAGAAGTGCGAGCTCAGCTGCACCTGCAGGCTTCAACTGAACTCCGTCAACGGTCAGGTTGACGATCTTGGCACCGGCCTCGGAAGACACGGACAAGGGATTCAATTCGACAGTCCGTCCACCGATATTCAGACTGACAAGTCCGCATTTGACAGCGCGGCCTGTGACTTTCGGAAACTTCAAAGCCAACGGCACGCCGTCGTTCGTCTTCAGTCTGACGCCCTTCTTCTTTGCAGAGTCTTTCAGAACATCCTTCATGGGCGCAACGAGTGCAATTTTCAGAACTCCATTGGCAAAAATCTCACTTCCCAAAGATTTTACCACCGCCTGCCAAACAGGCGGATTCATTTTTTCTGCTGCCTGTTCAGAAGTCTTGTTGCCGCACTGTGTTGCCAAAAACGAACTCAAATGGGCGATACCGTTTCTGCGGGCAGCGATTTCGGCTTCAAGTCCGAGAGTGCGGGAGCTGCCGCCCGCCGGCGCATAAACTCCGTAGAACTGAATTTGCCTGCTTTGCAGGTCGAAGGTTATTTTTGTATCGTTTTTTACATCTGCCGCAAATGCGGAAGCTGAAAATAAAACGGTTGAAATCAGAAGAAGTCCTGTGGTCATGACGGTCATGATATTGCCCGCTCCAATTCAGATGTTTCAAAATTTTCAGGTTCGAGAGAACTCAAAAGACGCAGTTCCAGTTCCATTGCCTGAAACTGGGCGGCCGAAGACAAGAGTCTTCTGTGGACATTCTGCCAGACACCTTTGTCAATGATCTGCCCGTGGCTGACCTGACTGAGCAAAATCCTTGCTGACTGCAGAATTGAGGGCAACTGCGAAATACTTTGAGCGAGGTCGGATTTGTAGCCGTCTTCGATGTTCACGACAAAGTTTTCAGCAGTCACGCTGCGGACTCTTTCATATGAGTCCCTAAGTACCGGTTCACTGTGCCCTTTCAGCAGACGGCGGACGGCCTTGTTGATTTCCTCGAGTTTTTCGACCCGCTTGCCGTGCTCCGCCTCAACATTCAGGACGCGTTCGACTTCTTCCTTAAACCAGACGAACGCCTTTGGCATGTCATCTGAAAAGTCGCCGAAAAGTTCCCTCAAACGCGGTTTATACAAGTCAATAAATGACACCAGCGATGCCGTTACCGAAGGGTTCTTTTCGACCCTCTGGAATTCTGATCTCAGCTCGCGAAGTTCATCCAAAGTGCGGCGCACGGTGTCGAGCGGAACGTCACCCAGAATTTCTTTGATTTCCTCGGAGGCAATCACCCCTTCGTCGGCGATTTGCAGTCTGCGCTCTTCGCGTTTCTGTGATTCGCCCATATTGGCAAGCTGATTTTCGATTTCGCGGCGCCTGTTCCATAAACTGAAAGCAACCGGAACGCACAGCGGCAGACTGACAACAAATATGCACATAAACAGCGCCAGATTGAAACCGCGCCTGACGGACGCAAGCCGCTCGGCCGCATTTTCTCTGCGCTGTTCCAGTTTCACGATATTTTCTTCATATTTTGTCCGGTTTTGGCAATGAAAAATCGCATCGCAAAGATGCTCTGCATTGTCTGCATAGGGCAGCAGCCGGTTCATCGCCTTATAGCGGGCGTATTTATGCAAAATATGGGATTCGGCGACGCTCAATTTTTGATCGACAAATAGTTTCGAACGCTGATAATTTTGAAGCAGCTTTTGTCGTTCGACGTCCTGAAGGGCGTTCCATTTCCAAAGCGTGCTGGTGAGTTCGTCGATCTCCGACTGAAGACTCTCGCGCGCCGTTCTGAGTTTTTCGAACTCTTCCAGCCGGTCGCGCAAAATTGCAAATGCATCTTTGGCCTGAAGCCACTGACGCGCCTCTTCCGGCAAGCCGCTCTGCGCGATTTCTTCAAGTGCCAACAGGGAGCGCTCGGCCTTCCGGATATGAATAGCCCGAATCTCGGAGGGATTGTGGCCGTAGAGCGCCGCAAGAGCACCCGTATGCAATCCGAGAAATGAAAGTTCATCTGATCTGACGACCGTCATAGTGTGTCCGATTCACAAAATTGTACCGAAAAGGACTCCGACCGAAATCCCTGAGCAAAACCCTGCAACAGTATGACCCGAATCAGGGGCTTGCGAAACTCGCAGGTGCGTCAAAACACTGGTTCTCTGCGCAAGCCTTAACAATCCAATTTAACACAATTTTATTGAAAATTTTAATGTTGCAGCAAGGCCTTGCAATATGATAGTGAGCCGCATTGATCTACGGAGGGCTACATGCCTGCAGACAAAACCGAACTCGAAATACAGACACAACGCCGGCGCACATTTGCGATTATTTCGCACCCCGACGCCGGTAAAACAACCCTCACGGAAAAACTTCTCCTGCTGGGCGGCGCAATCCGGCTGGCCGGTTCGGTAAAGGCCAAGAAATCGAAAAAATTTGCGACCTCGGACTGGATGGAACTCGAAAAGCAAAGAGGAATTTCGGTTTCCACGAGCGTGATGAATTTCGAATACAAGAACTATGCCTGCAATCTGCTCGACACCCCCGGACATCAGGATTTCTCTGAGGACACATACCGAACCCTCGCAGCTGCAGACGCGGCAATTATGCTTATCGACGGTGCCAAGGGCGTCGAGCCTCAAACGATCAAGCTCTTTGAAGTCTGCAAAATCAGACAGATCCCGATCTTCACCTTTGTCAACAAAATGGACCGCGATGCACGTGACCCGTTCGACCTGATGGACGAAATCGAACGTGTTCTGGGAATTCAAACTTACCCGATGACGTGGCCAATCAGCAGCGGTGAGCGATTTAAGGGAGTCATCGAGAGAAAATCACGGCTTGTTCACTTTTTCCAAGGCCGGAATACCACGCTGGAAACTCCGGCCCAGCTGATTTCGCTGTCCGACACACAGCAGCTGGCTTCACTGATTCCCGTAGCAGACCTTGATTCGACTCTTGAAGGACTTGAAATGGTCGACACGGCCGGCAACGATTTTCAGGAGGACGCGTTTCTGCGCGGAGAGATCTCGCCGGTGTTTTTCGGAAGCGCCATGACCAACTTCGGCGTCCGTGCCTTTCTGGAAGCATTTTTGCAGATGTGTCCGGGGCCCAGCCCCAAGGGCAGCAGTATCGGGCCGGTCGATCCGATGTCGCAGCAGTTCAGCGGTTTCGTCTTCAAAATTCAGGCGAACATGGATCCGAAGCATCGCGACAGAATTGCTTTTTTGAGAGTTGTCAGCGGAGTCTACGAAGCAGGCTTGATGGTGAATCACTCACGCTTGGGCCGAGAAATTAAATTAACCCAGCCGCAGCAGTTTTTTGCACAGGAACGCACGGCCAGCGAAAGAGCTTATGCGGGAGACATTGTCGGAATCTATGATCCCGGCCTTTTTGCCATCGGAGATTCGCTGACCGAGCAGTCCAAATTTGAGTTCGAAGGTATTCCGCAATTTGCACCGGAGCATTTCGGAGCGGTCAGAACAAACAGTGCACTGAAGCGCAAACAGCTTCTCAAAGGCCTTGTGCAGCTGTGTCAGGAAGGCACGGTGCAGATGTTCGTTGATGAGTCGCGTGCTGCAAGCGATCCGATTCTTGCTGCCGTGGGAGTGCTGCAGTTCGATGTTGTTCTTTTCCGTTTGAGAAACGAATACAATGTTGACTGTGCGCTGGATCTTCTGCCGTTCAAGCATGCCCGCTGGACAAACTGCAGCGATGATGAAATTTCAGACGCGAAGGCCAAAACCGATGCCACGGTTGTGCGCGACATGTCGGGCAATGCGCTGTTTCTGTTCCGCAATGATTTTAATATCAGTTATTTTCAGGAGACCTGTCCAAAAATCTCTCTTTTCCGCAGTAATGCCAAACTGAAGGGGAATATGATGAGATCGGCCTCTTCGTTCTTCGACGAATAACGCGTTGCGGAAAAAGTATTTTAACTGAATGTGCTGAATATATCTTCGGGGTCGTCATGAGCGAGCAAGATACGTCCGGAAAAAATCAGGGCAACGGCAATCAGGGTGAAGAAACTGCAAAAGTGCTGCCCTTCCGAAGACAGCCCACCATCCAGCCGAATTTTCGCCGCCGCGCGGCCGCGCAGGCTGAACTGCATAAAAAGAAATCGAAGAATTCACTCAAAAGTGCGCTCTGGAAATCGCGACTGGCGAAAGGTTTCCAACTGATCCTGCTCCTGACCGGAGCGCTGCTTGCCCTTAAAAACTGCGGAAAGTTCTGATTTTTCAGGTACAAAAAAAAATCAAAGCAAAGCTTGCACGTTCCATTCCCCTTTGCTAATCACCTGTTCTGCCGCGGGGGCGTAGTAGAGTTGGTTACAACGCTGGCCTGTCACGCCGGAGGTCGCGGGTTCAAGTCCCGTCGCTCCCGCCATCCCCAAAACCTCGGTTTAAAAACCGAGGTTTTTTATTTTCTTTCGACTTTTTTTCAATCCGTCAAAAGTATGCACCCATCGCTGAGTGCGGCCGAAGGCCGTCCCTAAAAGCGACCGTCTTTTTTCTGATGTCTGAAAACAAATGCAATGAATATCAGGAGAGGAGTGGCAGGCCAGGAGGGATTCGAACCCACAACCCGTTGATTTGGAATCAACTGCTCTACCGTTGGAGCTACTGACCTAAGCGCCGTTGTGTTTACGCCGGAAGTTTGGCCGCGGTCAAGTTTTGACGGGGGCCAAGAAAAGTGATTTCGTCCCGCAGGAGGTCATCAAACATGGGTAAAAATCAGATGATTGCATCTAAATTCAGAAGTCTTCGATCGAAACTTATTCCAAAAGCAGGTGAAACGCTGGTCAAAGCTCTCCGGCAATTTCCGGTTGAGATAAGCGGCGGCCTTCCGGTTCTCGCGCTCGAAAACTCACGGACTGATACAGACGCCCTCTCGGAAATCAGCTTTGCGACCGCTTTGTCTGCCGGTTTCGATCTCAAGTCGGTGGAAGATGTCACCATCCCTGCCGGTGAATGGAGACTGGTTGATACCGGACTCAGGCTCGCACCCCAGACTGTCAAACCGATTGCCAAGATTCGCTTTGGCAAGACGGGATTCGATGTTGTTGCCGAACTTCAGGTTCGCCCGCGCAGCGGATTGGCCGTCAAACGGGGGATTACCGTACTCAACGCCCCCGGAACCGTCGATGCAGACTACGAAGGCAAGATCATGACTTGCCTGATGAATCATGGTCGGGAGCCGTTTACGGTTGCCAAAGGCGACCGCATCTCTCAGGGGGTCTTTGCCCTTGCGATCCGTCCCCACTCAATTCCCGTTGCCGACAAAAACCGCGGTTCCGGCGGATTCGGCTCAACCGGACGCTAAAGTCCGGTAATTCCAATATATTCAATATTTGCAAGGGTAAGTGTCATTCGGTCGATTTGACTTAATGGCCAGTATTGGGCAGACTCCGCAATGAGCGCCACACACTGAAGCAGTTTTAACAATATCCTGCTGCAGACATGGTGCCTATACAGGAGCTGCCCCATGGGCGATGCCAGTCAAACTGGAAATTTGAAAAAGTCCCGCTTCCGTTCCCAAGTCATTGTTGAGGGTCAAAACGACTCTCTCCTCTCCTCTGAGACACAAGAGGAACCAGTCAGAACATCGGTACTCTACACTCACTCAACTTATGCCGAGACCGACGCTCTGCCCTTTGAAAACTCAGCGATTTGCCGCTCGCTCGAAGAGCTTCTCTCACTTCTGGAGACAGACCTTGTCGACTCGCTGTGGTTTGACACGTCGGTTTCTCCGCAGGAGCGGGCCTACATTACCGGCTGGGCGAGAATCTTCCGCCCGACCGTCAGCGCGCATCAGATTCAGGAAAAAATTGCCAATTAATGCACTTCTGCAGCCACTGTCAGCGCGCTGACCGAGGCTGAAATCTTTACATCAGGTCTGCCGTGCAGATCTTTCATCATGTCCTTCAGAGCAGTACAGCTCCGGAAGGACATTTTATTCATGGCGCCATCGCTCATGAGTTTTTTCAAGAGCAACTCCAATTTGCAACTGGGCATCGACGTCGGTGCATCAGCTGTAAAAGTCGTTGGACTCGAGCGGTCAGGCAACTCCTTCAAACTCATGGGCCTCGGCTGGGAAGAAACCCCTCCCGGATGCGTGGTTGACGGCAATCTCAGCGACACAAAAACCATTGCACAGGTTGTGTCTTCGGCGCTCAAGCAAACGAAGCTCAATTACAAAGGAGCTTCGGCGGCAGTCGGACTCCGCGGCATAAATGTTGTTTTCAAAAGAATTTCAGTTCCTTTTCAGGGAATTGCCGAACTCGGCAAACAAATCATACTTGAAGCACAGCAGCACGTAGATTCGGATCTTGCAAACTGGGAAATTGATTACGAGCCGATCGGTGAACCGACAACCGAAGGTCAACTTGCTATTTTGCTGGTCGCCGCGCGCAAATCCGCGGTTGAACAATATATCGAGTTACTGAAGATGGTTGGCGTGAGGCCGGCTATTCTGGACTGTGACGCATTCGCCATTACCAACTCGTTTGCACAGATCAGCGGCGACGAGATGAAAACGAATCTGTGTGTCGACGTCGGAAAGGACAGTACAAAAGTCCACCTGACGGTGCGGGGAGAGCCCAGCATCATCAGAAGTCTGCCGATCGGCGGCTCTCACTTCACCGATCTTCTTTCGAGACAGATGAACATAAGTCCCACGGAGGCCGAAACTCTCAAATGGAGCCTCGGCAATCCGGATTTCGCCGCAAGCCAGCCGCAAATTATGGACATCTGTACGCAGCACACCAACGAACTGTGCGAAGAAGTTAAAAAGACAATCGAGTTTTATGCGGGCATCGAAACCAATATTGCAATCCGCGAAATCAGCTCGATTGTTCTCTCCGGCGGCGGGTCGGTGGTTCCCGGATTAAGTGAAGGTATCAGCAACGTTTTGAACGCCGACACTATTTACGCAACACCGTTCAGAGGCATGCAGCTTACCTCCAAAGATCAGGAAAATGTCACCTCACGATATTCACATCAGTTTGCGGTCGCAACAGGACTGGCACTGCGGAAGGAAGGTGACAAATGATGATTAAAATAAACCTTGCGCCGCGGGTCGATCAGTCTTCGGGAAAAACCGCAATCATCAGAGACTTGCTGATTGTGGTTGTCTGTGCCGTTTTGGTTCATTATGCGATCGAGCAGCACTCGGCGACTTACGAGCAAAAAAGCACAGATATTCAAAAAAAGACTGCCGAGCTTAAAAATTCCAGAGAAAACATGAAAAAGGAAATTGAGAAATCCAAAGAAATAAAAAGTAAATCCGAGCAAATAAAAGTCAGGTCAAACCGAATCAGGCAATTGGGCGAAGGCAGAAAGCTTTCAGTCCTTCTGCTCGACAGTCTTCAGTCGAAACATCCGGAAAGAATGTGGTTTACAAAAATAAGCTACACTTCAAAAACTCAGACTCTTCAACTGAACGGATTTGCACTCGATCACACTGTGATCGCAGACTATATGAAGCGGCTCAAAGAAATCGGCAAGATTGACGCGGGAGAATATTCGGAATTGAAGGATTTTATTCCTCCGCAGCTGCTGAATGCGGATTCCGAATCCAAAGAAGCTCCGGCAAGCGTTCTATTCAACACTCAGACTTTCGACAAAGTTACGCTCAAAGAACTGATAAGCAGCGAGGAATTGCAAGGGGTCACACTTCAGCGTTTCGAAATCTCAATTCGCGTGACGAACGGATAGCAGTATGGCAGATATCGTTCGAAAATATGAACAATTGCCCGGTGCGGTCAAATTCTTCGGCGGCCTGCTGGTTATCGCCGCATCAGGTTATCTGGCATACGAAGAGTTCGTCATTCCGAAGCAGGCTGTTCTCGATGAACGTCTTGGTGAGCTGGCAAAAGTTGAAGGTGAACTTAAATCACTGAACAAGGATTTTGTCAGTCCGTCCGCAATGGAGGAAGAACTTTCGGCGGCGAACAGAGAATTCCGTAAACTCATTGAGCTTCTCCCGCAGGAGCCGTCCGTTGATCGGGTGCTTAATGACTTTGCCAGTCTTGCGCGCGTTACCGGAACCGAAATTAGAGAGTTTGTCCCGAGCAGCGAATTGAATGCAACGAATACTGTTCCTCAGGGCGGACAATTCACCGGAGGAGCGGCGCAACAGCAGCAAAATAATTCCGGAGATCCGGCAAAATCTGCAATCATTGATCTTCAGGATACCAATGCAGTCGGACTCAAATTAAAAATGTTCGGAACTTTTACTGCCGTCGTTTCATTTCTGGACCTCGCAATGGCTCTTCCGCGTGTTGTGCGTGTTCAGGATTTTGAAATCGTCAACTCTGAAAAAGAAATGAAACTGAGTCAAAAGCCGAAATTAACCTTCAGCGGATTATTTCACGCCTATTTCCAGAAGCCGAATGCGGGAGAAATTGTTCCTGTTGTAACGACAGCAGCCAAACCGGATTCCAAAAGTCCGACATCAAAAATCAGAAAGCCTGCGGTTGATTTGAACAAAGTCATTAACAACGGCTTCAGTTCAAAGCCGCTGGAGGATTGAAATTCATGAATGTGTTCAGACATGAAAAATATCCGTTTCTGCTCCTTCCGGTGTGCTGGATCATGTGTTCGGCATATACCTACCGTCCGGAAGGCAAGACCGATCCTTTCGCTCAGCTGTCGCTCATACGCCCGACTTTGACAGGCAGTACACGACTGCAGCAACATGAAATCAGTGAATTTGAACTGGTAGGCACACTTTTCGGCAGGGAATCAACCGCCCTTCTGATGACTCCGGACCCCAAAGAAGGAGTGATTGCACGCATCGGTGATCGCATCGGCAGGCACGGCGGCCGTATTGTTTCAATTGCCCGCGATCGGGTGCTGACACGCGAGCCTTCTGCCAAATCTGTTCCCGGCCAAAGTATTCAGTTTACGGACATTGTTATTCAGCTCTCACGTTCACGCAGCCCTGAGAAGCCCAAAGATCCGAAGGAGCAGAAGAAATGAAGGTATCTTTGCGCAGTCAGAGTCGTTCAATGCTGGTGCTGGGCGCCGCACTCCCTTTCTTGATCAATACGGCATCGGCATTGGGTCAGGGCAACATTTCAGTTCCGCCGCCTGTGAATGCCTCCGCCGGAGCCAACGGTGCGGGAGGAAGTCTTCCGCCGCCGGTTGCTGACGCAAGTGCGCCTCCGGCAGACCCCGCACAGCCGGCCGGCCCTGATCTGATCAATCTCGAATACCGGAATGCCCCTTTTGTGGAAGTCGTCAGAACGCTGGCTGAGGGAGCCAACATCAATATCACGATGTCGGCCGAAGTCGAAAAGGGCAGCCCCGTCACCATACGACTGAACAAGGTGACCCACGAGCAGGCCCTTAAAGCGATTCTGGAAACGTACAAATTCGGTTCCATCGTTGAAAACGGAATTCTGAAAATTGATACGCTGCTGAATTTGAACGCTCTGCGCGACGAGAAAATTAAATATAAAGAAGCTTCGTGGAAACTTCAGCCGACAAAGCGGATGGTCTGGCAGGTGAACTATGCGAAGGCCACGGAACTCGTCGGTCTTCTGAACACAATGCTCAAGGGCTACACCATTGATCCGAGATTTTCGATTGTGGCAGACAAGCGGACCAACAAGGTGATCATCGAAGGTATTGCGGACGCGCTTGTCGAAGCAAAAGCTTTGCTTGAAAATCTCGACAGACGCAAACAGCAGGTTTTGATTGAGGCACGGATTGTCGAAGCCAGCAATGAACTCTCAAAAACTCTGAGCATTACTTGGGGAACGCGGTTTGGTTTTGACGGCAACCGCGGTCTTGCCAACGGACTCATTTTTCCCAACTCGTTGAGCGGGAGTTTGGGAGGCGCAGGAGCCTTGGGTGCAAGCGCACCGGCACCCGGTATGGCGACTTCACCTACGCAACTCGGGACACTTCAGTTTACGGTCGGCTCAATCAACAATCTCGTCAACATTGACGCCGTTCTTCGTGCTTACGAAACAGAATCTCTTGCAAATGTTATTGCTTCACCGCGCGTGGTTGTTCAGGATCAGGAAAAGGCCCTCATCAAGGAGGACGTGACTCTTTCCCGATCCGTTCTTGGTCCGGACGGAAAACCCGAGGGCAGAAACACGATTGCCGCACTTGAGCTGAAAGTTGCACCGCAAATCACTTCGGAAAACACACTTGAGCTTGACATTGACGTCACACGGCAAACACCGACAAACGCTCCCACCGATCCGGTCCAAGGTTCGATAAAGAGGCAGGCCAACACCAAACTGATCGTCAACAACGGTGAAACAGCGGTCATCGGCGGGCTTTATCAGACGCAGAAGTTTAAGGGTCAGGGGCGCATTCCGTTTCTCGGTCGTTTGCCGATTATCGGCATGCTTTTCAGAACAAACGAAGAACAGAGCTTCCGATCCGAGCTCATGGTTCTCATTACACCGCGGATTCTTCCCGGCGGTCCGGCACGTTCGACAGCAAGAACAGATCTCCCGATTATCGGCGGGTCATCAGCAGGTGGCGGCGGCAACAATTTCAACAACGACGGCGGAAACGGCTTATCCAACGGCGATGCAGGCGGCTCAGGCGGAGCGGGCGGTGCAAGCCAGCCTTCCGCAGGGAATGCAGCCGGCAAAGCAGCAGCCGGAGGCAGCGGAGCATCGGCCGGCGGCGGCGCGGATGATCTTGGGAACGGTGATGACTTTGGCCTGAACAACGGAGGCGCGGGTGCATCGGCCGGCGGCGGAGATACAGCAAAATCTGCAAATGCCGGAGGAGGAAACTCGAACGACTTCGGAAACGACAGCGGCGGAGGCGGCGGCCAAGCAGCGGGCGGCAACGGTGCCGGAGGCGGCGGCGGAAACAATCTGGATAATCTTGGACCCAATGCCGGTGGCGGCGGAAATGCAGGCGCGGGCAAGAGCAACGGCGGCGGCGGTGGCGGCCTCAATAATTTGAACAATCTTGGTCCAAACTCGGGCGGCGGAACCAACACGGCCAAAAACGCGGGTGATGACCTCGGTGACGAGCCGCCGGCAAACAAAGGAAATTCGGGCGGAGGAAACCTGAATAACCTTGGAGGAGACGACCTATGAGAAAATTAGGCTATCTCTGCACATCGGGGAAAGTTTCCAAATATAGAATTTCCCGCCGCAGCATCATCTTGGCTTTTGTGACGGGAACAACTTCATGGTTCAACAGTTGCTCGACTGTCGATGATGCAACGGGAAGATGCAAGCCCTTTTCGAGTCCGAAATACGTCGCGTCGTCAGTCGATACAAACGGCAAAAAATGGGAAATGAGAATTACGCCCGAAGTGGCCGACTTGAAGTGCGACTATCAGGACCCCACTAAAATCTCGAGCGGAAAAATCGTTTTTTCCGTGGTGATCTCCGACGGGCAAGGCTACTCGAAACCGGCGCTCTCCGTTCGCTCGAGTTTTGTCGGATCCTCAAGTTCTCAGGACGGAGCCGGATTCTTTCCGAACCCTGACGGCGACGATGACGTTGCGACCGACTCCTGCGGTGTTGCGATTTTTAAAGTCAAATGGACTTGTCCGGCACCCAAAAAGTCGGCCGGCGGCTACTTTTATGTCACAAGCGGTCCTCTTTCGAGCAAACCTGTCAAAGTAACACTGGAACATCCGGTCCAGCAGGATCAGGTCACCACGGCCCCTGCTCCGGCTCCTGCACAGCCTGCAGGATTGTTGCCTGAAGAGTCTGCCGAGTCTGCGGCAGGAAACTAACTCATTCCGGTTTTTATTCCTGAACGGCTTTCTGTTATTCTCAACGCACGGAATTAAAGTACAGCAAACCGTGCGGAGTACCCACAATGACACTCAATCTCAAATCTCTCTGGTCGCAGCTGAGCGGACTCACACAGCAGGAGAAAGAGCTGATTGAGCAATTCGACAAAGATCCCAAAGCCACAACTCTGGTTGCCTCGTCGGATATTCTGCGGAAAAGAGGATACATCGACGAAGCCATTGTATTGCTCGAAGATACGGTTAAAAAATTTCCCTCATACATGGCCGCCCGCGTTGCTCTCGGCCGCGACTACTACACGCGCGGAATGTTTGCCGAGTCACAAAAAGAGATTGAATTTGCTCTCGGCCAGTCTGCAGAAAATCTGATGGCACAGAGACTGCAGCTCAAGCTCTCGCTTTTGCAGAATGATCACATCAAAACCAGCAGGGCACTCGAAATACTGCGGGCACTGACACCGATGGATGACTTCACCCGTTCGGCGAAGGAATATCTGGACATCGGTGACTTTGTTTCTGCACGCAACATGGTCCTCGCAGACCTCAGAAAATTCGGAATTCAGCCTCCCGACGCGGAGCAACCTCAAAATCAGGCAGTCCCGCAGGCTGTGCAAAGTCCCGCGGCAGCGCTCGCACGCGAAACCAAAATGACGCAGGACATTGCCGCACCTGCTCCGCAAACTGAACATGGTGCAGCTTCAGCCTCCGAAGGCAGCAGCTGGAAAGTTCCGGCACAGGAAGAAGCCAAGCAGGCAAACGTCTTCACTGCAGCTCCAGTAGGGTCCGACGGTACACTCAATTTTGGACGCGGCGGAGTCAGCATACAGCCTGCTCTGCTCGACAATTCAGGAATTTTTTCAGACCTTCCTCCGTGGATTAATGAACAACTTCTGCCGCCGGCATTTACCCCCGGTTCAAATCTTGCCAATGTGCGCGGAGATCTTGACCGGTATCTTCAACTCAGAGCGTTCAGGCTGATTACCTCTCCCGAAGCGTTCTCGCGCAAACGTGCGCTGCAGCAGGCCTACAGCCTCGAGAGCACCACGCTCGCCGACATTTATGCGAGTCAGGGTCACTTCGAACGTGCAATTGCAATTTACGAACGGCTCCTTAAAGACAACCCGAGCCAAAGTTCTGTCAAACAGCGTTTGGAGAAATTGCAGGAAGAAGCACGTGAGGCTGCAGCAGAGCGCTTCGGTGTTCAGCAGGCTCCGGCCAAACCGGCAACTCCTGCTCAAACTGCCGCACATGCCGAACGGGAGCGAAAACTCAAATTCCTCGAAGCACTCCTCAAAAAAATGGACGACAGGGTCGAATCCCATGCGCCTCAATCGCAATCGCAATCCGTTCAGTGGCCTGAGGAACGCCGGCCGGGAAATGAAAAATGATCAAGATCCTTCTCATTCACGGACCAAATCTGGGTCTGCTCGGCAGACGGGAACCTAAGATATACGGACACGAAACTCAGGAAGATCTTCTCGAAAGAGTGAGACGCGAATGCACTCCCGAGAAATACGAGGTTGAACTCGTCCAGTCGAATCATGAAGGCGTGGTCCTTGATGTTCTGAATCAGCTCGTTCGCGACTTTCATGCAGGCAGTTCGCCGGTCGGCGGAATTCTTATTAATGCCGGTGCTTGGACGCACACGAGCATTGCGCTGCGCGATGCCTTGTCAATGGTTCAGGAAACCGGCCTGCCGGTGATCGAGATTCACCTGAGCAATACCGCTGCGCGCGAGACGTTCAGACACATGTCAATGGTCGCGCCTGTCGTGACGGGCTGCGTTGCAGGTTTGGGTGCGGCAGGCTACACGGCCGCAGCCAGAGCAATCATCGAACTCATTCAGGCAAACAGCAAACACAGGTCCAAAAGATGAAAACACCTTTTGTAAAATTTGATCCCTACAATTTTGTTCCGCTGACACGTACACCTTGGGCAGGACAACTCATCGGCGTTGCCAAAATCAAATTTCTTTCAGGCCCCGAATCCGGCTGGCCCGAAAGAATCGGCGAGAGTTGGGAAATTTCCACTGACACCGAATTTCCGTCCAAGCTTCACGAGGTTCATCAGACCTCCGGCCAGCCGCTTTTTCTGACCGATCTGTTGCGCGAACAACCGGAATATTATCTGGGTAAGGGTATTGCGGCACAGTTCGGATCGCATTGCCCTCTTCTGCTGAAATGGCTCAATGCAAAAGAACCGTTGTCCGTTCAGGTGCACCCGAAACACACGCATCCCGCGCTCAGAGACAATCAGTGCGGAAAGCCCGAAAGCTGGCTTGTCCTGAGCAATACCTTCGGAGAAGGTTATATTTTCCTCGGCTTCAAAGAGGGCATCTCCAAAGACGACATCATGACCGCACTGCGCGAAGACAGACCGCGTGATGTCATGAACGTCTTCTACCCCAAAGCCGGCAGCTATATATCAATTCCTGCAGGCTGTGTTCATGCTGTCGGCTCCGGCCTGCTGATTGCCGAACCGCAATATGTTTTGCCGAACAAGTCAGGTGCAACATGGAGAATTTCCGACTGGGGAAGACGCTACAACGGCAAAGGCGAGCTTGATCCGCAGGGCCGGCCGCGGGAGCTTCACATCAGCGAGGCGCTCAGTGCCATCGACTGGGATCTTCCGCGCGGAAAGGATCTCGGAAAAGAATTGATCCGCGAACTTGCGCACGGAGAGGAATTTGCGGGAGACAAACACAACCCTTTCGCGGTCCGATACTTCTCCAAAGCGGGCATTTATCAGTACAAACCGCTTGTCGCCGATCAGTTTACACTGGCAACCTGCTGGGAAGGCAAACTTCAGATTTTCAATAACAACAATGAAGCCGTTGTACTTTCCGCGGGTGAAAGCGGACTGATTTCCGCAGCCGCCGGTGAAGTGAAGATTGCATTGGCAGAACCGCGTCCGCTTGTCAGACCCGAATGTGCATTTTTCAGTCTCAATCCAAATTTAATCTGAACTGAGGAATTATACCGTGGCCATCATCAACGAAGAAAACAACGAAATTCACCTTAAGATTCTCATGATCGGCGCACAGGGCTGCGGCAAAACAACCAACCTGCAAAGCCTTTACAAACAAACGGCGGGTGACCTTGCGACACGGCTGTTTGATTTGCACGGAATGTCCAACCGCAATCCGTTTTTTGATTTTCTGCCGCTGACTCTCGGCAAACATCACAGCCACGATGTTCGGGCGCATCTTTATACTTTGCCTCATCATGAACTGCTCGAAACAATGAACCACAGTCTTCTCGCAGGTGCGGACGGCGCAGTTTTTATTGTCGACAGTCGGCTCTCCAAACTTCCCGACAGCGAAGAACAATTCAGAAAACTGAAAAATCACATCCGGCTGGCACACAAATCAATTGCCGACTTCCCTATTGTTGTTCAGTTCAACCACAGAGACGATCCTCAGGCGGTCCCGGTGGATGCCCTGCGCATTGCGTTTCATCTTGAAAACGCTCCCACCGTTGAATCTGTCGCAGTTCAGGATATCGGCACCGTCGAATGTCTTGATGCACTTGCCGACATGATTCTCAATCACATGGAAGTTCCGGCTCCGCTCGATGCCGGTTTGGGTTGAGGGTAGCGGGGAAAAGACGGATCCGCTCGTTTTTCCCGAATGTGAATTTGAATTTTCTCTGAAATATTTTTGTGGCGCAGCCTGAAGTTCCGAATTAAAGACTTCCCGCCCAAATTGTCTGGCCGACACCCTGAATGAGGCTCCGCAGCGACGCATCCAGCATTCGCGAGTTGAAAGCCAAGACTTCAACAGCAGATCCGAAACGCGGATCGTATTGTTTTGCAGCCGCTATTTTCTCGGCCGTAAATCCGGCGTAACTCCCGTCGAGAATGTAGGCGTGAAATTCATTCATCAAGAGCTGCTGATTTGCAGGATCGTAATTCATTCCGATCATAACCTGAGCCGCAGCTTTTACATCGGGCGGAAGCGAGTTCCAAAACATCTCGACTGCCATCCTGTACTTTGGCTGCTGAAAAAATTGACCGTGTGCGATTTCGTGCTTCAAAGCACCGCTCACAGACTGCTCCGACTCGACGTCAAAACTGATCACCGAGTAGCCGGACGGCACTCGCCTTTGAAATTCCGGCATCACTTTCGATGCAAAAAGAATTTCGCCCTCAAGAAGACAGGAGAGATCCGGACAGATGCTTTTTGCCTTCGAAAAAAAACTCTGAATCAAAGATTGCGGCAAATCATGGCCCGCACTTTTCTGATAAACACCGGCAGCGACTTGCTGGGATACGACCTGTCCTCCCGACTGAACACCGATGGACGGACGCGCTTCTGCATAAATGGCGGCCCGCATAAGAGGTATATGCTGCGCGACCCGTGAGGTCCCCCCGCACAAAAACAGACCCTCTATCTCAATGGTCTGCGCACACACGAGAGTGTTTTCCTGCCCGCGCCGTGCTCTTAATTTATCAAGCATCGGAGCAAGATCCTGCCGCAGGCGGATGGGCTGGGCCGTCACAATGTATGTGACGTCTCTTGCCTGAAAGGTTTGCTGCTGTTGACTTTCGGTGCTTCCGGCCGGCGGCCGGTAATACCCGTCGTCGTCAGCAATTTTTCTGTCGGTACTGCTTTCCAGAACAGTTGAACTGCTGACGGAGCAGCCGCCGTGAGACAGCCACAGCAAAGCCAAGGTAACGTATGAAGAAGATGTTTTAAGCTTCACCACTACGAGCTCCATCCACGGTCTATCGGAATACTTCGCCCGCGGCTTGAGGGCTGTGTAATTACCAAGTGAAAATGTCAGGGGTTATCTCCCAAGCGATTATGTCAGTACCGAGTAGCACCACGATATCTGTTACCGAAACCGGAATCGGGATTTTGCAAAATACCAAGAAGATTCAGGAAGGGATTAGGCAGCCTCCAGGCCCCAATGTTACCTTCAAGTTACCACACAAAAATTTAACAAAGGGGGATTAGCCCGTGGGCCTGGAGGCTGTTCGTGAATTTATCGCATCAATGTGGTTGCTTTATCAAGGCCTGAAGTCAAAAAAGGAAAAGAGCGACGTCCTTGATTCCATCTGCCTGACCCTGAAAATCCACAGAAAAGCTGCCACTCGGTTGATGAGGAAGAAACAAATTCCACAACTGCGCCGACGCTCCGGTTCCCGCCTTGAGCGCTATTCGAAGGAAGCCCGCCGTTGGTTCATTCATCTTTGGCTGAAGATGGGCAGAATCTGCGCAAGGCGCATGAAGGCCGCATTGCCGGAATGGCTTCCGATGTACATTGAGGCCGATATTCCCAGATCGCTCAAAAATGAGCTTTACGCCATGGGCACCAGCACAATGGACAGAATTCTCAAACCCATTCGTGCACAGCTGAAGCGCCAGCGCAATTCAGGAACCCGTCGCAGTCCACACATCTCGATCATTCCATTGCGACCTCTGGGCGAAAACATCACCGAACCCGGACACATTGAAGTTGATACAGTTGCACATCATGGCGATTCGATGAGTGGAACGTTTGCTTGGACAGTGACGATGACGGACCTTTATTCAGGCTGGACTTGTGCGCGTGCCGTGCTTGGTAAAGCAGCCAAAGATGTTGTGGATGCAATCAGTCAAATGGAAAAAGATTTCCCCTTTGTCATCAGGTCCATCCGCTCCGATTGCGGAACCGAGTTCATCAACGAAACCATGATCGACAGGTTCAAAAATCGGTTGGAAGAGAAGATCGAACTTTATCGCAGCAGGCCCTACAAAAAGAATGACAATGCCCACATCGAACAAAAGAACAACGTCTTCGTGAGAGAACTGTTCGGATATACCCGGATTGAATCACCTGCTGTGATAGAGCGGATGAACAGAATCTACAAAAATCTTTGGCAACACCTTAACAACTACTACCTTCCACAAACTCAAACCCTCGAGAAGAAACGGGTGGGTGCGAAGATAAAACGCACGCTCTCAAAGCCAATCACGCCATGTGAAAGGCTCCTTGCATCCGCGCAAGTGAGTGAGTCCGTCAAAGGCAAACTGATGGAGGAAAAGATGAAGATAAACCCATGGACGCTCAAGACCGAACTCAGGCTGTCCATGAGCAAGCTGTGGAGACACTTCGTGATCAACAACCGCTGGACTCAGGAGAACTACAATGTCGGATAACTCACTGAAATCCCGTCGGCGGTTCGGTAACACTTTTAGACGGTGCCGAACGAGTAAGGGGGGTAGACTATCTCCTCCCAGGGAATGGGAAGGAGCAATGTCCAAGAAGGGGCTGATCGTGTCGGCTGATGAACAAATCCGTTATGAGAGCATACAATCCTATCTTCAGGGTGAAATATCCCTGAAATAACTGGCCTCCGTCCTGAATCGCACTGAAAGGCAGACTTACTAGGCAGCATCGCTACAAAAATAAATAATCTCCTCATCAGAAAAAAATACCTCGAAAAAGTTGAAGACATGGTGCTCGTTGGAAACACAGATGAGATTTTCAACGAATCAGGGCAACATTCCCATGAGGATATTCATCTTCCTGCGCAGGCCGCCAGTGTCACTCACCGGATTGCCTTTGGTCCAAACACGGGCCAGCCCGTTCGACGCGGGAGGGCTTTGAAAAACTCGTTCGATATATGGCCCGACCTGCCATCTCGGATGAACGGGTTATCATCGAAGGGCCTGAGTCCATTCGCATCAAACTTAAAAGCGCTTGGGCTGATGGCACGCACTCGCTTTTGTTTACACCGAGCGAATTCTTGGAACGCCTTGTTGCTTTGATTCCTGCGCCCAAGTTCCACACCACACGCTACTACGGGGTTCTTGCGAGCCGCTCGCCGCATCGGAAATATTTACCAGACAAGCCAACTCCACTCATTGGTACCGAACATGGGGCCGATGGGCAGGATTCAGGTCTGCCATCCGCAGTTGCCTCAGATAAAAAACAGAGACCACGCAAAAGAAAACGCATCCCGTGGGCACAGCTTCTCAAACGCACATTCAAAATCGATGTTCTCAAGTGTGACAAATACGGTGGACGCATGAGGCTTGTGGCTGTCGTGATGGACGCGCCCACTATCGCAACCACCCTGCGAGCATTGGGACTCCCCGTACGAGCGCCTCCCATTGCGCCAGCCCCCTCCCGGCAGTTGCTTGATTGCAGCAATAGCAACGATTGGACGGGAGCAGATGTGGACTACGGTTGGCCTGACTAAAGACAGCCAGCCCCCCTCATCCAAAAAAAACTCAAAACACCCCGCTTGGTCAGTTCATTCAAACCGACCGAGGTCGGAGGGAGTTTGTCAATTCCACCCTCAGCACCTCAGATTGAGCTGGAATCTGCTGAGGTTGACCAGAGAAGACGGAAAATTGGGGAAAAATTCGGACACCGACCGAAGCAAAAGTGGGGTTCAGAGGGCTAGCTGAGGTGGCTTTTTGGAAAGGATTCAACGCGCAATGGGCCTAATTCGGCCTAGGAGCTGGGCCTAATTCGTCCTAGGAGCCAGACAAGAATTGAAATGTTTCCAAGCACCCCATGGCACCGACCTGGCCCGAGTACATGAAAAGCTTTAAGCCTAACTGAAGGAAGCGTTTTTGGGGAAATAGGTTTGTCGGAGAAAAGTCACTTGGAATTTCTTCTCTTTCAACATTGCGAAATCATGAGAAAGTAAATTGCACTTCACTACAATTTACTCGATACTATTTTGTAGTACGATACAAAATAGTATAATCTCGCTTGCCGAGAAGAGGGGTGTTTCATGACCGTTTTGAAAGCAAAGAAGCGCTACCTGACCGATACCGTATCGGATTTCCTCGAAAAAAAGATGGTGTTCATCGGAGGTCCAAGGCAAGTTGGAAAGACGACCCTTTGCCTGCGTTTTCTTGATCCTCCAAAGGAAAGCAATCCTAACTATTTGAATTGGGATGATTTGACAGACAGGAAGACACTTCGAGACGGAATGCTTCCGATTGGCCCGCTGGTCGTTTTGGATGAAATTCACAAATTTAAGAATTGGCGGAGTCTGGTCAAAGGGTTCTACGACAAGAAAAAGGACGTTCAGAAATTTCTTGTCACCGGTTCCGCCCGCCTCGATTATTATCGTCGTGGTGGAGACTCTCTTTTGGGACGCTATCGGTACCTTCGGTTGCATCCTCTGTCTGTGTCTGAACTCTCCATAAGTTCAATAGATGATGTCAGATCGCTCATACGCTTTGGTGGATTCCCTGAGCCGTTTTTCTCGTCGAGTGAAAGAGACTGGAAACTTTGGACAAGAGAGCGTCTTTATCGGATCATCCGCGATGACGTTCGCGATCTGGAACTTGTGCGTGATTTATCGGGAATAGAAATGCTTGCAGAAGCGTTGAGTGATCGAATCGGTTCGCCACTGTCAGTAAACAACCTGGCCCAGGATCTGCAAGTTAATTTCCGAACTGCCGAGTCATGGATTTCGATTCTTGAGCGGCTCTACTTCTGTTTTCGGATACCGCCCTATGGAGCGCCAAAGATCAAAGCCGTAAAAAAAGAACAAAAGCTTTATTTGTGGGACTGGAGCACCGTGAATGGAGACGGTGCCAAATTCGAGAATCTGGTAGCAAGTCATCTGTTGAAGTTTTGCCATTTTCGAGAGGATGCTCACGGAGACAAAATGGAACTTCGCTTCCTTCGGGATATCGAAAAACGAGAAATTGATTTCGTTGTGTTGCGCGACAAGAAGCCCATTTTCGCAGTTGAATGCAAAACCGGAGAAAAGCAGTTGTCGCCGGCAATCAAGTACTTCAAGGAAAGGACGAGTATACCCATGTTTTATCAGGTTCATCTGGGTCGCAAGTCAAGCGAACCTGAAGGAGGATTGCGAATTCTTCCGTTTACCGAGTTTTGCCGCGAAGCGGATTTAGTTTGATTTTGTGGTTTTGCGATAAATGTCTGTCTGTTGGTCAATCTAATGACCGCTCTGGTTGAATCCGCGGGTCGATTACGGTGAATCCACGGGACGTCTTAAGTCCTACACAGCCAAAGCTCCCACCGCGGAGTCCATCACACGACTCGTCCAAATAATTGCAA
>RFOM01000004.1 GCA_009926615.1 Pseudomonadota bacterium
AAGTGTCACAGGTGACCTGAAAAGTGGATTTGCATGTCGAGTTCGCAGTCTGGCATGCCGACCTGATGACGTTTTCGCCTCGTGTACACTCTGAAACTACACTCATTTGAGCAGAATTGGACGGAAAATCGCCTACTGGCATCCAAGCCAGATTGAGTGGTCTTGCATTTTGCCCCTGATTGTTTCCCGCCTGCGGGTCTTCTTCTGCGGCATTGCCGTTTCCGGCTCCTTCGCCGCCGATTTCGAGTTTTCCCCGTGCAGCCACAGGGTTCGTCTTCGCATCCTGCGACAAACTCTCCACTGATTTGTCTTTCGCTTGACCTTTTTGAATGGGCAACGGAGCTGCACCGGTGCAGGAAACAAGATGAAACATCGAAAAAATCACCGGAATCAAAACAGACAGCTGCATGTACTACACCTCACCGTCTGATCGGCAGGACACTATTTCTTCTTGAGGACAAAATTCGAAAATCGATTATTAACTCAATTATTCCTGAATATTATCCGCTCCACCGTATCTGTGAATAGACGGGTTGCTATAAAGCCGCAGTTTACCAGCTGAGGTTCAGGTCCGTTGGAGTATATTCCCGCCAGAAGGCACTCGTTTCGCTCTGCGGCAGACTTAAGTCTGTCATCCAACCGTTGGTGAAACTCGTCCCATGTTTCAAAAACCTTTTGTCCACAGGTTTCCGTGTCGAAACCTGTCATCCAGTATTTGCGCGGTAGGACTGCTATGCTTGTGTCCGGATAATGTTGCCCTAAATGAACAAAATGATCGGAAGCGACCCACCATGACTTCAAATGCTCGGCTGATAGTGCCTTGGGGTGAACGCATACGGCCAAGCGGTCTTGAAGTGAATCAGCTGACGGATTCCAGCTGTAAAAGATTGTTCCCTTGGCAAAATTTCTCTTGACCAGCGACATTCCTTTCCATTCGTCCGGTATAAAACTTTGTCCGATTTGCGTTGAAGACAGCGCCAACTGCTGCAAATAAGTTTTGGGACCTTTGAGGTCCAGCCGGTCTTTCAGGCCGGGCCCCCAACACCACTTCCATGCCGAATCATCCATCACCTGCAGATAAAATTTGACCGATGATTCCCAATGCTCAAGTTGTCCAAGCACCTTGTTGCAAACCAAAAAGTCATATTCACCCCATGTTTTGACCGGCTCGCCGGCGCGCAGTTCACGGACGGCGACCCGCGTGAGGACATTCTCTTCACCGAACGATGAAATCAGCACCGTGTGCAGATATTTTTCAAACTTCAGGCCGAGACGTCCGGTGGCGAGTTGAGGAATTTCGACTCTCAGTTGCGCGATGCATTTGTAAAGGTCTTCGGGTCGGCTCAAAAGGGCAGCCGACTGTTTGGCGGTCAGATATTCAAAAACCTGAGGCGACAGAAGAGGGCCGGGGAGCACTGCAGGATGATCAGGCGAACTCTGACAGACTGCTTCAAATGAAGCTTCCTGAGAGAAAAAATTGGGTGAGTGCAGCACCCAACCCAGTTCCCTTTCAACGAGATCCATTGTTCGTCAGAACAGACTGACAATGCGAGGGCAGGGCAGGCAACGGTTCAGGCGCAGGATTGGGATTATCCTTCTGCCATTTTTTTCGGGCTTCATAAATTTGCCGCCATTCATCCGAAAACCACCACGCAAGCTCGGGGCTGTCGCAGCCTATCTCGGTGATTTCGGGTTTTGATTTGCAGTTCGGGCTGCTTCCGTCTGCGGGACATTTGAGTCGCACATGAAAATGTTCATCGTGTCCCCACCACGGCTCAATTTTCGCAAGCCACGGCTTTCTGTTCGCTGGACTCTGACAGATTTTGCGTTTGATCGCAGGATGCACAAAGATCACATGTGTCCGGCTATCCTCGGCGGCAGCGCGCAGCATTGTCACGTATTTTTCATCCCAGTTCGCACTGATGATGTCATTGGCTTCGCTGTCTGCGAGGTAGAACTTAGGCAGTTTCTCGCGCTCTTCGACTGTCAGCGGCCGCTGCAGGCTTCTTGGATCCTGCAAAAATTCTATGTCCAAATCCAAGCCGACCTGATGACTGGCATGGTCCCATGTAAAGGGTCCGCCTCTCGGCATCGAGACATCGGCAACCAACAGGGACATGCCCTGCGGACGAAGATTTCTGCCCAAATCAGAGATGTAGTCGATGGCAGTTTGATGCGCCCAAAACTTGTTTCGGGAAAGCTCGATGAGCTGATAACCGACTCCGGTTTCCTGAGGTGCCCGTGCGCCCTGCAGACATCCGGCATTGTATCCGCCAAAAATCTCGTGTTTGCCGGCAGTCGGTGTTGAAATCTTTTCCCACGGGTTAAAGTCATCGGCCGCAACCGCTGCACCCGCAATTACAAAACAGAACATCAGAATTTTCTTAATCATGGCAGGTCTCCGTGAGTGGATTTTATGCTCACAGATTTCCCTGCGCAACAAAACAGAGCCAATGACACAACGGGTCACCGGCTCTCGTTTAATTTATATAATTTTTAAATTTTATCAGTGATTCCCGTATCCCGCAGTGCGTTTGCGTCGGGGAGTTGCGGGCACGGCCTCAATCACCGGAATTGCTTCGCTGTCTGCTTGTCCCGCATAGTCGAGGTCCCACATGTTGAACTCCACCTGACCGGTTGAGAGGCCATAGATCGCCGTCACCAGAGAAATTTCCTGATGTCTGAGTTTCTCCCTGACGATAACCGACTTTTTCATCAGCTCGCGGGCAACACCGGCGGTGTTGGCTTTGACCGGCCCCCTCAGAAGGGTGTCTGTGCTCAGTGGCTTGAGTGAGCTGAGATACGGTTTGATTTTGGCAACAAGCCTGTCCAAATCGACTGAGCCTGCAGTTTTTCCGACCGGAGTTGTCAATGCAGCCTTCACCGCACCGCAGGATTCGTGTCCCATGACAACAATCAGACGCGCACCCAAATGTTCAAGGGCGTATTCGATACTCGCAATCGGTCCCGGATCGAGCGCATGTCCTGCGGTCCTGACAACAAAAACATCACCGAGTCCCTGATCAAAAACGACCTCCGGAGGGACCCGCGAATCAGAGCAGGACAGGACAATTGCAAACGGCTTTTGCACTGCCGCAAGTTCGGTTCGTGTTTTTTCGTCCCTGCGCTGAGCCGTCATTTTTCCTTCAACGAAACGCTGATTGCCCTGCCGGAGAAGATCAAGAGAATCGCGCGGCGACTTGCCGGAAGCGGCAGAATGACCGTGAGCCTGCGACGATGCATGACGCGCCTGTTCGGCTGATTTGTCTTTTTCCGTCAGACGCGCCTGCTCGGCGTCGGTCACAATTGTCAGGTCGAGCCCGCGGCTTCCCTGAGCCATCGCGGTTCCCTGCACTGCACCCAATAAAAGAGCGTACGCGAAAAGGTTTTGAAACTTCATTTAATAGCCCCGCAATGAGAAAAATACGTTTGATCAGAAACCCGAAATATTTCCAATTTTGGAATCGCCGTGGCCGCCGGATTCGGCCTCGTCTGCGTAGGCCGACCCGTCACGATGCCGCGCTTTTGCAACACTTCCCCGCACGCCTGCCTGAGGCTGACCCAATGCTTTGAAGCGACGGCCTGCATCCGTCTGAGCTTGCGGCTTGGCTGCTGCGGCAACGACCTGAGGACGAACCGGAACCCTTTTGCGCTCTGCGGGCTGTTCTTCGGATGTCGCCGAAGAATCATTCGACTGCATAGAATCGGCGGCCGGCTTATCCGTATCCGGCCTGTTTGTGTCAAGCATCAGCAGCAACGAACTCAGACCTTCGAAAGCCTGCTTCCATTCCTGCACGTACTTTTGTGTCTCGTCGCGTGTCTGGCGCACATCTTCCGAGGCTCCTGCAATCATTTGGGCCGTGTTTTCGACCTGACTTAAAGACGCAGTCATTTTTGACAGGGATTCTCTGAATTGAGCCTGCCCCGAGACAACATTGCCGACAGAGACTTTTGAACGTCTCACAAGAGTGAGTGTTGTCGACATGCCGTCAACTCCCGTCCGGATGGAATCAATCGCCTTTCGGGATGTTTCACCGGACTCGCGTATCAGATTCGAAATGTTTTTGGCCGAGGTGGAGCTCGTTTGGGCAAGGTTGCGAATAGCTTCGGCCACGATCGCAAACCCGCGTCCCTGCTCACCTGCGCGTGCAGCTTCGACTGCAGCATTCACCGCGAGAATATTGGTTTGAAACGCAATTGCTTCGATGGCTCCGGTAATTTCTTCGAGACTTTTGCTGTGTTTGGTCAAAGTCAAAAGCGACTGGCTGAGCTGCTGGAGTTCGACTTCACTCTTTTCAGTTTCTTCAACTGCCGCTCTCAGCGTTTTGTCCGCTTCATCGGCATCGACGGTTATCTTTTGAACTGCTTCGGACAGGGTCACAAGCTGCACGGCCGATGCCTCTGCAGCCGAACTCCCCTGACGCGAACCGGCAACGACCTTCTCGGCAGAGCGCGAGAATGCGCCCGCAACCTTATCCAGTTGCTCACCCGCAGCGGCGATTTGCTGACCGCGGCCGGTGATTTTGGAAAAGAAGCGTCCGAGCAGCAAAGCATTCAGAGCGACCAAAACAAATGCACAAAGTACCGGCACACCCAGCAACACATATTCGGTGCGGGCAAGGACCTTGAAGACCTGTCTGCCGGTCTCTTCGGGCAGTTCAATTTTTGAGAGAACTTCGACGAAGTCGCTCATGACTCCGAAGCCAAACCACGACACAATGCTCAGTACGCCAATTGGCAGGCAGACAACGAGTGCATAAAGACCTCGTAGACCATACCCCCAGTGTCTGAGTTTCATCACAACCTCCCCAATGACCGGCCTCCGTATACCGGTCTCTTGCAAAGGGGATCGGTCCGATTGCTCCAAACTCCAGTTGCTCCGTCAAATCAGACAGATCAAAATTTGCCCACCTAAAGGGCAATCAATGATTCGCATGGCCGGAGTCCCCTCATTACCCCCTCAGGACTTGACCCGCTTCGGGTTTGCGTCTAGCCCTGAAGGCAAGCCGCTAGGAGAGGTGGCTAGAGGACGTCTGATGGTGTGTCCACACAACCCCGCCAGGGCCGGAAGGCAGCAACGGTACTGGTCACAACAGGTAGGCTCATCTTCTAGTCGCCCCTCGTAGCGGTTTTTTTTTGGGTCAGACATCATGTTCGACGGTTTTGAAGAAGCACAAAACAACGGCGCGGGCCCTGATTATCAGGTACTCGCACGGCGGACGCGTCCGCAAAGTTTCTCCGAACTTGTCGGTCAGGAAGCGGCCGTCAAGGCCATCGGCGGCATGATTGAAAGCGGCCGCATTCCGCATGCCTTTTTGTTCACCGGAACCCGTGGAACCGGAAAAACATCAAGCGCACGTATTCTTGCAAAATCTCTTTGCTGCAGCAAAGGACCAACTCTCGAACCCTGCCAGACCTGTACCCACTGCGTTCAAATTACGGCCTGTGCGCATGAAGATGTCTTTGAGATTGACGGAGCATCCCATACGGGTGTCGACAACATTCGCGAACTCAGGGAATCGGCGCGCTTTTACCCGCAGTCCGGCCGGTTCAAGATTTTCATCATTGACGAAGTGCACATGCTCAGCATCGGCGCGTTCAACGCCCTGCTGAAAACCCTCGAAGAGCCGCCGCCGCAGGTTATTTTCATACTTGCCACCACTGAATTGCACAAAGTACCGGTCACCGTGCGCTCGCGCTGCATGATTTTGTCGTTCAAAAAAATAGATCCTTCGACCATTGCCTCACACCTTGCCCGACTGCTCGACAAGGACGGCATTCCCTACACTGCGGACGCCCTTCAGCTGATTGCCAGAGAGGCGAAGGGGAGTTTGCGCGACTCACTGAGTCTTCTTGAACAGGTCCTTGCACTCGGTGCCCACAGGTCAGTCAACTTTGATGCGGCGAAAGCAGCATTAAGCGTTATGGGTGAGGGTATTTGTCAAAATCTGTTTGCCGGCATCCTCAGCAAAGACCCGCAGATGTGTCTGCAGGCCGTCGCCGAGACAGATTCATCAAGTCTGGATTTTTCTCATGTCCTTGAACAGACTTCGCTTCTGTTCAGAAATGCAATCGTCCTGAAGCAGGCAGGCCGGAATTCAGCGGCCGTCGAACGAGCCAATCACTTTCTCAACTTACTGCCGGCAGAACTCTCTTTTATTGAAAATCACACGGCCGAAATTTCGATTGCCGCGCTTGTTGAAATTTACCGCGCTCTGGCACACGCTGCGCGCGAAATTCTTCGCACCAACGCCCAAAAGGCATGGGCTGAAGTAACCATTATGGACTGCATTAGCAGAAGTGAGTGGCTGTCTGCGGATGACCTCAGTCAACTGCTGACTCAAGGTGCGGCGGTCAGTGTCACGGCTTCAACACCGGCCGGTCCGAAACAGACAACCGAACCCGCAAAGGTACTCCCCAAAACCACTGTTCCGCAGCCGCAGAATTTGCGAACGGACGGCGGCAGTCAAAATTCGCCCCTGCGCCCCGAACAATCCGACGGCGCTATGATGGAGCTTTATTCAACGCTCATCTCAAAAATTCAGGAGAAGAGCGTCCAGCTCGCCGTTAAGCTCAAACACGCAAAGCTCGCGCAATTCAACAGGCAGAAACTTGTTTTCACCGACTGTCCTGAGAATAAGCTGTTTGCACAGTTGTCGGAATCCGAAGCTGACATCTTCTCCGCGGCACTGAGCGCGATAGGATGCGCAGAGTGCCGCATTGAGGGCCTTGAGCTTCCGGCCAAAGTGACTCGCAAAATGACGGCTCAGAATTCAGAACCGGCAACTCCGTCGCCGCGGCAGAATCCGGCAGGCGCAAAGCCCGCAGGAAAAGCCCTCGACGCCATTGCCAGCCTGAGCCGCGAAGACCCTTTCGCGACACCCCGAAAAGTGCCGCCGGCCGATCAAAAAAAAAATGAACCCGCCGAAGTCTTAGCAACCGGAGGCGTGAGTCTGGCTTCAGTCGAACAGGCCGAAGAAGCCAGAAAGTGGAATTTGCGGCAAACCGAACTTCGCAGCCGCCCCCTGCTGCGCAAGCTCGAAGCACTTGGAGCCGAAATCGAGCTTATTCCGCTCAATTCAACTGATCGCCGGAATTAATCCGACAGCGGTCTTTCGAAAAAGATAGCCGCACCCACTTGCGTTCGTTTTAGAGTTTTGATTACCTGATTTCAGTCATCGAAAGATCAGCACGTTGCGATGTCTGTGAGGCCCGCTTGAGCCTCCGGTGAATCGCGTTGAAATACTTTCCGGAGGTTTCCAATGGTTTTTGAACTCCGCACCAAAGATCACTCAGATCTGTTGGATGTGCTTTTGCCCGGCGTAATGACGCCCTCAAAAGGTCGTGCTTCGGAAGATGACGACGATGACGAGGAAGACGCAGATACGGACGACGAAGACGAAGACTTTGAAGAACTCGATGACGAAGACTTCGACGACGAAGACCTTGATGACGAGGAATTCGACGAAGACTTCGAGGAAGACGAAGAGGCCGAAGCCGAAGAAGATGAATACGACGACGAAGACTTCGACGATGAAGACGACGAAGACTTCGACGACGAAGATGAAGACGAAGACGACGAGGAAGAAGAAGAAGACGAGTAAGGCCCCTGCCGCTCGTCTTTTTCAGTTTTGCCCTGCCTGCATATTTTTTGCTTTTGTTCTGATTTATGTGACAGGCGCAGCCGGCTGGTCCAGAGGATTTTGCGGCACCTGATTTTCACCCGCCGAAGTCTCGGACGCATTAATACTTGCCACAACGCGTCGGACCCGTCTGCGGCTGACTTCAAGAACTTCGACAACGACGCGGCCAATCGTCAGTCGGTCGCCGATCCTTGGAATTTGACCGATGTGATGCAGGATAAATCCGCCCAACGTATCGAATTCGGCAGACTGCTCGTCTTCAATAATTTCGCCCCTGCGCAAATCAAAGAAATCACAGAAATCGTCGATGTGAATTTTGCATTCTATCAAATACTGGTTGGGTAACTGGGTGGGCCGGATGGCATCTTCCTCATTGTCGAACTCGTCACGAATCTCGCCGACGATTTCTTCAAGGATATCTTCCATCGTCACAACACCGCTTGTTCCGCCGTATTCATCAAGAACAATCGCCATGTGTTGCCGGCTCTTGCGCATCTCCTGAAAAAGCTGATCAACAGGCTTGCTCTCCGGCACAAAGATAGCGTCGCGCTTGATGTCTGCAATCGGTGCTTCCCAGTAGGATTCGTCACGCGCATGTTTTTTGACGAAAAACAAAATATCTTTGAGATGAAGAATACCGATGATGTTATCGACACGACCGTCAAATACCGGAATACGGGAAAGTCCCCGTTCCCGAAATATTTCGGCCGCATCGTGAACTGTTGATGTCATAGGCAGGGCTGTCATGTCAGTCCGGTGGACCATGACCTCACGGACAACAGTGTCACCCAGTTCAAAAATACCGCTGAGCATTTCGTGTTTCTGCTCGGCAAGCACTCCTTCCTCTTCGCCCACGTCAATCAAAAATTCCAGTTCTTCCTCGGTGATCTGCGGAGCCGTCTTGATGTTCCGCTTTCGCACGGAATGTGAAACCAAATCCGAAATACTTGAGAGCAGCCATGTAAACGGCAACAGGACGAGATAAAAAACCCTGAAGATATGAATCATCGGCAAAGCGATCTGGGTCGCATAAGTCTTGGCGAGTGTCTTGGGAATAATTTCACTGAAAAGAACAATCGTAACGGTCATAACTGCCGTGACAACTTCAACGGAAGTCTGGCCGAGGGTCTTCGACAGAAGGTTGTCGGCGTAAATAGATGCGAAAATATTTACAAGATTATTGCCAATCAAAACGGCTGCAAGAACGCGGTGGGGCGAGTTGAGCCAAAGGTCCAAAGCTTTGCCCGCCCTGCCGTGATTTTCACGCAGATGCTTGGCTTTCAAAGAGGACAAACTCGTCAGGGCTGTCTCAGTTGCCGAGAAAAATGCACTCAATGCCAAACAAACAAAGATGACAAATATTCCCCACAACAAACCTTCACTCATCGTCTGCTCTCCGCGCGCGCTGCCTTGGAAGAGCGTTCCTGAGCACGGCAGAAATCTGCCGCGCCGAATTCCATCCGCAGCTCGCGGCGAATGGATTTTTCCAGATCAGTCATGACTTTGTGCGCCGCAGGAGAGCGTTCGTGATCAAGTCCCAGCAGATGCACAAGTCCATGAACAACCATCCGTTCGATTTCTTCCGAAAGTGTGCAGCGATGGCGCCGAGCCTGTTCGGCACAGATGTCGGCACAAACGGCAACATCACCCATATTAAAATGCTGGGCCGCACCTTTGGACGTCCCGTTCTCAACCGTCAGGTTGGATTCGTGAGGCAAAAAACTTAAAACATCGGTTGACTCGGTTTTTCCGCGGAACTGCCAATTGAGAGCAGCCATGTCACTCGGATTCAGAAATTGAATGTTGACGGCTGATTCGCGACCGCAAAGAAGCTGCATCACGTAAACAATCCGTTCACGCAGAGCGGCTTTGTCCCAGCTCACAGGCAAACTTTTTGCAGCCTTCGTTGACGGCAGGAGCGTGCGCGGCAACGCCGAAAGGTTCACTGTATGTGCGGTTTTTTTAGCGGGCATTCGACCGTGACCCTGCAGCAGCTTCCCACGCCCAGCACACATAGCCGGGGGTCCGGTAGCTCAAACACACTTCAGCCGTTTCACTGCGTCCCTGAAAGAAATCACCCGTGGCAGCTCCAACAGTTGACGGGGCTGCCACCTCTTCCAGTTCGCCGCCGGACATCCGCACTGCAAAAACAACTCCGTTTGCCGCGGCCGCGAGGGCGACATCCTGCTTTTTGAGCAGGGTCAGAGAAATCAGCGGACTGAGCACGGGCAAGGGGCGCTTCCAAAGCAAAACTCCCGTGCGCGCATCAACTTTGTGAATCGCCCCGTCCGAACCGGCAATGTACACCGACCCGTCATCGAACTTCGGCTGAACGACCGATCCGGTTGCGTAAGTCCACTCAACCGCCCGCGTCTGCGGGTTTAACCGCTGCGTAATACTTTCGGCATTTGAAACCACCACTGCGTCAGTCAAGACCAAAGCGGGCGCAGAGACTGCAGTAAAGCGGTCGCCCGCTGCACCGGACAGCGAATGACGCCAAAGCGACTGACCGTTTTTGGGATCCAAAAGAAGCATGCTTCCGTCGTTGGTTCCAACCCAAAGGCCGCGCTCGCTGTAGACGAGCGACGTTGAAAGCAATCGCAATTGAACTTCAGGAGCCAGCCGGACTCCCCAGACAAGCTTTCCCGTCTGAAGATCATAAGCGTTCAGAGACTGGTTGGCGGTCAAAACAAAAACTTTTCCACCGCCAAACTGAGGTGTCCCGACAAATTCGGCATTGGCTGTTGCATACCAAGTCCATCCTCCGCGAAATCCTGCTTTGAATGCCTGACTCGCAGGATCGGAAACAGAAGAACCTGAGCCGGACTGATTGCGCACAAGGAATTTCATCAGTGCGCGCGAGTCAGGGCCGTGAAACAGGGTCGTATCGAGTCCGAAATTCGGAGTCATAAAAACTCCGCCTGCGTCGTAGCGCATAAAAAATCCGCGCGAGGTTCCTACGTACCATGCCCCTTCATGAAATTGGGGAGTCGTGGTCAACTGGCCCGGAACAGGAACATCGGCGAGCAGTTCGCCGGTTCCCAAATTGTAGCAACCTAACGTGTTGAGATCGGCGGACTGGCCGCACACAGGCAAAATCATTGCTGCCGGTTCCTCGTCGGGGCGGCTGTACCGGCGACGCAACGGCTGAAGGGCAGCTCCGCCTTTTATTGACGGCAATACTGCGAATGATGCAGACGCGCGCTCGGTCAGCGGAGAACCGCGTTCGAGCCGAGGTTTATCAGCCAGTTTTGTAGGAAAGAAAGCAGTTGTTTCGCGCAAATTTTTGGCCTGCGCAGACATGCAGGGAAATGCGATGACCAAAAGTGCAAGAAATTTTCCGGCAAAAAGAATTCTTCCCGACCGATTTGAAACACAAGTCATCTTACAATCCCCAGAATCCGAGCCAGAGTGATGCCTCGCTGGCTACGGAACGTGCATTTCCTTCGGCCGCCGTGGACTTGTTGGCTGCAAGTTCGCGAAGAATCTTGCCGGCCTGTTCCTTGTCACCCTTCTTGTACAGCAGTTGTGCCTGCATCAGCCTGACTTCGGAAAGAAGCGGATTGTCGGAGAGTTTTTCGAGAAAACTCAACTGTTCCAGCGCGGGTTCGATTTTTCCCTGCTCAGCAAGCAGGCCTGCAATCGTTTTACGGACTCTGACCTGAAAGACGACGTGTCTGAGCGTTTTGATCAGCAGCGGTTCAAGCAGTGCCTGTGCTTCTGCATATTTTTGCTGTTCGATGAATGTGTTTGCGGCTCTCAGCGCAGCATTCCAGCCCAGCGCAGAATTCGGATGGGCCTTGGCAAAGTCCTCAAACTTTTTTGCGCTGCCCGAATGGTCAGGACGCGCATCAGGGGTATTCAGTTTGGGATCTGCTTTGACCTTTTCCTCAAATACTTTGATCTCATCTTTATGAACCGTTTCAATATCGATGTATGACTGGGTGACGACCCGTTCTGCGCGGCTTTTTGACCAAGAATAAGTCAACAATCCGGCACCGGCACCGACAACCAGAACGACAGTGCCGACGACTGTCCATTTGCGACGGTGTGCAGCGCGTATCGCCCGCTCCGAAGTTTCTTCAAAAATCGGCCGTTTTCCGCCCGAGGCTGCGACCCTGCCCTGCTGAAGTGTGTCTGACGAAAAAAATTGAGCGCGATCTCGTGTAAACACGTCGTGGTCCTCTCGTTTCATGAACGTCTGCAAGCCTAAAAAGCCAAGCCCTTTGTTAGCACATTTGCCGAAGTTTGTAATGTTTTCAGCACAGAACGCAAAATCTGCCTCAAAGGTCGACGATTTGACACTGCCTCTTTGAAACTCTGAGAGACAAGTAAACAATGGATCCTGTGCCTCAATGGAAGAGGCGCAAGCAGGGGTGCGCCTGCTTGACTAATATCACTGCGGTGATATGCAGGCGCGGCTGCGGAAATCTCGCTTGAACACGACTCGGCGTATCACTCGCCGCGGAGTTCCCATAAGGCGGTTTCCCCGTGTCGCTGGCCATGGAGGGTCTGCAAGATGCTCGTCCTAACTAGAAAAGTCGGAGATGTTATCGCCATCGGTGACAACATCAAAATCGTCGTGATGGCAATCAAAGGCAAACAGGTCAGGCTTGGAGTCCAAGCCGACAAAAACACCGTGGTTCACCGCGAAGAAATCTATCAAAAGATTCAACAGGAAATTAAGGCTGCCATGCAGTCCGACATGGGCTCAACTCAAGCTGCGGGCGAACTGCTGCGTCACGCGCAGTCCGGCGGAGCAGCTGAAGGAAAGCCTGCCGACGAAAAGGCATCCGGCCAAGGGCGCAAAACCGGTGCAGGCAACCTCAGTTCAAGCGGCGCGACCGGACCTCAGGTTTTCAAACGTGTCGAAATCCGGCGTGCCAACCCGCCGCCTAAGGACGATGACGATTTTGACGGACAGGATTCCGATTCGGCGCCTTCACCCAAAAAGCCCTGAAGATTCCTCTCAAGCCCCGTGCGCAAAGTTCCGAATCTTCCTTTAGAACGGGAGGATTCGATGTTCAGCGCCCGACTGCCGACAGCCCATTATAAAAAAGTTAAGGCAGCATACGCCGGTTATTTGCAGACTTATAAGCAAATTAACAATGGCTCGCTGAACGGCGCCTTGGATTTCTTTCAGTTTTATCACTACATCACCGTTGTCTGCCGCTACTCCGATCCCCGCTCATGCAGACCGATGGGTTACCGCTGAGTCATTTAAAATATTTTTTTTGAAAACGGCCGGTCGTCAGGGAAGGGCAGCCTCGCTGCCCGTGAGTGCATTTAACCGGATTGCAAACGGCGCAGACCGCTGTGCGTAACCGGTGAATAAGCCGCCGCCGAAAAGCAGCGGAAACACGTTGCCACCGGCATCGGTGAAGGTTCTAAAATGCAACGCATTGACGGCCGTAGAAGACGGCAGCGACAGAGCACGGGTGCCTGCCGATTGGAAGGCTGTATTAAGCGCGTATGTGGCCAGATTCACGGCGGCCAGCGGACCTGTCGGCACTGAATTCACGCTCGAAAATCCGCCGCCGGCAAAAAGGTAGGTGTTTGCACCTGAGGTTCCCGTCACCAGCGAACGCACAGTGCCGTTCAGGGTGTACGCACCGCCGCCCGCCAACGCACCCGTTTGTGCATTTAGCCGGACAAGCCGCTGTGCCGAAGCATTGCCCGCATAACTGGTAAATTGCCCGCCGGCAAAAAGGTCGCCTCCGTTGAGCGCAAGCGCATGAAGCTCACCGCTTGCACCGACGGATGGATCGAACACAGGATCAATCACACCCTCCGAATCCAACTTAATCAGCCGTATGGCCTGATTTCCTTTGTACTGCTCAAACTCGCCGGCTGCATACACAGAATGAGGAGTACCTGATGTCACAACCAACGCATTCACGGACGGTGTGCCGGCATCGACAAAGGTAAATCCGGCACCGAAATTGAATCCGGAATCCAACACACCTGCGTGAGTTAACCGCACGAGGGCAGGTGCAGACTGCCCCGCATACAAAGAAAAGCGGCCGCCGGCGTAAATGGATGAATCATCGGAAGTTCCTTTCATCACCCGAACGGTGTCGTTGAATCCGGCGCCTGCACTTGTACTGAATGCAGAGACGGGTGAACCTGCTGTGTTTGTATTGGACGGATCTGTCGGAACATGAAGTTTGACGATGCGGCCTGCAGCGGTTCCTCCGACTAGGGTGAAGCTGCCGCCGGCGTACAGAGCTTCCTGACCAGCGGAGTGATAGAGGGTCTCGACGTCACCGTTAAATCCTCCGGTTCCGAATCCTGCAGTGAAAGTTGAATCAAAAACTCCCGACTGCGAAAATTTCGCAAGACGGGACGAGGCTTTTCCTTCAAACGCCGAGAACTCGCCGCCGACCAGAACTTTTTTACCGGCATCAAACGAGGCCAAGGCCAACACTGTTCCGTTAAAGCCAAGATCGTTATTGAACGGCGTTGTTACCGCGCCGTCCAAGGTCGTTACAAGCGCAAGCCGCTGATGAGTCTGCCCGCCTGCCGAGGCAAATTGTCCGCCAACAACCAGCCTTGATCCGCCTTCCATCAGCAAGAGGGATTTAACGGGGCCGTTCAGCGCGGGTGACGCAAATGGCGATGCCGAAGCCGAATCGACAAGAGAACCGTCGTCCAGTTTAATTTTGGCCAGATAACTCGCAGACGCTCCCCGATACGCAGTAAATACACCGCCGGCGAACAGCACAGTTCCGTCGTTGACCAGCGCGTCAACCCTGTCATTAAAACCACCCGTAACAGTGTGGAACGGGCCATCCAAATTGCCGGTGTTATCCAACTTTGCAATCCGCTGAATTGCAGTTGAACGGTATGACGTGAAAACTCCGGCTGCGACGACTGTCGAATCGACGACACTCAGCGAGGTAATCTCGCCGTTGAAAATTCCGCCGCTAAAACCCGATGCGACGCCCGCATTCTGATCGACCCGAACCAGATTTTTGATTGCACTATTGCCGCTGTATGAGGAAAAGTTCCCGCCAATCCAAACCGTCTGTCCGCTCGCAAGAGCTGCGGAAGCGGGGGTCAGCTGAATGCTGTTGACGATCGCATTTTCCGGCAACCCGCTCGCAAAACCGGTCTGGTGAACACCGTCAGCATCGAACTTGATCACACCCTTGGCTGCAGCGCCGTTGAAGGTCGTAAACTTGCCTCCAACAAACACATAGCGGTCAGCCGATACCGAGATTGCATGCACGGGCCCGTTGAATCCGCCCGAACCCGTCTCGTGCCACGTTACCCGCTCACCTGAACATCTCAGGCGGGCAAGGTAATTGACCTGCTCCGAGCGGTATTCCGTAAAATCACCTCCAACCCAGAATGAACCGTCACCGGCATCCGCGATCACACGAACGACACCGTTGAATCCCTCTGTGAGGTTGCATGACGCCGAACGGTTGCCGGCGTAATCCCAAACCGGAGTCATCGAGGTACCGATGTTGGTTCTAAGGTTCAAGGCGGTGATCGCAAGCGCAGGAACAGGGTCTACCGCCGTAAACGATCCGCCCAAATAAACATTGCCTGCGGGGTCTCCGGCAATCGCTTTGACTGCGCCGTTGGTCGAGAATTTGCGCGGCACAAGTTCAATGGTTCTTGAGAGGACGAACGTCTGTGAGTCGTATTTGTTTTTGAGCGGCAGAACAGGGCTGCCCTGAAGTCCTGCCGTCACCGTCATGCTGCACGGAGACGAAGGAAAGGAATTCAGTGAAAGCAATCCGGCCGACAGTGTCAAACCGGCGCAGGTGGAGGATGCAACGGAGACTGTCGGCATGACCCCCGTTCCGGATTGGTCGCTGAACTCAACTGCGCAGGGAATATTGCTCAACGGCTCACCTTCAGGCAAAGAAATCCTTGACGGACAATTCAGTTCGGGCGGCCTCCAAAAGGCAAGCTTGACCGTGGAGGTTGACGTTGAAACTTTCATACCGACAGAGGTGGCCCAACGGGCAGAAATGATCACATTGTCCACTTGTCCGGTTTTGTTTGTGTGCGGTGTGACCTTCAAAGTGCAGTCTTTGTAACCGGTACCGGATGCTTTATCGACTGACGTCCATGACTGAATCAAACCGGAATTTGCACCGCTGAGAAAAACACCTGCAGTGTTGAGATCGGAAGAGGGTGTGCACGCAACCGCCGAAGAGGAAGAAATTCTGAAATCGACCGACAACGGAACGCCGGTATTCGTCTGTGCATCAAAATACGAATCTGCCGACGGTGTGCTCAGCACGCTCAGTTGCGGATTTTGAATGATAAAAAGCGTAATCTCTTTGAACTGATTGTTGTCCGCATCCGTGGCATTAATACCATAGCCGTCGCTCGCTTTGACACGCACGACAAATTTCTCGCGCGAGGCGGGCACAAATGCGGGCAAGGTCCCCGCACCGACCCGCAATTCAGCTTCCCGTCCGTTTGTTCCTGATTTTGAAGTCAGCGTGAAAAAAGCCGGGCCGTCGGGCTTTATACCCATAAATCCCCAGTCCAAAACATCCGAAACATCCGCGTCAACAGTCGCAAAAGTACCAATCAGGGTGGTGCCGGCTTCCTGCTCCAAAATATATAGTTTTCCGTCTGTCGGAGGATTCACGGGATTGAAGACAATGATTCCCGGATTGTCATTGACATCAATGACGGAGACCTGAATATTTTTTTGAACAGTGACTCCGTCTTTGGATGCCGTTACGGCAATGCTCAAATTCGGTTGTGTTTCGTGATCAAACGGGCGCGTTCGGCGCAGTTCACGCCCTGAAATTTGAATGCCGTCAAATGGCACAGTCAGAGCATATGTCCATGCACTGCAGGCTGAGGCCGTATTTCCGGTTTCTGCGCAAAGATCGCCAATCTTGACCGGAGCTGCCGATGATGCCGGAGCGTTTTCATCGAACATCGAGTTCGACAAGGTCATTCGCGAAACTCCAACCACAACAGACTTCGTGAATGTCGTCACAGTGCCGCCCACGCGGGCATTGGAAACCGAAAGTTCAACCTCAAAAAAGTTATCCTGAAAGGTGACTCCCGCGTAAGTCAGTTGACGCGTCAGCTTAAGATAAGACGCGCCGCCGCCGGACTCGATTTCGAATGGATGCACCGCCGAATTGTAGGCCTGCATGGCGCCGCCGTTGACTGAAACTCCGGTCACCGAAAATGTGAATGACTGCGCTCCGCCCGCTTCGGAATCGACATCAACAGGTGTGAGCTGGATTTTGGACAGCGGATCGGTTTCGGGAACAAGCTCCTGCAGGACATTCTTTGAAACCAAAATATCGGTCGGAACATCGTTTACATCATTCAAATAAATTTTGAAATTTTTTGTCGTTGAATATGCCTGAGTCGTCTGTTCGACTGCGGTCACATTGACGGAAAAATAGGATTTTCCCCGAACCGAATCGAACGGCAGAATCAACTTGAGCGCTTCATAATTGAAGTCCAACCGTGTTTGAATTTGGTTTCCGCACGCTTTGAAGTATTCACTCAACGGAAAGCAGCCGCCGACCTGTGCTGCAGCACCTCTGAACGTAAAGTTTGTTGTTCCGCCGTCTTCATCAACAGCCGAAAGTATTCCGACCGGCGTTCCCGAAGGACTTTCTTCATTGATTTCATCTGCGGTGAGCAAAATGTCCGACGGCGGATCATTGATGTCCTGAACATTCACCTGAAAATCAGAGATCTTGACTCTGGCAGGATCACTGACTGCGGCAAGTTTGTCGGTCAATTTGATTTTCAGATTGTAGACATGCGGTGTCCGGCTTTCAAAACTCGGTACCTGACTTGCTTTAAAAGAAAGAGCGCCGGTATTTGCATCAATATCGAAGAGTGCAGAGTCCTGACTTGCACCCTGCGCAGGAACATTTTCAAACTCAAAGGTGTAATTCAGATTCTGACAGGGCGCACTGGGCGGACAATCTTCATCGACAACATCCAGATTTGCAACAGCCTTAGGGCCATTTTCAGGTACGCTGACTGCGCTCCAAAAAATTGATGACCCGCTGTACGGGGGATAAATTTTGGACAAATCAAAGGTCTTGGACGGATCGAAAATTCCCATCAGCGGGTCGTTTACGTTGACGACATTCATCCGGATCGTTTTAATCAGTTCGCCTGCGACATTGTAGCTTTGATCCGGCCGGCCCTTGTCGACAGCTCTGAGTGTCACATCATACGTCGATTTTTTCTCGAAATTGAGATCTGAAGCCAGATAAAGAGAAACCGTCTTGCTCGCGGCGACACGGTTGTCTTTGATAAAAGGACACGGTGAAGGACCGTCACAGGTGACAAAAAAGTCTGCAAGTTCGTCGGCCGGATCAATGTCCGTCACGGTAATATCCGCAAGCTTGCATCTGTTCGTGATTGAGGGAGCATCAGCCGGCAAGCTTCCGTTGCTCAAAAGAGCTGATTCGCTTAAATCGCAACTTCTTTCACCGCCGCCGACAAAAAGCGGAGGCATGAAGACCTGAATATCCTGCGGCGGAGAGTTCATCACGACGAGCCAGTTGGAATCCTTCGGAGACACAGACCGGAGCCCGTTGGAAATCTGCGAATGAACTTTGCAAATCAACCGGTCACCGGTCGAAATGTCGCTCAGCGTCATCCGGCCGGTTTGTACTGAGCGCGAGGTGATGTCGATTAATTCCGTTCCGCCGGCTTTTTGAAGCCACCACGAAAAAATCGCCTGATGCCCGCTCTCGTGCAACGCGGGCTCGCAGAACAAATCCGAACCCCGTTTGAAGAGTTCGGTGTTTCCGTGCGACGTTCTTAACGTAACAACGATTGGCGGCTTCGGCCGGTTGACTGTAAAGAGTTTGTCGGCCGTGCAAAAACTCGGGATAAGCTGCTGGCAGGCCCTGAGCCGGTAGCTGTCGGAATTTCCGAAAGTCGCACGCGGCGTGTAGACCGGCGGATTCTGCAGCAGGTCGATCGTACCGTCCTCACCACCCTCCATTAGGACAAACTTCCAGTCCGGAAAACCTGCCGGCATGGCACCTGTCTGCGCATCCAATGTGGGCGGATTATCCGGTATGGTCACCGGCGCGGGAGGCTCTCTGCCTTGAGCAACTGTGTTTGAAGCCTGCTTGAGAACCTCCGACCAGCTCTTGAGAGACTTGTTGATCACCTCGTTTGAGATATCGAGACCCTTTTTCTTTTGGATGTTCAGCGCATTTATCAGCGCAATTCCATTGAGTGTCGTATCGAACGCAAACGCCGACTGGGCAGACAGAGTTTCCGCAAAGGCCGCGGGTTTTGATGAAAGTGTCAATGCGTCCGACAAGTAGGGCTGCAGATAAACGAACAATTGAGGTGGCATTGCAGCCAGTTTGTCTTCGACCGCAACTGCGCGTGCTTTGACCTCAGCACTGAGTACGGGAAATTTGCCTTCGATCGGCACAAGCCCTGCGCGCTCGGCAACCATGGCGAGTGTGAAAAGAGATTTGCCCATCAGACTGGCGCTTGAAACAAGTGAATTCTCGAGACTGAGGGTATCGCCGGCCTCCAGTCCGCTCGACAATCCCAGTCTGCCGATCTGCTGAACAAGTCCGAGGGCCTTGGAGTCAAAGACAAGAATGGCTGAACGCATCGCATCGATTGTTTGCTGCAGGAGCAAAGACTCCATTTTGGCGGATCGCAAATCGACGAGAATGTCGAAGCCGACTTTCAGAAGCTCCGCCTGTTTCTGCGGCTCGGCAGATTTTGAAGCTGCCTCTACGACAAAGTTGTCGAGTGCTTTGAGCGAAGATTGTGTCATACCGCGCGACACGGCGGTGTACTGCGTTTGCAGATTGGCGTTCACGGTACCGAGACCGGTGAGCACCTCGTTTGCAATTTTTGGTCTTTCCTCGGCTGTTCCGCTAAGCTCTCTTTTAGGAAAAAAGGAACAGGAGAGACAGGCCAGCGCAATGAATGTCACCAGCACTTTGTTAAAGCGGGTCATTGGGAATCCTGACCACACCGGTTCCGGTCGGAGACGGCGTGATTGCCTGAGGCCCACAGTTGCATCCTCCTGTGGGGTTGTATCGGCGGGAATCCCCGAAACTTATGGCAAAAAATCGGGGGATGCGGGCAGAAGAACCGCCAAATTTCGGGTGATTTGCGGAATTGCCTCATTCTTCTTGTATTCTCATGCGTTGGCTCAGGCTGAACTCTCACGTTCGCTCGATTTGCGGATAGAAATCGACAAGAATCTGAACAGCAGCCGGATGTGTCAAAATCTTGTCCGCATGCATGAGAATAAGAATTTTGCGCCTTGGGGGCTTATTTTCTCGAATCCGTCGCATTTTTGCTCATTCCCAGCGGAGTTATCCAAGAGTTACGGGCTTTTTATGTGGCGTCTGGTGGTCACCGAATGGCCGGAGCACGTCAGTTTCGTCATGTGCAGGCCCACAAGACCCTCGGATGTCCTCAATGAAGATTGCAGCTGGCGAATCCATTTAAAAAAGGATTCCGATTTAATTGCACGGCTGCAACGGGAACAAATTTTATTTCAGGTTGTAGCCGCGCTTCATGAAAAACTTCCGATGCGCAGTTTTGATCTTCACGGCGAAAATTACGCCCGGCCCGAGCCACGGCTGAAGTCGCCCGTGCTTGAAAATCCGCCGCGGCTGATGAAGAGCGATGTGCGGGTCGAAGAACCTTCGGGCCGCCTTTTGATAACTCCGCTGACGTTTGTCAGGCAGCCCCGACACTCTGCGGGAGTCTGGTTTGTGTCGGCCGACCCAATGACGGCACGACATGCAGCCATGGTGCAGTTGCTTGCCCAACAGGGTTTGGAAGTCGTTGAACTGCCTTCAGACACGCCGGTCAACAAACCTGCCGGCGAGCAATTACGCAGTGAGAAATTGAAGCGGCTCGGACAATCAAAATTTGCCGACAGCCGAACGGAATCGGGAGATAAAACTCGTCCGCCGCTGGCTGCACCCGCACCCAAAAAGCCCGCACCGCTCAATGTGATGGAGCTCTCGCCGTCCGTCCCTTACGCGCAGCCAAAACCCCGAAGAGTTCCCCGAACTCCGCGCGGCAACTTGCCTTCGGTCTTTGCCGACGACAGACCGATGACCTTTCCTGACGACACGGATGTCATCAAACTTGAAGGTGCCGCGGCGGAAGAAGAACGCAGCAGGAGACTCAATGAGGTTCCCATGCTGACAAAGCTTTGGGACGTGTTGTGGAACGGGCTCTGGAAAGCGGGCTTGGACGCAAGCGGAATGCCTGTGCAGGAATCCGAGCGTTCGCGTCTTCCGTCGACGCAAAGTATCGCGTTCAGGGCATGGCATCCGTTTTGGCGGATGATATCTTTGGGCTTTGAAGCAAAAAACACACAGGAAAAAGAACATCTCGATCTGAAATTATCCGTTCAGGGATCCTCGCTTTACCAGCAGGCACGCGGACAGCGCAGCACGACGATTGTGACCTCATCACTTCTGACTGAAATTCCGACCGACGTTCGTCTGTGGCGGTTGGAGTCGCGTCTTGGTCTCGTGTTTATCAATGAAGACTGGACCTATGACAGAAGCAAATCCACATATGAAATCTGGATGCCTTCCAAACGCGGAATTTATTTTGAACCCCTGATCGCAACTCAGCCGAGCGCGGACCTCAGCGGTTTCACGGCACGCGCGGGCTGGGGGCTGTTTTCGTTTGACAACGGGCAGGGCGAACAATGGAGCGCCGAGGCAGGCTGGCAATGGCCTTTGGATGAAAACACGTTCAAATGGAGCAAGTTGAAAATTCCGGTGCTGCAGACGTTCGCCGGACTTCAGCAGGGAATCATCCGCAAAAGCGGACAGACCTCAGCAGCAGGCAACGTCGACAGCCTTGCCCTGAATTCATTTACTTTGGGACTCAGACTTAATTTTGATGAACTGGATTGAAAACTGCGAATACCCGCGGACTTTGGCCGTGGGGAGAAGAAGTGGTGACAGGAGGCGGAATTGAACCGCCGACCTGAGGATTATGAGACCTCCGCTCTAACCATCTGAGCTACCCTGCCACTCGGAACGGCTTGGGGAATAACGCGTTGCAAAGGGTGCGTCAAGCCTCATTGCAAAACGCCTCGCGGACAGCTAACCCGCCGGAATACTTACCTCTGCCGATTACTCCGCCGATGCAGGCTCGGACTTTGCGGCTTTTTTTACAACTTTTGCCTTGGTTGACGGCTTTTTAGCCCTGCTCTTGGGCTTCTCGTCCTCGCCCAGCAGCTTTTTGCGGGACTCAAATTTGAATTCAAAATTGCCGTTCGTTTTCAAATGCAGCGTCGCTGCAAATGGCCGGCCCTTTTTGGACTTGAAGTCAGTGATCGCCGGAGTCATCCCCGTCAGAATGAACGACTTGAACTCCTCGCGCGATACGGCGTGTCCGCACAAGGTTTTGGGCATGCGCGCCATGAGCTTCTTTGGCTTTTTGGCAGCCACCTTTCGGGCGGTCGTGGGTGTCTTGGAGGATTTCTTTTTGGTCGTCTTCTTCTCGTCGGCTCCGGCAGCCGCCGCCGGTTCCTCGGCTGCAGTCACACCGAACTCGCACATGTATGCTGTTTCGGTTTCAATCAGCCGCCCCGGCAAGGTCAAAAATGTTTGCGGCAATTGCTCTTCATGAAGAATCTTGATCTCTGCTCCGGGGAGAGTTTCAGTCGGATTGCCCTGCTCGTCCGCAAAGAAAACACCCTTGTCATTGACCGTCAGATAAGACGAGTAACTCGATCCGCTGAGCGTGGTGAATTCAACAGGTCCCACAAGCTTTTTCGAAAGCAAATCCGTCACCAGACTGCGGTCGAGATAACGCTGATTTTTTTCTTTCCAGATGATGAACTTGCAGGTTTCTTTCTGGTTGCATTTGTAACCCCAAAAAGATTCGTACACCGTTCCTTTGCTGCACGAAGGACACTGACCCAAAGATGCCTCTTTTGAATAAAGCTCTTCGTAGTCAAAACTGCGGGTTTTCTCGACAATCTCACTTGTGTACTTGGCCATGTCCTTCATGAATTCACGTCTGCTTTTGGCACCGCGCTCCATTTGTTTCAGGCCGTATTCCATTTCACCCGTCAGTTCGACGCTCGCAAGTCCGTCGACCGGCACGCGGTTAAGCACATCAAGCAGTCGCATGCCCTTGGAGGTTGCCCGCAAAACTTTTCCGCTGCGTGCAACATATTCTTTGCCGATCAAATTTTCGATAATTTCAGCGCGAGTCGCGGGAGTACCGATACCTTTGTCCCGAAGTGCGTCTGCAAAATCCTCGGATTCAACGGTCCGTCCGCAATGTTCCATCAGGCTCAGCAGTTTTGCTTCCGACAGGCGCGGCAGCGGTTTGGTGGCATTTTCCTGAGATTCAATGCCCTCGGTTTTGACCTTTACGCTCGCATTCGGATCGGTGGGATGAAGTTTCGGCAGGCTCGATTCGTCTTCGGAATCTTTGCCGTAAACTTCGCGCCAACCCTGCTCCTGCAGATCGGAGACACGGGTTCTGAAATGATAGTCTGATATTTTGGTGATTCGCTCGACTTTGGCCCAGACAGCCGGCGGCATGAATGCCGCAAGAAATCTTTTTGTCACCAAATCAAAAATGCGCTGATCGTCGCCTTCAAGCGAGTAGGGGACCTCACCTGTCGGAATAATCGCAAAGTGGTCCGAAATTCCTTTATTGTTGAACACACGATCCTTATTCAAAAGACCGCGCGACATAATCCGCCGGCTGACTCCGGCAACGTCGATTTTGGAATCGCCGAACTTTCCAAGAATCGTTTTGACATTTTCAACATAATCTTCCGGCAGATTTTTTGAATCCGTACGGGGATAAGTGAGAACTTTGTGTTTTTCGTAAAGCCTTTGGGCAGCCTGCAGGGTTCTGCTCGCCGGCATGCCGAAGCGGCGGTTTGCTTCACGCTGAAGGGTGGTCAAATCGAAAAGCTGCGGGGCAATTTCGCGTGATTCCTTGCGTGTTTCTGACGCGACAGCAGAGTTTTTGCCGCCGTCAATGACGGCAAGAATCTTGTCGAGCTGGGCACGCGAGAAAATGCGATCATCTTTTTCGCGCAGCGCGACGTCTTCGTCTTCTGCCGACTCGATCTTCTTGAAATTGGGATCAAACCACTGTCCGGAATATTCGTGAGTTTCAGTCGAAAAGCGGCCTTCGATAGTCCAATAGGGTTCAGGCCGGTGCTTGAGGATTTCAGCTTCGCGCTTGACGATAAGTGCCAGTGTCGGGGTTTGAACGCGGCCGACACTCCAGCTGACACCTTTTTGTGCCTTGGGTTTGAGCCGGCGGGTCACCGCACGTGTGGCATTCATGCCGATGAGCCAGTCACTCTCGGCGCGGCAACGCGCTGCGTCGCTCAAATGATCAAACTCTTTGCCGTCCCGCAGAGATGCAAACTCTTTGCGGATTGCGTCGTGGGTCATGCTCTGCAGCCACAGTCTGCGGATCGGTTTTTTGGTTCCGGAAAAATCGTAAAGCTCACGGAAAATCAGTTCGCCTTCACGCCCCGCATCGCATGCGTTGATCAGTCCGACGACCGCGTTGCGGTTGGCCAGCGACTTGATGGTATCAAGCCTCTCCTTTTGCCCTTCCTTCGGTTTGTATTCGAAGTGATTGGGCAGAATCGGAAGGTCCTGCAGGAGCCAGCGTTTGTATTTGGGGTCCAAATCTTCGGGGGAGAGCAGTTCGAGCAAATGCCCTACGGCCCATGTCATATAGTAGGAGTCGCTTTCATAGTACTCGGACTTCTTTTCAAAGCCGCCCAGCGCCTTCGCAATATCGGCCGCAACACTGGGCTTTTCTGTGATGACAAGCCACTTGCCTGATCCGCTCATTCGTTCGTACCTCTTTGTGAGCTCGTGCTCATGCGTCCCTTCAAGACCTCTGCCACGGGTTGGAGGTCAGCCCGACCGCTCAGTGTAAGAGAGTCCCCTCGTCAAAATGAATCGTCCGGAGCCTCAGGAGAACGTAGACATCGTAGCTTGTCCGCGGGCCTTCGGATGTCTGGCGGCGAACAGCCTCCCAATATACGTCTTTGGCCTCAAGTTCGGGACATTCCTTGGACTGCGAGACTTTGTTGACTGCAGCGGCAATCGCGTCCGTGCGCCCTTGGTCACTTTCAGCGGAACTCGTCTTATCGCCCTTTGACGTCTTTCGGGATTGTTCAACTTGCTCAACGGCAGAGCTTATTTCAAGTTTGACGCGCTCGGCAAGAAGCTTGCAATGCAATGCCAGCCCTCCTGCCTGCGTCTGACGTATGCCCAAATCGAGTCTTTGGAGTTGCCTGCCGGAATGGAGAAACCATTTTTCTGATGATGGCTCCAGTTCCGTTACGGCATCCACCCAACGCGGACGACCCAATTCGCTGCGCTCAACGATAAGTTCATCCGGCGGTGTCTGAGGCCCGCTCACGCATCCGGCGGGAGCGATGAACAATGCAATCCACAACGCAAAGACCGATTGATAAATTTTATGCGGCAAGCTGAACATTTCCTTCCTCAGTTTCCAAGAAGCTTGAGAACATCTTCGACGGCCAGCGGTCTGCCGGCGGAATCAAGTGCGTAGGCGACACTGCTTCCGCGTTCGAGACGGCGAGTCAGATGATTCTGCGACCACGAGTGAATCGTGAATCCTGCCTCCGGCAGAATCACATGAAACGGAGCAACGTCCCAAATTTCAACCTTCGGATCCACGAAGGCACGAACCGAACCCCTCAGTAACATGTAGTAACCCAACGCATCGGGGTAAGTCCTCGATTTGATCTCGCGTGTATAGAAATCTTCAACCAGATGACCGGAATTTTCCATTCGGAAGCGATACGGGTCGGCCGTCGCCACGAGTTCGATGGCATCCTGACCCAACCGCTCCGGACGCCGGTAGACCTCGCCGTTGATCCAGACTCCCCGTCCGCGCTCTGCACTCATGACGATTCCAAGCTCGGGCAAAGCCGCAAATCCGATATGGGGAACGCCATTTTTAAGAACTGCGAGCAGCGACGAATAAAACGGAACGCCATGAACAAAGCTGAACGTCCCGTCGATGGGATCGAGAATCCAAGACCACTGATCGGAGTCTCCGGAGCCGCCGTTGTTCAAAGTACCGCCTTCCTCCTCTCCGACAATTGCGTGCGCCGGAAAGGCTGAGCCGATGATGGACCTGAGTTCCTTTTCGATTTGCAAATCCGCGTCGGTGACCCACGTTTTGTCCCCTTTACGGATGCGTCCCACAGGCCGGCGGCTGAACTCACAGCACATTTCTACGGCGCGGTTCATACACTTCTGGGCGATTTCAAAGACTTGAGCATCACTGGACATGGCATGAATCCCCGATTAGTTTGCGCCACTAACTTGCACGAACCGATACACACTCTGCAACTGCGGGACGCCATTATGGAACTCACACTCCCACTCGAGAGTCTGCGATATTTGCAAAACAATCAGGCATTTCTTGGCCGCGAGTTTCTGACATGGCTCTGGTACTACACCGAATCAGGCCGTCATGAGGTCAATCTCGGCGAGTTGGGAATTTACAAACTGTACGTCGACGACAGACTTGTGCTGACCTCCAGCTCCGGTTCTGCCCACGAACAGGCTCTCAAGGGCGGAACTCCCGCATACGCGGCGGAAGCGCTTGTTGCCCTGCAGTCGGGAAAAATGGTGCATGACGCCAAGTTCATTCTTCAGGACAACGAAAAGCAATGGATGTGGAACATGCGGGCAGATGACCTTGCGCTGCGCAGCGTGAGACTGCCGACTGTTCAGGCACCCGATGCGTCAACTCATATGCAGGCACGCATCGCCAATACTCAGCTGCTGGTCGATGTGGTCGAGACACTCTTCAGGATGTATCTTGATCTCAGAATGTCGAAGGGATTCGACGCCGAACTCCGGCGTATCCACGACTGGATGTCGACAAAACATACGCACGTGGGTTGAGATTGCGCCGCAGTGACCCCGTGCCAAAGCGGGGCACACTTTCATGTCCGTCAACTGCCGAAAAATCAGTATTGCATTGCAAGCGGTCGTGCTGTTTGCCCAGCTTCTCGCCGGAGCGCAGACCGCCCATGCATATCCGGTTCTCCTCAATTCTCTCCAACTCAGTCAGATTCTCGGAACTCCGCGCAATCAGATGATCGCAATCAGCTCCGACGGCAAAAAAACTCAACGTGTGGCTTTGCAGATTGACGAAGTTGAAGACGATGCCGCCCTCGTTCTGCGTCAGCCGTTCGAAATACGAAAGTTGCGCGAGAGTCTGGCTCATCCCCAAAAAAACGACCCGTTCTTCGGCCGGCTGAATAAAGTCCACCGCGCTGTCCTCGATGATCGGGATTTCGCTGCATGTGATGATGCCTGTCAGGCAAATCTCCCTGCACAAATTAAGACGGTGTGCGGAAACAACAGCGCACAGATACTTTTGAAAATTGCGCTCGCAAATCAATCCTCTGCCTTTATTGCTGACTGCAACACACCCGTGTCTGAGTTGTCCTCACGCACGGTGACCTACAATGCTTCAGAAAAAACCATCTCCACGCAGAAATACGATTACGTGTACACCTCGGACAAAAATATATTTTTCCGCGAAATCAAGACCAAACCGGACGGGCAACCGGTGCTCTCGAAAAGTGAACTGAAAGCCTATTTGAAGCCAAAATACCTGTTCAACATGAAGTTCGAGGATGACGATCTTATATCGCAAATCACCAGTCTCTCGCGCGGTCCACAAGGGCTCAATATTGAGGTTGCCGTCGCACTGAATATTCTTGCCATGAAGATCAACACCCAAATCTGCTGCGATGTTTCATTCTACGAGGATGCGCTTTATTTTCCGGTCATGCTCGACTTGCCCTTTTCGGGTGACGCTTTTGCCAACGGCAGCGGATTGTTTTTCGGATTCCGTACCGAAAACGGCACCAATGTAAAAACCGAATTTATTTCCGGACAGACGAAAGGCGCGAGCGACGTCATTCTGATTCAGCAGGGAAAAAACCTGATCGCACTCGGCTTCCGCAGCCCGAACAAAAAAGAATCCGCTCAGGTCCGGCCAAAAGTCGTCTCGCAGGTCGAAATGAATTCGCTGAAATTCACGCCCGTCGAAAGCCCTGCCGGAATCTTTTACGACATCCGGAATGCACGTCAGGGCTTCCAGCATTTCATGGTCTGGATGCTTTTCGGTCAGGAATCTGAACGCGCAAAACTCATCGAATATGCACAATACGGTGCGCAGGTACGCGTAGAAAAATTCACCAGTCCAAGCGGACGCTGATTCCCTGTTCGGCCAATTTTGACTTCATGGAATGAAGAGTAACCTCGCCGGAATGGACAATGCTCGCCACAAGTGCGGCATCTGCGCCCGCAGCAAACGCATCTGCAACATGCGCAATACTTCCGGCCCCTCCGGACGCAATGACGGGCACAGAAACCGATGCCTTGATGAGCTTAAGCAACTGAAGATCATAGCCGCTTCGCTTGCCGTCCTGATCGATACTGTTGATGCAGATTTCACCAACCCCGCAGGGAACGGCAAAAGCAAGCCAGTCCATCATGTCCCAGTCGGTTGCTTTGCGGCCTCCCTGAACGAACAGGCGATACCCGCTTGCACAAGTCGAATCCTTGAGGACATCAAGACTCAGGACGACGGCCTGAACTCCGAAGTGTGATGCAATTTCACCGATGAGTTCAGGTTTCTTTGGCGCAATGCTGTTGAGTGAAACTTTTTCGGCCCCGCTGGAAATACACTGCGCTGCATCATGAAAGTCCCGAATTCCTCCGCCGATGCAAATCGGCACAAAACTCTTCGCTGCAATCCGGCTGATGTTTGCAAAATCCGGAGGCCGGCCTTCGGCACTGGCGGCAATATCATAGATGACAATTTCATCGGCACCGTTCGCACTGTAAAACGCGGACAATTCAACGGCGTCGCCGACGTCGACGTTATTTTTGAATTCGACGCCTTTCGTGACGCGACCCTGTTTTATATCGAGGCACGGGATGATTCTTTTTTTCAGAGTCATAAGCGCTCCGTGTCGAGAAAATTCTTCAGAAATGCAAATCCGGCTCTGCCGCTTTTTTCAATATGACACTGCGCACCCCAGACGTTGCGCTCGGCAACCAGTGCGGCAAATTCCTGCCCGCCGTAACTGCAGGATGCAAGGACATGAGTTGAACCTGCGATATCGGATTTCATAAATGCGGCAAACGAATGAACGAAATAAAAATTCGCCTCATCCGAAAGTGTTTTTGCCGCACTTGAATAAGCAGAATGCGACTTTTGCCAGCTCAGTGAATTCCATCCCATATGAGGCACCGGTTCACTGCAGGTAAATTTATGGACCTCAAACGGCAGCAGCCCGAGGCACTCGGTGTCGCCCTCGGCTGAATATCTGCCGAGGATCTGCATGCCGACACAAATACCGAGAATCGGCCGGCCGGAACGGACAAAATCCTTGAGAGCCATATCAAGCCCTGTGCTGCGCAATGCGTTCATGGCCTGAGCGGCAGAACCCACACCGGGGAAGACAAGATGCGACAGGCTGTCGAGCTGATGACTTTGAGTCACGCCCTCGGGAGTCACCGACAGGGCCTCGAGTGCCCTCTTCACAGAACCGAAATTACCCGCGCCGTAGTCCAGAATTCCAATGGTCTTTGCCGACATAAAAACATCCGCCGTGTTGTCAGGGAAAGGTCACGGGCAAAGCGCCCGCCGCGTCAACCGTTAGGACCGAGGTAAACGGTGATCTCCTCGCGATCATGATACAGATGCTTCATCAGCAGCCTGTACGGACGGCCTGATTTTTTGAGTTCCGCGCTCATCAGTTCGCGAATATCTTCGATCTCGTTCCAGCGTTTTTTCATCGGCAGCTTGAGGTTGAAAATCATTCTGCGCGCAGATTGATCGGCCCACCAGCGCAATGCGAGCTCGGCAACCCGCTTGGGCTGTTCCACCATGTCGCACACCATCCAGTCGACTGTTTTTGGCGGCACAAAACGAAACCCGTCGAGCCGCAGATGTTCCACAAGTCCGCTGTCCATAAGTTTCTCGTTCATTGATCCGTTGTCGACAGCCGTTGTGCGAATTCCGCGCCGGACAAACTGGTAGGTCCATCCTCCCGGACAGGCACCGAGATCAACAGCCCTGCGGGCGGGTGACAGTGAAGATGCGCGCTCATCTTCATCCATAAAACTCAGGAAGGCTTCTTCCAGTTTGAGAGTTGATCGGCTCGGGGCCTCCGACGGAAAACGCAGACGTGCAATTCCGCGCGGCCACGGACTGTTGTTTTTGAGAACAGAAATTCCTATATACGCAGTGGAATAGTCACTGAAAAAGACATGCAGGCAGCGGTCTTCGGCGCCTGCGCTGACGGGCTCGTCCCAAATTTCTGCCTGCAACGATTTTTTCTTCAGGGCGGCAGAAAAAGGCTTGGAAAAAGATTTACAAAATACAGACAGCTCGCGGCCCTGATCGGAGTCCGCAGACTCGACAATGAACCTTGAAAATTTCTGCAGCGGCCTTGGCCAGTCGCCGATATTTGCCAGCAACGGTGTAATTCTGTCGTCTTCGCCGACCGTCAGTGCTCTTTGTGCAAGACAAAAAACGCTGCGGGCAAACACCAGCGACTTCCAGTCGAACTGGGCAAAGATCTTTTCACCGGAAGGTTCGTTCAGGTAAAAAACACAAAAACCCGACTCGGGCTTCGTCTGGGGATATCCGCTCAGCCCTGCCAGAGCTGCACACGCGCTGAGTTCAGCTGCGCACTCCTTTTCAAATCCGGAACGGCAAGTCGCTAAAACTCCGTGCAGCATCGAACCCTCCACGAGAGACCGTCAGAACTTTGACGGTCGGCTCACCAAAAGTCATAAAATTCTCATCAGTTGCACCCTCGGAGTGCGGCAAATTCTGCCGAACTGCGGCAAAGTAGAAGTGCGAATGATTTCGCATTGTAAGCCACCACTTCAGCGAGGAGTCCTTCATGGCGCCAGCCTCTAAATCGAAACGTTCAGGAGCCGTAGCCAAACCAACCGGCCGCAAGCCGAAAACTGCTGTCCGGAGTCTCAGGCTCAAGCCGGCTGAGGCGCCCAAAACATCACGAATTATTGCGATTTGCAATCAAAAAGGTGGCTGCGGCAAGACCACGTCGGTCATTAACATCGCCGCAACTTTGGCCGCCATGAATCAGCGTGTTCTGGTCATTGACCTCGACTCGCAGTGCAACGCGACTCAGGGACTGGGCATTGAACTCAATGAAATCGAGGAAACCATCTGCGACGTTTTGCTCGACCCGAAGGCTCACTCACTTGCCGACGTCATTGTTGAATCGCCCTATGCCAACCTCCACATCGCACCGGGGTCCATCGAACTCTCCGAATATGAGAGCCGCGCCGCCAACGAAATCGGCCGCGAGAACCGGCTGAAGAAAGCCATCCTGCAAATTCGCGAACACTATGATTTTGTCCTGATCGATACTCCGCCCTCGCTCGGACTGCTGTCGGTCAACGCCCTCAACGCCGCAAGCGAAGTTCAGATCGCGATGCAGTCGCACCCCTTTGCCCTCGACGGCCTTCATCTGCTGCTTGAGACAATTGAACTGGTGCAGGAGGAGCTCAATCCTGAACTTAAGATCTCCGGCGTGATTGTGACGATGTTCGATCCGCGGACAAAAATTTCGCGCGAAATTGTCGACGAGGTCTGCCAGATCGCTACGCTGAAGGGTCGTGTGCACAAAACTGTCATCCGGCAAAACGTCAAACTGACCGAAGCTTCACGCCTGCGCAAGCCGGTCATGTACTACGACGACCAATGCAGCGGCACTGAAGACTATGTTCAGATTTCCCGCGAAATTGCCGCACAGTCCAAGGCCGCCCCTGCACACACCAAAGCGCAGCCGCCTGCTTCGAAGATTAAAAAACAAACATCCAAAAACGCCCGTACCTGAGGAGACCCGACATGACCAAACCTAAAAAACCATTGCGCGGATTATTTGCCAGTACTGAAGCACCCGTCAGGACACCCGTACGTCCGGTTGTGCCGCCGCCGAAGATCCGCAAAGACGAACCCCAGCGGCCTTCGACACCGCAGAACCCGAAGCCGAATCGTCCGGAACGTCTTGCTCCGCCTCCGCGCATCACACCTGCAACTGAAGTGATGATCATGCAGGAAGAGAGAGTTGTTGAAGTTGAAGTTCAGTCCGCACCTCCGGCCGCGCCTGCGCCTGTCGCGCCCGCCTTGCCCGTCTCCGTTCAAACTCAGGACAGAATTATGAACATTCAGTACAACTTCGATCTCATGCGCAGCACACGCGAGCCATGGAATGAGACTGACTATGCTGAGTTTCTCAGGCGTCTCGATGCTCTGCAGACGGAGGCGTTTATCCTGCGCGGAAAACTTCTTGCCGAAGCCAAGGACCGCTTTTTTGAAACAAACAAAACCGGCTGGGCAGAGTACTGCGAAAACACTCTGGCGATGAACTACACGACTGCCAACCAGTATATTCGGGTCGCCACCGAATTTGATGTGACGTCACATCAACGCTCGGACTTCGGCTTCGAGCACTTTAAGGCCCTCCTTCCGCTTCCTGCCGAGGCCCGAACAGAATTCTTCAGCTCGCCTGAAGCCATGAGCGTCAAGCTGATCAGAACCCGTGTGAAGGAGATTCTTGCTTCAACCGGAATGGGTGAAGGACGGCCTGCAACCGCAAGCGCGCTGCGCCAGTCGGTTCGGCTGACCAGAATGCTTGAAACGATTAAATCTGAAGTCATCACGCACGGCCCTTCATTCTCGTCACTCAATCAGCAGCAGCGCTGGCAGGTCGCAGCCGCTTGCCAGAATATTGCTGCGCATCTGAATCATCTCGCCCAAAGCCTGAATGCTGACCCTTTGTCGGCGATGGCGTCCCTGCAATCCGCAGGAATCCGTGCGGGGGCATTTGCAACTGCCGACGGTGTCGCTACCATGCAGGATGTACTGGTTCAGCCGAGTCAGTCGGGAAACCCCATCTGATGCAGAGGATTTCATATGTCTCAGCCTGCTCTGAATAATTTCATCGGAGGAGCCGGCAGAAGAATCCTGAGGCGGGGATTGCTATCCCTGCCTTTTCTTTTGCCTGTCGGCATGCCGGCCTTTCCTCAGGGCAAAACACCCGCAACCGCAGCCGGAATCCGGACTCAGTGCCAGCCCGTGCCCCTGAACACCGGAGTCCGCGAAAAGGCTGAGGGCCGGCGCGCGCAGCTGGCTTCGATGCTTGCAGACTTCGAGAACTCATTCCTGCTTGCAGACGCGGAGCGCTTTGCCTCACTCCTGAGTCCGGCACTGATGAAATCTCCGGAAGATGCCAAAAAGATTTTTCAGGGAACATTGCTTGAATACGACTTGCGGCGAGTCAAACTGCAGCGCAACTGGATTTGGGAACTGGATGCCGGTGAAAATCCGTCCGCCGGACAACTCATCGATTGCCGCGACATGCTGATCCAGCCGGTCTTCGGTCCCAGACACCAGTTTGCAGTCCAATATTCGGCTTTCACCGGCCAGAACCAAACACGTCTGATGGTTATTTTTGCATTCACGGCGACCAAGAGTGAAACGGACAAACCAAACCCGAACCAGACTCTCGGACTGGTTCAGCTGCAAGCCCAACGCTGGACCTACGACGGCAGATCCCCCGACAGGCTGCTCTCGGAAGCGCGACAGTCCGCGTCGGCAGGGCAAACGCTTGCCGGTTCCATTCTTGCGGAGGCATCCGCGCGGGTTTTCGAAATTAATGCTTACGTCATCAGTCCACAGTTGAGCGAAGCGCGCAGTCTGGCCTCCCAACTTGCCGCAGAAAGCGAAGGGGCACAGGCGAAATTTTTGGCTGCAGCCAACGATGCCCCTGAATGGAAAGCGGAAAAAATTGTTCCTGTATTTCGGGACGGCTCGCTGGCAGTCGGGGTGAAAATTCGAATGAACAGGGAAATCGCGCTCAATGACCAAGTCAAACTGTGCCGGCTGAGCGGAACTAAACTCTTTCAGCAGCCGTCTGCGTGGCGCGAGCGATTCTCCGGATTTGAATGCATGCCGTACAGTCAGTCCGAAGACTACGCAAAGCCGCCTTCGGGAGGCAGCCAGTACTATCCGTGGTCAGCGCTGAACAAGTAAAAAATCACTGAAATCCTGTTGTGGCAATGCCTTGAATTCCCTCTTCCTCGCGGCGGACGTTTGCGAAAGCTCCGTCTGCGAGAACGCGCATGTCTCTGGGTGCGCGGGGATGATCCGTGACAAACTGGAATTGCTTGCGGGCATCGGCATAGCGTTTCAAACCGTAGTGATAAACAAGGCCCAGATTGTAATGGGCGAGAAAGTCGTTCTTATCAATCGAAATGATCTTCCGGTATTTTTCGACCGCAACATTGTGCCTGCGCGCCGTATGTGCGCCTTCGGCAACCATGTGCAAAAATCTGGTATTTTGAGGTTCAAGAGATTCGGCCTGCTGAAACGAATCCAAGGCCTCCATGAACGCTCCGTGCTTCATGGCAATCAATCCAAGATTTGCGCGTGCACTCGCACGCACGGAGGGTGATGCAGATGCCGCTTCAATCAGAATTTGCTTTGCTCCGGCAAAATCACCGAGCATAAATGAGGCAATCCCCAAAAGCAGCTGATCCTCGCCCGCAACCTCACGTCTCGCTTTCCTTGACTTTGCCAGCCGGACAAACCCTTGAACCTGCTCAGGCCTGCCTTCAACCAACGCCGAGACAGCCAGAACTCTGAGCGATTCGGGATCGGCAGAAGACTGATTGCTGAGTCGATCGCGTGCCCTTTCGACGCGCTTGGTCAGGTTGCGAAGCTGGGCAGGGGGCAAATAGAATTCGCGCCTCAAGACGTTTTGCACGCTCGATTCAGACAAGGTGTCTTCGACCGATCGCATTGTCACATCCCGCTCGTCGAGTTCCTTGTTATATGAGGCAGCTGTGAAGGTGCCGTCCTGAAACTGCTGCCCCTCAGGCTGAGTGGTGGTGCAGGCAACCGTAAGTAAAAGAAGGCCGGATAATCTTGCGAAGTACATGGCGTGCTCCCGCGCAATCCCTCATAAGCGAGGGCTTCGCGCCTCGGTACGCAAACTCAATGCCAGAACGATAATCCAACAATTACAGATGTTTATAAATATTTTATGTCAACTTTTCAGGCACCTTCGGGCAAACTGACCATTCCTTGGACAGTTGAAACGTCTCTTTAATACATTGAGTCCCGTGCGTTCTTCGGATATTTGGCGCGTGTCGGTGCACTGCGACGGAGGGCATTCCCATGGCATTCAGAAATCATCGTTTCAGCCGGCTTGAACTTCTCATCGGACGCGAGGGTATGTCCCGATTCCGCGGAAAGCATGTGGTTATTTTTGGCGCGGGCGGAGTCGGAAGCTTTGCTGCCGAAGGCATTGCCAGAGCGGCTGTGAGCAAAATAACTCTCATTGATCACGATGAAGTTTGTGTCACAAACGTCAACAGACAGCTCCATGCGTTTACGGATACCGTGGGCGAAAAAAAGGTTCACCTCATGGCTGAGCGTCTGCGGCGTATCAATCCCTTGCTGGAAGTTCACGCCATCGCCGAACACCATCATTCCGACAAGGGCGATACTCTTCTCGAAGATGCCGTCCGCCTTGCCGGTCAACCGGTCGACCTCGTTCTGGATTGCATTGACACACTCGCTCCCAAAGTCGATTTGCTCGAGCGCTGCGTCCGGCTGAACATTCCCGTGATCAGTTCGATGGGGGCTGCAAGCCGTCTGGATCCGTCACAAATTCAGATTGCCGACATTTCGGAAACAAAAGTTGATCCGTTTGCAAAACAGGTCCGCACCAAGTTGCGCGAAAAGGGAATCCATTCGGGAATCACGGCAGTCTTCAGTACAGAAGTTCCAATCGATCCCGAACAGGCGGTACCCGGTACCGAGTGGCACTGCATTTGTCCGACGATTGAAAAACAGTTCGGCGCCTGTCAGCACAAGCGCGTCATGCTCGGTACTATTTCTTACATGCCGGCCATGTTCGGACTGTGGATGGTCAGTGCAGCGACGCGAAACTGGCTGCAGGGAGTAGACCTGAGCCAACGCGACACGTTCGAACACACGCCGACGTTTGAAGAAATGCAACGCGCGATGTCTCTGGGTAAGGTTTAAGACCGGAACTTCAGAAACGGTATGAGCCGTCGACACGATGGCTGCGGTGTCTGGGCGTTTCAAACTCACGCGGCCTTGCCTCATTCACGGTCAGTGACCTGCCAAGAAACGATTTGCCGTTGAGCTGCTCCGCAGCCCGCAGAGCTTCTTCGTCACTGCTCATCTCGACAAAAGCAAAACCTTTGCTTCGTCCGCTTTCGCGATCAGTCACAATGCGGGCACTCATGACTCTGCCGTGTTCGCTGAAAATACTGAACAGGTCATGATCGGTGCTGCTGAAGGGAAGATTTCCGACGTATAACTTGCGACCCATGAAGTAACCTCCTCGCATTCCAAACAAATCCAAAAACGAAACACATTCAGATGCGCGCTCCTGCGCCCCGAGAGATGCGAGAATCTCACAGCCAAGTGTTGATGTATGTGCCGGATTGATGTGTTGGAGGAAGAATTACCTGAAAATCTTACGTATCAGTCGACAATGTCTTCCGTCAGCTTCTTGCGGATATCAACCACGAGCGGCTTGACCGAATCGGCAAGCTCGGCCTCGGGAGCGGTGCGCACCGTCTCACCGATTGGGGCTTTGGCGGGAAGGGTGTCAGATAATTGACGCAGGCTTTTGGCGATGGCGATGGAACGCCGGATTGCGATGTGAAACGAATCAAGGTCAAAAGGTTTGCGCACAACGTCGACAACCACCACGTGCGGAAACTGTCCGACATTCACATCTGCATGATCTTCGGCTTCAGTCAGAACGACCGGAACTTGCCGCCAGTGGGCGGCAATCTTCTTGAGGAAATCCGCATTGCTTTTTTTAGCCGGAGCCGCGTCGGCGATGATCACCTGAATGGTTTTGTGCTTCAGGTGAGCGAGCGCGTCGGCAACACTTCTGGCAGCATGCACATGCGAAAAATACCGGTTGAGGTGGATCTTCACAAAGCGGAGAACCTCGTCCGACTCATCAACCACCAGCACGTTGCTGTCCCGATCGTAGACCTTTGTCGGCGGTCTGCTCATAGGGGGAAGCGACTGAAAACCGCTTCCGCGTGGTCCGGGATCGAGATTCCTCTTTTGCTCAAACATGATCACTCCCCTTGGGCATTGCGAATCAGTACTTCGGCCTTAACCCTAAAAGCGTCGGCCGCTTCCGAGTTCGCGAGGTAATCAAGCCCTTCGCGTCGGGCACCGTTCAGGTTCCCTTCGAGAAAGGCAACTTCTCCGGACAACAAAATCCAAAGCCGCTCCGACGGAAATTCACGCCGCGCCTTCTCCAAAATGCTGCGCGCAGCCGTTGCGTCTCGTCGTCCGACAAGACATTGTCCCCAATTAAAGAATACAGCAACATCCCTGAATTCCTGCAGATATAAACGCTCCAGAAGATCGCATCCTTGTGTCAATTTTTTTTCACTCAGAAAAAGCAGTGCGGACTCGAGGAGCAGCTTGGGATGCTCAGGATATTCTGCCAACCCGCGCGTAATCACCTCGCGGGCTTTGTCGGGAAGCGCATCCTGACGCAAACATTTGGCCTGCAATGAGAACAGTTCCAGACGAGTATCGGCGGGCTCCCATTGCAAACCGTTACCGGCCAGACTCCAGCAGAGGCGACTGCTGCCTGCCTCGTAAAGAATTCCCGCAAACACAAGTGCATCCAAAGAAGACGCTCTTCGGGAAGCCAGAACGTCATAGATATTCATGGCCTCGCGGATGTGTCCCGTTTTTGAAAATGCCGTTGCGCGTGTTTGTCCGATGAGACCGCACTTGTCAGACAACTGCACGCCTTGTCCGAGGCACTTTTGCCAGCCCGCATGAGTCTCTTTAAGAAGCTCGCTCCATTGACCCGATCGGACAAGCAGTGCGGTGGCATCGACGAGCCGTGAGAAACCGGTGTCTGCATCATCATCGAACTTTGGCGCAGAAGTCCCCGCATTTTCAGCAGCTGCAACAGCAGAAGCAGCAGAACCGGCAGGGGAGGAAGAAGAGGGAACCGATTGTTGGGGAGATCTGCCCAAAGCCATCAACCGATCTTTTGCGGAAGCCCTTTTCTCAAAGACCTTCACAGGCTGTGCAGCATGATCAGACCGACCGGACTGCAGTCCTTCTTCCGTTGAGGTTGCCTGAGGCTTGCTGACGCAGGCGGCAGCAAAAATCAAAAAAGATACGGCAACCGATGCATGCGTCTTTGGAATAAAGAGTTTCATCTCATGCTCCCCCGAGTTGAGGATACACTCTCCTGCAAGCCCGTGAGACTGGTCCTGCGCTCGGCAAACATTTCAAGCCGGTTTAAAGAATCGCGCCCCGCGGCGGCGGCCGGAACGACTTGCGCGAGCGCTCTGTTTTGCAGTGCATTGCAGGCAGAATCAAAACGTCTCAGCCGCGTAACGGCAACTCCGTCGGCACGCAGGGCAGAGGTTCGCATGCGCTCGGCCATCGCTCTGAACACGCGCGGGATTTCAATTGCGCAATCGGGTGTGCCATATTCCGTCAGTACCGGCGTTGCACGCTGAAATCTGCAAACCGCCGACAAATCTGCAAATGAACTCTGAACAACCGGCAGTGCGGCTTCGAGTGAGGCAAAGTCCCGCCGCATCGAAAGAACCTCGGAATTTCTCAGCATCTCGATTTGCCACTTTTGCTTTGCTGCCGAAATCATTTTTACAGCGAGTCGGTTCATTTTCGGGTCGTCGGGAAAGATCACCCCTTTGCGCTCAGTTGTTTCTTTCAGAGCATCAAAAAGAACTTGCTTAAACCCGGACACGGATTCTCCGGAATTCACAACAGCGGGAAAACGCTCGGCGAGACGATGAACTGTCAAAAGCCCTGAAGTCCGGCGCACGTTTCCGCGATTCGCCGTCTGACCAACAGGCAGCCACTTTGTCAAATCAGCCGCAAGCGCTGCGCTCCTGTCAAAAGCTCCCTCAGCAGACGCCTGCATCGCCCATCGCAGGATCACTTCGTGAACCGACTTCATATTGCCGGCAGACTCGGCAAGCTTCGTAAGAGCTGCCCTTGCGTCAAGAGTTTCCTGCCACAGCCTGAGGTCAGCAAAAATTTCGCCCGCACGAATGACATCCTGTTTTGCGACAAGCAATAAATCAGGACGCAACGACTCTGCTGCATGAACTGCTCCGGCAAGAAATATTTCGGCAGATGCCAAAAACCGGCCTGACCGAAAAAGCGAAGAACCCCTCAAATGATGCAAAAGAGCCAAATCATGGGCCGGATAAGCGCCCGACGCGATCATCTTTTCGGTCAGTTTAAGGCAGGCTTCTTCTATGGCCGACGTACAGGCGAGCTCGGCAGCGCGCACACGAATATTCGCACCGGTCTCCGACTCGGCCGAAAATCTTGCGCCGAAATCTGCGAGCGCCGCGACAGCGTCCTTCAACCTTCCCTGCTGACGGTATTGATGCGAAATGCGCAGCGAATAAAAGGCAAGAGCGTTTTCAATTCTCCGTCGGTTAAGATCGGGCGGGGTAAGCTTGGATGAGATTGTCTCCGAAAGCGACCAGACCGCCGACTCCAGTTCGGGGCTTACCGACGGCAAGACGATCAATCGCACGGCTGCCGAAACAAGACCGTCCATTTCGAAATGGGCGTTCTCGTCCGACAAGCCGGCAGTCAAAAGAAAAAGAAGAAAAATTCTCTCGGCATCTTTGTAGCGGCCGGCCGGCAAAAGATCGTTCAATGTGTCCAGAGCAATCCTTCGGACACCCGCATCGTTTCTGAATCGGGAAAGAGCCGGAATGAGCTGGTCAACAAGGTTTTGCCACGAGGCCTCATCCCTGACAGCGCGAAGGGCAGTCGCCCTGAACATCTCAATGCGCACGAGTTCGACTTCAGCAAGCCGTGCACTGACAGGCGGACAGTCCTTAAACCAACCGTAGACCTTCTCGGCCGTTGAGTCATAACCGGCTGTTGCAAAGACACGGTGCGCGGAAATAAACGCATCTGCGTGAGTGCATCCTTCAACTCTGTCCTCGAACAAAGATTCGACAACGACGAACAAATTGTTCAACCGCGCGATTCCGAGAGTCGGAGGATCCTGTTGAAGCCTGTACGACACAACGTTGCGCGCCCATTCGGTTGCGACTGTTCTGCGCCGCAGATCTTCGGCCGGTTCCAGAGAAAGTGCGCGGGCAATACTCCCCCGCGGATGCAGGGCGACCACAGCGCGACTCTTGAACTCATTTAAATTTTCGATTGCGCCGTCGGCTTCGTATGCAGCAACGCCGCGGATAAAATAGTCCAGAGCAAAAATCGATTTCGACAGAACCGGCTCGAGACTTTCGGTCCACCGGACCGCGCGTGAAAATTGCTCCTTCTGCGTCAGATACTTTATGGACCGGACAAGTCCGTCGGCGATCCAACTTTCTCTGCCGACCGTGCTCATCCAGACGGTGGGAACTGTTTGAGGCGACGTTTCGCTCAGCGCTGCTCCCAGCATGATTGCCAAATCCGTTTTCAGCGCAGTGGAAAGTTCATAGCGCTGCCAGTCCGGAACTGAAATCAGTCTGTCAAGCCTTTCGAGCGTGTCGGAATACTTCATCAGCCGGAAAGAAACCCACGCACGTCTTATCTGGATATGAGAACTAAAATGCGGCGATTTCGATCGCGGATTGTCCTGCACACACGCATGGGCTCTCGAATAAATATTTTCTGCCTGAGAAAAATCAGCATTCTGAAAGAAACTGTCGCCGGCAAGAACCAAAGACAGACAGACATCGGGCGAAGAACCAAGAGCCGGCTGATTTAAAAATTCAATCACTTTTCCGGCGAAATCCTGAGCATCCGCATAAAGTTTGTCCTTCAGTAAAAAGGAAAGATAGACAAGACTTACACGCAACGAAGGCAGCGAACCGGGGGAAATGTACTGGGCCATGCGGACGGCATTCCTGAGATAGTCACGCCTCGCGGCAGGCGTGGACAACCGTGCAAGAATCAGAGCGGCCTGAACGCTGGTTTCGTCAACGACTTTTGCTTTGTAAAGGCTCTCCAGCTTTGACCTGATACTGACGTCAAGCTCACTCTCCTGAAGGGCTTGTTCGGCGATTTTATCCTGCAGCGGTGCAATCTTTTGAGCTGTCTCAACCAGCAGACTTTCCATCATTTCGCCGGCCCAGACATCGTAATTGTCGCGAAGGAGTGAACGTGACAGATCGACTGCCGAAACAGCATCAAGACTTTTTGAGCGGAGATCTGCCTGCGCAAGCTTTGATCCAAGCGTGCCGGCAAATGCCAAAATAAGAATGAACCTGAAAAAACCGCTGCTGAATTTCTTCATCGGCCGGTTCTCCACTCAAGGTTTTCACTCTTGATACGGCGGATGTCTTCGATGCGCTCGCGCTGCCAGTCAAGAGCCTTCCTGTCTTTTGCGATCTTCGATTTTATTTCGGACCGGTGGATTTGTTCCTGCAATTCGACGGCACGTTCCTGCCGAAAGATGTCTGCCTCAATTGCCGCGAGAAGCTTCGACACAGGGACACGAACCTGCGGACCGGTTTGCAGCATCACCTTGTTGAAATCTTCTCTGATTCCCGAAATTCCTGCAGCCAATTTCCTGAACGAACCGGCCACCTGACGGGCCTCGGCTTTTTTTGCGGCAAGATGATTGCCTGCCTCTGCCGAAATGCGGATCAAAAGCTGCTCGGCATCGGCAAAGAAGTATCCGGCTTGAGTGCCTTCAAGTGAATGACGGTTCAGACCGGAAACCAACTTTCGAAGATCCCCGAGAGTCCGCCGTAAAATGTCGGTCCGCTCCGACAAAAGTGCATAGCCCGCCAGTGTCGCGGGCATAAGATTTACCGACATTGAGGCATAGTCGGCGAGAATATTTACCCTTTGAACCCGCAGCGACTTGAGCTCGGAATGAAATCCGGTGAGGGTCGTGATCAGATCACCGTCGGGAGTTGCTGTCAGATCGACTGCAGCGAGTTTTGCCTGAAGACGTCTGACAGAGGCGTCCTGTTCGAGTGCTTTGCGCCGGATCACCTGCGTATATTGACCGACTTCCGAAGACGGCAGACTTCTGAGAGCCCTGCTGACGGGTGAAATGATATTCTCCATGCGTTTTTGAAGTAATGTTGCCTGAGTCACTTCCGCAGGTTCAACAATGCTGCGAGCATATTCTTCAGCAATGGATCCGATCGCCTTTGCAAACTCATCCTGAATATGAAGAATTCTTATGAGCAGACGATCATCGTCAAAACTCAGCGAAGCATTGTCCTGACCGGTTTTTCCCAACCACCATTCCAGCGGAAGCAAAAGTCCCCGACTGCGCTCAAAGAGTTCAACCTTCCCCGAAATTTCGGAGACTATTTTTAATATTGCCTGCCATTCACGGCTGTAAAATTGATTCTGCCGGACAAGATTGTCAATCCGTCTGACAGCCTCAAGACTAAAATCATTGTTCAATATCATTGACTTCAGCGCATTAATCTCATCTCTGTCCTGCGCGAGGATCCAGCGCTGACGGACAAGATCCGAAATCTTTTTCGCGGCTGTATCTTTTTCGGAAGCGTCCCCGCCGACCGCATCACTCTCAGACACCAGACGGCGGATCTCGCGGGCAAGAGCCTGTGTGGAAGGATCGTGCTCTTTGGAAACGTTTTTTTTCAGCGGCTTGTCATCGCCTTCTTTCAGGCCCTCATCCAAACTTGCAAGCGCGGCAGCGAACATATCAAGACGCTCAGTCTTCCAATTTTCGGCGGAGCCGTCTTCGGGAAGAACATTTCTTGCTGTTCGAATCATCTTTGCCGCGAATCGGTAATCACCCGACAGAACACCCGCGGCAGCAAGACGAACCCATGACTCCCATTTGGATATGCGGCTGAACCGCGCCCAAACGGACGAAAACACCTTGAGCTTTTCCAACAAAACGGCATCGGTTGTGTTCCGGTTCCGGACATCCGCAGTAATTTCGGTGAGAGCAGTTCTCGTGCATTCATCAAATACTTCAGCTGTGAACATTTGTGATGCAACGCATTCTTCAATATTTTTCGGAAGTGCAAGCCGGAGGGCAGGCTGCAGCTCAACCTTCCATTCCGCAGGACTCGACTGCATGGCCTGATAATGCTGAATCAGCGATCGACCGTTGACCCAATAAAAACTGTCTGTGATTTTTGAACCGTCCTCATCTGCAAGGCCGCGACACGGTGCAGTTAAAATTGCACCCAAAGCAGCAATCAGAGAAATTCTTGCAATGAGTCGGAAGAGGTGAGCCAAAATCACTTTGACTCCTTTTGCCCGTCCGGCAGAAGCGGAAGTGAGTCTGTCTCTTTCTGCGGTGCATTTTCAATTTTTGACGGTGCCGGATCAGACACTTCCGATTCACCCAAAGCTATTGAAAAATTCTGCTGACTTCCTGCGTCAGCGTCGATATTCAGTTGAATAATCTTGTCAATGGTGCGCCAAGCAGTTGTACTTCCGGAAATAATATTCTTTGCAAAAGGAGACGTCTGGAACTGCAGCCGGACTGTATGCCGGCCCTCTGCAATCTTACCCATAAACAGAGGCAGCGGATTCGTCGGGGAAACAAGGATTGCACTTTGAGTATAAACAAACGGGCGGCCGTTGAGCGACATGCGCACGTGACTGACCAGCATCTCCCTTCGGCTCTGATCATCGGCCGAAGGTTTCAGCTCAAGCCTGTAATCGACGATTTGCCCGGCAGCGGAGCCGACAACAGCTCTTTGACTCTCGGCCAGCCGGCGTTCAAGCTCGTTTATTTTGGCATCAAGAAGTGATGCGCGTTCAAGAAGCTGCCTGAGCTCGGCAGGCGTGCCGTCGACGCTGCCCTCGATGGACAATTCTCTTCCGGAAGCATGCGCTGTCAGTCCGCACAACAGGGGCAACAGGACGATCGGAATAAAAAAGAACGGCTTTATGAGATGATGCGTTCTTGTAAACTTCATGTTCAATACACCCCGCTCCGTTTTTTCCGCGCATGGCCCCTGCAGGATCATCGCACGAAGTGACAGAATGAAGGTGAGCAGAACTTTCCCCGTGCTAGAGGAATTTGACCCGTTCAAACGAGGGATGTTCGAATTTATTACCGAAGTCCTCAATTGAATCATGAAGTTCGGTGATCGTTTTTGCCTTTGTTGTCATTTTCCAGAATGCGTGGCCAAACTGGTACCAGCGCGCACCCGTCGCTGCAAAAAAACGGAATTTTTCAAGGCAATAGTCTTCCTGAGGAAAGTAAATTTTCATAAATCCAAGCAGCGTCAGACAGGCACGTATGTATTCGCGGCCTTCCTCCTGCGGAGTCGACGGACACTCAGCACTGCTGCGGCCTGCAGGGGGCGTTGAGTATCCCAACTTCTGCGCAATTTGCCAGACAATCCATGGACGTGCAGTCGCAGCGCGGGCAATCATGGCACCGTCGGATTCAAAGTCTCTCAGCAAACTGACAGCATCGGCCGCGGTCTGGATATCTCCATTGCCGACAACGGGAATCTTGCGGGCGCGGGCGACTTCACGCACGAGCTGCCAGTTTGCAGTTCCCTTGTGCTGCTGTGCGCGCGGACGCGGATGAATCGTCAGCCAGTCAGCTCCGGCATTTTCGAGAGCCTCTGTAAACTCCAAAAGGTACTCGAGAGATTCGCTGTCCCCCTGTCCTCCGCGCAACTTGACACTGACAGGGCGGGCGGAATGCTTTTTGGTCCATTCAACAACTCTGGCAGCGTAACTTTTGTCGCCCATCAGCCGCACGCCCCAGTTGTGCCGCAGTGTGTGAGAAACCGGACAACCCATATTGATGTCAAAGCCCCACGGATTGACGGTCAGAAGCTTCCTGACACTCGGCGCAATATATTCTTCTTCATTTCCCAGAAGCTGAGGGATAAAAAAATCTTCGCCGTCGGCAGTTTTAAGTTCATTGGTGGTTGAAAGTTTTTCGTCGGGCAGCCGGCGTGTGGAAAGCATCTCAGTGAAAGTCAGGATCTTTATCCCTGCAGGAGTGTAGCTTCGAATCAATTCACGAAAGGCCACATTGGTCAGTCCGACCATCGGAGCGATCATAAACGGGAAATCAATCCCGAGCGTTTTCATACGGGTTCCGGACCGGCCGAACGGGGAGTCGCCGTCTGTCTGCGCTCCGGCAGATTCCGTCAGTTCAACATCACCATTCATAGAGATTTCCAGTTTAAAAGTTCGCGCCGATTCCGAGATGGTAGGCTCCGGGGAGAGGGAATAGACCAAAAAATTTGGAAGTGGAACGTCTTTTCACGCATGCCGGGGCCTCGGCTGTACTTCCCACATCGGAAGGGATCAGACATGCGGCATTTTTATCGCTGTCCCCCGGCTCCCGCAGCGGGAAGCCCACGTCCACGTTTATTGAAGCAAAATTCGGAATGATGTAGCGCAATCCCAATCCCGTTGAAATATAGCTGTTCAGGTAATACTTCTTGGCAAAGTCGACTGTTAGGGAGTCAACCGGCGCATCCCCGACGACCTGAGCCGACTTGAGCGCGCACTGGTCCTCGGACCCTGCGTCAAGGCCGTCCGGCCCGCCGCGCAGCCGTGCCTTTAAAATGGCCTGCTCGGAGGCCGTAAAAAATGCGGCTCCCGAATCAACAAACGCAGCAAACCCGAGACCGTCTGAAAGCCAGCGGGTCCTAAAACGCGCTTCGCTCTTGGCGTAGAGAACATTGGTCGCACCCACGGGCTTAAGGGTCGGCTGGCAGACGAGCGAAGGATTCGCTGCCGGAGGAGCAAAATTCAACCACAACAGAGGACCGGGGGTAATTGCGCTGCTGGCCTCGGGAAAGCCCCGTACCAATGCGCGTCCTGCCAAGGTCGCTCTGCGGGAACTGGGTGCCGTCACAGATTCGGCCCGCGGGTTGACGACATCAGACACCTTCAGAACGCCGAGGTTCAATGCGCCCGACAGACGGCCGTACAGTGGAAAAAACAGACTGGAGTCGGCACTGAAACGATCGTACCGGACGTCGGAATAAAAACCGAAACGCGCATAGTTGGCAGCGACATCTATGAACAGCCCCCTTGTCGGCCACTCGATGCTGTCCCGCGTATCAACCGAGCCGCCTATCACCAACTCCCGAATTTTTACCGTCGGCCGCTCGAGAGCTTCAAGCGGTTTTACATCCTGACCGATGGCCTTAGACCATTCGTGCAGAAAACGCGTGTGCAGAGTCAACATCCCTCTTGACAAAACAGGGCGCCACGTCACGCCCGTCTCCAAAGTTTCGAAATAACGATCTGTGAGTGACTGAGCAGACACCTCCGTTCCGGAGAGCAGGCTCCAGTCCAGCGGGGAAACATAATCACCGATACGCAGCAGCGGCTCAAGAAGTCCGAGTGCAACTTTCCAACCAAGAATCCGCTGATTGGTGAGCGCAGAATTCTGAAGCTTTTCCTGACTGAGTTCTGTGCTGGCAGTAAATCGCAATCCGTCTTTGCTCAAATTGTTTTTTGCATAATCGACGTTAAAACGATACCCGCTGCGTGTTCCGTAGCCGGGACTCAAACCAAGTGTGTAGCTCTCTTTGGCAGTCAGTCTGACGACGATATCGAGGACTGAATCTTTTCTGTCGACCGCATCCGACGAAACGGGTTCGATCAGCACGGAGTCAAAAAGGTCATGCCTCAGGACACGAGTCCTTGCCGTTTCGAGCACGGCGGGCGTAAACAAATCACCTTCACGCAAACCGCTCTCCAGCAAAATTCTGTCCTGCTTTCCGAAAACATCACCCGAGGCGTAGATTTTGCCGATGCGAACCAGCGGTCCGGCATTCAAGTCGACGGTAATCTGGATGGGCCGGATCTCGCCCGACGGCGGAAGACTTTTGGTTGTCACTGCGATCTGGGCATACGCGTAGCCGGCATTCATAAGTTCAATTCGAACTTCGTCTTCAAGGGATTTAATTCTTTGCGAATTGACAGGCTGGCCGGGTTGAAGAATACGTTCCTGAAAATTGCCTGCAAGACTGAAATCAAAGGGCCTGCCCAGTATCGTCACATCCCGCAGAACAGATCTCAGTCCGGGCTTCACATCAAAGACAATCTGAACCGTTCTGCCGTCGTCCGAGAAACTCGCTACCGGATCCGCAACACGGACCTCGGAAAATCCCTCGTCAAGATAAACATTGACCAACCGCTCTTTGTACTTGCCCAAAGACTCTTCGACAAAGGGAACAGCTCCCTGAAAAAGTCCGGGAGTCAATTCCAATTTATCAAGAACACTTTGCCGAGGAATCGGCAGTTCTCCGATAAATTTTACATCCCCGACAACAACAAGAGGACCCGTTTGTACAAAAAAACGGACGACCGAGTCACCGTTTGGATCTGTAAGCCTCGTTGGTCCCGTGATTATTGATGACGCGAAGCCGCGGTTGACAAAAATACGTCTCACCTCGGAGCGAAGCTCTTCGTCGGAGAGCGAAAGGACATCGTATGCAGAGATCTTTTCGCGAAACTCGGAGAGCACCTCGGAAATCACACCGGTCTGGCGGTTTACAACCTCAAGCCGGGTCCGCGGACCTCTGATATATCTGAGACGAACCGAAGCGCGCTCCTGATCGTCGGCCACGTCCATCGAGATCAGCGAAAGCTCACTCGCAAAATATCCTTCGGACAAAAGCCTCGAACGCTGTCGTTCAAGTATCTCCTCGATCGCCGATCTGTCGCACAGCGAGCTGACCTGAATCGGAATTGTAAAATAATCAAACAGCCCCTCGAACGGTTCGGTCTTGACCTCGGCAATTCTGCAGGGTGTCTGCAGACTGACCGGAAATGTGACTTTCAGATCTTTGTCCAGTCCGACTGCAACTTCCGCAACACCAACTTTTGCAGACCTGTAGCCGCGCTCAAAGACTTTCCTGAAAATGCTTTCCCTGTCGCGCTCTGCCTCTTCGCTGATGTAGGGCAAGCCGACCCGTGTCTTGAGCGCAGGACGAATCTGCTGCATTTGTGTGGGCGTAAGTCCCTTGAATGTGACTTCTCCGACTTTCGGCAGCTTGTCTGCCACGACAACATATTCAGGTCCTGCAGCCGCGCTCCTTCGGAACACCATAATATTCTGAAAGCCGCCGCGCTGAAAAAGAATGCGCACCAGTTCGGACGGCAGATTCGATGCCGGAGTCTGCCTGACTGCGTCGGCAATATCAGAGGGCGGGTCCCAGAACTCTTTGTCAATGACATACTGAACCTTGGGTGCAAAACGCGGTGCATCCGACAAATCGGTTTGAGCGGAATAAGCAACGCGGCCTGCGGACAGCAAAATCACCGTCAGCAGCATCGCAACCCGAATCAACAGCAGATATTTCGGACGAAACCAAAAAATATTTCGCAACTTCATTTTCCTCCGAACTGGAATCTGAAGCCGCCTGAAAATTCAAGATAAGAACCAACCGGTGAGGAACGTCTGTCGAATCCGCCGACAAAGTTGACACTTTCGTTCACAAAAATCGTACCGGTCAATGATTGCTTCTTCGTTTCATAATCGAGGCCGAGATTGAATTTCTCGCCCAAATCGCGGCTTGCCCTTGCGCGAAGGCTGCTCTGGCCGCCGTCAATAATCGGCTGAAGCTCGAACCTGTCCACAAACCCGCGGGTAATTTTGGAAACAGCCTGACTCAGCGGATCATCAAACATCCCGACGACCTGATTGAACAACGCCTGTGTCACAGCCGTCTGAGTCGTCTCGGAAGGCCCGCGGCCCGTTGAAATCATTCGAATCAATGCAGGACGGGACAGAGGATTGCCGTCCGGCCCCGTTGACGGATCGCTCCAAATGTTAAGCCTCGGTTTTGAGAATGGTCCTTCCGCTCCCACAAACACATTGTATTTGTCGATGCGTGTGCATCAATTCGGGGTTCTATTTTTACGATATTGTCAAAAATTGCGTCTGCACGCGTGACCTCAAACCTCGTCTTCAGAAGATTCAGCACACCGTTGTCGAGCCGCACCTGACCGGCAAGAACAGGTTCAATATCAGTGCCCGAGACCCGCACGGCAGACGAAACCCGCCCTCGGATACAATTGCTCTGCAACGCAAAACTGTTGTCAGCCTCGATGGCAAGATTCAACAGAACAAGCGGCTGCAGGGGCTTTGCAATTGAAGCTTCCGAACGCGATCCGCCTGAACGGATCATGTCCTGACAGGTTGCATCGCGGTAGGCGCGGCCCTTGGGAATACGAATTTCCCCGTTGAGGGAATACGGACGTTTGCTCCCTGTAAATTCAACCTGACCGTCAATGGTGGTCTCAACAGTCTCAAAAAAATCCTGAGGCCAGCGGAACTGTGCCGACCTCAAATTGGCGCGCAGCGAAATTTTCGGTTCTGCTTTCTCGGAGCGGCTGTCATTGAGAAAATCGACAGTGCCGACGAGGTCGACTTGTCCGTTGCCTTTCGTGCCTGTCAAAGACGGAATTTCGAGCCGCGAATCCCTCAACAGAAGCCGGCCGTTGATCGAACTCAGCGGCGGAGACAAATATTTTCCGGCAAGCTGTACATTTTCGACCTGTGCATCCATCCCAATCGCAGAGCCTTCGCTGTCCGACTCGAAATTTCCCTTCACGTAAATCATCCCCGATGCCTGTGTCACAACGTCGGTAAGCTGAGATATAATTGCTGCATCGATGGAACTTTCCAGCGTTCCGGAAAAACTGCCCGACGCAGGCCGAAAATTGATTCGCGAGCGCAGCTGACCGCTGGAGCCCTTGAGGCTGACCTGCGGAACAGAGAGCATTCCGCTGTCGAAACTGACTCCAACCGGTGCCGTCAGTTGAAATGATTCTTTGCCGACCTGAATTCGAACCTTGTCAACCGTGCCTGAGCCTTTGAAATCGTCCAAAACAGCTATTCCCGCATCGGCAATTTCCTTGAGGCCGGGGGCATTGAGAACAAAATTGGAAGATACGTCGCCTGAAATTTTCGTGCCGTTCTTTTGGAGCTGAGGAAGATATTTAAAAATCTCGAATGATCTTAAACTGGCAAAAATCTGTGTCGATTTTTCAAAACCGTGATCAAGAATCAATCGTGCCTGCACCTGTTCGTAAAGACCGGAGAGAATTAAATTCAATGGTCCGCCCGAATGGGATGCGGCACTGATTGCCAAAGAACCGATGGGATTTCCGAACACCTGCAGACTGTCCAGCCGTCCCGCAGCGGACACTTCCCAATCTTTCAAACCACCCTGCAGAGTTCCGCGCAGGTCAAGAACACCCGTTAACGCGTTGCCTTCCTCTGCCTTCACCCGCAAGGGAACCGACTGAACATCAAGCCGGAGCGACAATGAATTTTTGGAAATATTCTCTATCTCAAAAATTGCTTTTGACGATGCAATACCGGATGGCCGCTGAGTTTTTCCGGCAGCCGGAACATCAGTTTCAGCTCCAACCGCAGGGTTGCTGAAAAACAGCCGGCTTCCCGAACACCAGCCTTGCCTGCACAGCAGTGAAGCCTGAACATCCGAAGCAGAGAATTCAGGATGAACCAGATTTCTGATTCGTGCTCTGATTTCAAGGTCGGCCTTTTGCAGGTCACGCAGATTGCCCTTCATCCGGAATCGCGAAAAGTTAAGATTGCCCGCTGTCTTTCCGGCCAGTTCGCGTCCCCGCTTACCGGAAGCTTTCAGAGCATCGGAAACTTGGCCGCTGAAAGACGCATCAACTTCAATTTTTCGACTCGCAAATCCAAGTTCAAAATTCTTCACAACCAGACTTGGGCGTTGTTCATCGCCGGACAGCCAAGCTTCTGCATTCTTAATTTTCATCCCGCCCGTGTTTATCTCGATTTGAGCTCCGACCCGAGGGATCTCAAGTCCGAAGACAACGGAATCATTTAGTTGTGTGTCAGCCCTGAAAACAACCGGATTGTTTGCCGACGATAAAATTGTTCCGCGCAGACTCATTTCTCCGTCGATTTCTTCTCCTGCAAAATAAGAAACAAGAGATGCGGGAGCGTTTTGCACGTAAAACCGAAATTCGTTTCGTGACGTGTCATAATCCAAAAGACCCTTTTCAAGATTGATAAGAGTTTCAGCTCCTTCGTTTCCGTTTTCGCAACCGGCTCCGGAGCCGGCGAAGGACATGTGGTGAGCGTCACTGTCTATCCTGAGCCGGACAACACAACGGGGCAGATTTCGGACGTTTGGTTCAAATGAAGGTACTTTCATTTGCGTGGCATCGACTTGTCCGGCAATAATGAGCTTGAAGCCCTTTTTTTCGCCTGCGTTGATTTCACCGCCGACCAGCAGTTCCGGTGTATCCATCTGAAAGTTTATAACCTCCGACGGAACGTTGATACCGGCCATCAGCTCTGTGAACGGTAAATTTTTGATACGGGCCGTATTGTGAAAGGGCATTTTACCGGTGAGGTTAAATTCTCCCGACGCATCAATCTGTGCACCCGAGGGCGTTTTGATATCGGCGTTCCTGTACGCGAGCTGTTGGTCGCCGTATTGAATTTCAGCAGTTCCGGAATAGATATCGAATCCGGATAAATTGACGGTCGTCCATGACAGCCGGCCGTGAATCTGAGGCCTCAGGTCAATGCCGGAATCCTTGACCGATGTGCCGGCCGACAGCGGATTCAGATAAACACCCGCTTTGAAATTTCCGGAGCCCTGAAGTCCTGCAAGATGAAACCATGGAGTCGAATTCGCCGATCCGTCAAGCTTCAGATTGTAATTGAGTACGGTAAAATCGGGTCCAAAATTGATCTGTCCGCTGGACATCCAGTCACCGTAGCCGCCGCGCAGCCCCAGACGTTCAATGCGGGCAACGCCGGACGGAGACATTTCCGCATTGAGTTCCGCCGTATCAAGCAATAGAGTTTTCGAGCAGGGTTCATCGCCGCTCAGGCAAATATTCGAACTGCCGAATTCTGAAAGTAAAGTAACTCCGCTGCGCGCTTCATCCGGAGCAATCTTGAGAAACATGCTTTTTATGGAGACATCAACGGTGCGGCGGGTTGCAGTATCAAGAAATATGTGACCGTTTTTCAGTTCAATCTGACGTCCGAGATACTTTTTCGAAAAATCCAGAATTTCTGCTATTGTCGTGGCCTTGCCCTCTGACTTTTTGTTCGGGTCGGAGAACTTTCTGAATACAGCCAAATCCGTGCGCCAGTCTTCAAGAACAACAAACTTCAGGGACGGCAGCCAATTGTCCGAGAGTTTCCAGATATCATATCCGACGACAAAGCGACCGGCCGTGAAAACCTCAGGCGGCTTCTGTGTTGTTTTTTCAAGCAGCGAAATCTTCGTAACGGAGAGTTTGCTTTCAAGCAGGTTCAGCGTGACTTCACCTGTGGAAATTTCCAGACCGTACTTCGCAAGCTGATCGTTCAGCTTGCCGCGGAACCATTCATGAACAAACGGATTGTTGAGGACAAGAAAGGCAATGCTGTTTGCAGCAAAAAATATTGCAGCAGAGAGGAACAGAATTCGCCTTATCAGTCTGCTGAGAAGCTCCATATTCAGGACGCCCCGCCGGACGAACGTTTGACAAACAGTCGCTCAAACAGCTTTTCTGCTTCCCCGTGGTCCTCCGAGTCTTTGATGATCTTGTACAATATGATGACCACCTTTGTCGTATCTGCCTCGTCTATGACCTTCATCGTCATCAGCAGATTTACGTATGCGACAAGGCCTGCAAGGTTTGAACTGAATCCTGTTGCAAATTTAAGCCATCCGCGATCGTAGGATCCCCGTTCCAAAAACAGCTCAAAAAGGTTTACGTCCGCGCTCTCTGCAATTGACTGATTTTCCGCGGGCTGTTCCTGAATGGCCGATTCGCTTGCCACATATCGCGGGATATCTTCGGGCAGGATTGCTGCCGGTTGGGGTATGAATTGATTCAATTCTTCCGTTTCTTCCGCTTTTTTTGCGACAGGTACAAAGGATTCGGCGAACGTATCGTCTCTTGATTCGGGTCTGCTGATGAGAGTGCCTGAAGCTTTCTCAACAGGAGAATCGGCCTGAGCAGCGGTAAAATCTATTTCGAAGACGGAATGACTCTTGGAGATTGCCGGTTCTGCAGGCCGCGAGGCCGTCTCTTCAGGCGGGACATCGGGAATTATGTTTGCAGTTCTGTCATCCTGCGGCCTGAACATAACGATCTCTTTTGCCAGAAAATCGTCTGACGGACTGTCTTTGAGCAGATGGTCGTGGACGTGCGCGGCCGTCTGCAGCACCGGCTCAGGACTTTCGATCGCAGGCGACACAACGGAGGGCACTTCGGATACAAATGCTGCTTTCTGCGATGCATCGAAAGTCTTGTCCGCATAGGGATCGCTCCGGACCGTATGTGTTGATATCTGAGATACGGATTGATTGACCGGACTGACCGCCGTGGCATTCGTCAGCGTTGCGAGAAATTCTGCGACCCGTTGTTCGGCAGCCCAGCGCCCTCGTCTTCTGAACACTTCTCTGGTCACTTTGAGTGTCGTCGGGTGACGAGGTGCCAGCAGGAGTGCCAAACGGAGAATATGCAATCCCGCGATCGGCTGAACAGGAAGGATGCGCACGGCACACTCGGTCAGGAGGCCTGACTGCTCCACGGGGTTCTGCATTGTGCGGCAAATGCACAACAGGCCCGCGGCCAAATCGCCGCGAACGGGATTTTGTTCCAAACCATCAAGAAGTTGTTTCCATTGGCTCACAGCGTCTGCGCCCTCGCGGGTATTTTAGCACCAGCCTTCGGAACAGAGCTGCCCAGCGCAAAATTTTGACCTCCATAGCCTGTTTTGTTAAGAAGCAGCGGTATTTCAACATGGAGGAAACACCATGGGCTGGCTTTCAAGGGAACCCGCGCGTCTTCAGGAATCGTCCGAGAAAAAGGCGATTCCAAGTGGGGTGTGGGAAAAGTGTTCCTCCTGCAATGAAATTGTACTTATGACAGATTTCGAGGAAAACCATCGGGTCTGCCCGAGTTGCGGCTTCCACGCCCGTCTCCCCGGCGAGGATCGCGTTGAACTCCTCATTGATCGCGAAACTTTTTATGAATGGGATCATGACCTCTCCAGCGCCGACCCGCTGGAATTCAACGACGGCCGTTCGTATCACGAACGCCTCAAGAATCTTTGGAAAAAAACCAGACGCTACGATGCCATCATCACAGGTGCCGGTCTGCTCGAAGGACGTGAAGTCGCACTCGGTGTGCTCGACTTCACGTGGATGGGCGGCAGCATGGGAACAGTCGTCGGAGAGCGTATCCGAAGGCTCTTTGCCCGAGCCCGTGCACACCGGATGCCCGTTATTCTTGTTAGTTCAAGCGGCGGGGCACGGATGCATGAAGGCCTCCTGTCGCTGATGCAAATGGCAAAAACGTGCGCCGCGGTTGCGCAGCACAGGGAAGCCGGACTGCCCTTTATTTCGGTGATGTGCGATCCGACCACGGGCGGAGTTGCGGCGAGTTATGCGATGCTCGGGGACATTAATCTGGCCGAGCCAAAGGCAACCATCGGTTTCGCGGGACGGCGCGTCATTGAAACCACCATCCGTCAAAAGCTTCCTGATGACTTTCAAACTGCCGAATTCTTGCTCAATCACGGAATGGTCGACAGAATAGTCAAGCGCAGCGAAATGAAGGAAACGATCAATCGCATGCTTGCGATCCTGTGTGCACCGCAGGACCTCACGCACCCTACATGAGCCTTGAAAAGCCCGATTTTAATTCTTTTGAAAGCACGGTTGAAGCGCTGTTCTCCCGAGTTCGCGGCCACATCGAACCGGGGGCGCACCGGATCCAAAAATTGACCGGCAACGACAGGCTTTCCGCATTAACGAAAATCCCTGCGATTCTTGTCGGCGGTACGAACGGCAAGGGCACTGCATGTGCCCTGCTTGAAAAGACGTTCAGACTTCGCGGCTATAAGACCGCACTTTACACTTCACCGCACCTCGTCAGTCCAACCGAGCGAATCCGATTGTGCGGACGACCGGTCAGTAAATCTTTATTTCTGAAATACTGCAGGCTGGTTTTTGAGGACGCTCAGGAGCATCTGCCCGACGCGACCTTTTTTGAACTTATGACAGCGATTGCTTTTCATTATTTTGCAGACTCCGGTCCTGATGTTTTCGTGTGCGAGGTTGGCCTCGGCGGCAGACTTGATTCAACCAACGTCCTTTCTCCGCTGGTCAGTGTCCTGACAAGCATCGGTCTCGATCACACCGAATGGCTGGGTCCCGATGAATTCACCATCGGATTCGAAAAAAGTTTTATTTCCCGCCGGAACAGACCCCTCATTACAGGTGCGGTGAGTTCACAAGCCTTCGCAGGTATAAGCAAAGGAACTTCAATCACGGGTGCGCGGATTATCTCTCCGCGAGAGACACTTTTGTCCGGCCATCCGGATATCGCACCGGAAGCGGCAGCCCTCGCCGCAGAGGCTGCGCTGCAGTTGTCCGCCATGGAATCTTTCGGAATTTCAGAAGCGGATATTGCAGAAGCAGCGGCGCAATGCCATTGGCCGGGACGATTCGACCTTAGAAAAGTTCAAGGGTGCCCCGTGCTTTTGGATGCAGCACACAATCCGGACGGCATCGCATTTTTTCTGCGTGAATCGGCAAACCGGCCCCTACTTCGCGCTCTGCCGAAACCAAAAATAGTTGTGTACGCGAGTCTTGCCGACAAAGATTGGAAAAAGTGCCTCGAAATGCTGATTCCGGAAGCAACTGTCCTTATTTTGACCCAAACACAAAGTCCAAGAGCAGTTCCCGCAGAGGTCCTGATAAATTACATCAGATCCAAGAGACCTGAGTCAGAGTGCATCGGATTTGATTTATCCTCCGAGGCACTGGATCATGCTTTACGGGTGTCAGCCTCCGGTAACGGGAGCATTTCTGTTCTTGGCTCCCTGACGCTCATCGGTGAAGCATTGGAGCATTTCCGGTTACCTGTTTTTTCTGAATTTGACTCTGGAGATTCATGCACCGTCAAATCATGAGACCATCGGCATGGACGTTGCAGCGCACAAGTCTGCTTGTGCTCTGGTGTCTGTCTCTTCAGGCACAGGTCGCCAAGCCCCAGTTGTTTTCAGGCAGTCAGTCGACTGTTTACTATGACGCGGATGAGATCAATCTCGACAAAGAAACAGGCAACCTGAAAGCCAAAGGCAATGCATTTGTTCTGTTGGGCAACATCTTTATCAGTGCCGACTCGTTTGAATACCGTAAGACAAATAAAATCATAATCGCAGAAGGCGGAGTGCGTCTTGTCAGGAACCGTGAACGGATCGGCGCCTCGCGGATCGTCATCAATGAAGAAACCAGTGAAGCAAGAATGGACGACGTTGAAATATTCGCCGATCCCAAAGATTCGGAAGCCAGAATCAACGAGGAAGTTCTTGGATTCTCCAGTGCAGAAATAGCCTTCGAAGTCGCACGTCAGGAACGGTCGCGGGAAATCACTATTGAATTGACGGAAATCCGCTCGCTGTTTCCGAATCTCCGTCGCCATAATTCTCCCGCTGCAAAACAGGCAGAGGAGAGAAAACTGATCGCGCGATATTCGCAATTGCTGGAAAGGCTGATCAGAACCCGTTACCAGCCGTCAGATGCGCTTCGCGATTTGCCGCCCGACGCCCGTACGCGGATCGAAAACCGCAGGGAGGCTGTCCGCACCTTTGCGACCAAAGATCCGGAGCTCGCCAAAAAGATTGCCGGACTGCAGCGGGTTCCCGGATATTTGAGCATGAAGGCGCATCGCGTCTTTCAAAATTCGAATCAGGATATGGACGTTGAGAAGGCATCACTGACCACATGCAGGTGTTCACCGGATGAAAATCCCGCATGGGGTTTGAGTGCCTCGCGGGCATTTGTCGAACCGAACGAGTACATCACTCTTTACGGAACGACACTCGAAGTCGCACGATTTCCGCTGGCCTACAGCCCTTGGTTCAAGATGCCCATCAAGACCAAACGCCAGTCAGGCTTTCTTTTGCCTGCGTTTTATCTGAGCCGCTCAGGCGATGCCGCGACCTTTCCCTATTATCTCACGCTTGGCGAGCATGCCGACTCAACGCTGACATTCACGTATTTTTCTGCGCGGGGACCAAGGCTTGAGACAGAGTCCCGATATTATCTTTCGGACGAAAGCAAGACGATCGTGCACGGTGAAGTTCTGCGGCAAAAAGCTGATCCGCGTGTCAGCTCTTCCATCGAACCCAATTACCGCTGGGCGTGGAACGCACAGTCAAACTTGCCTCTGGCGCGCAGAACTTCGGTAAAATTTGATTTTGAACGACTCAGTGACCAAAGATATTTTTCCGATCTGACAAAAGAACCGGGGACGACGCAGGATTTGTTTACTCCGCAAATCATCGTGGAGCGGTTTCTTCATCAGAGCGCTGCATTAGAGCATTCTGCCGAAGCGTTTGCACTGACTGCGCAATTGCAAAAGCCGATTGACGTCTTCAACGAAAATCCGAAAAACCTGCCTTCAAGAAGTCCTCGAATCGATTTCAGCATACATCCGCGTTCAATCGGTGAAACCGGATTGGCGTGGGAAGGTCGAACTGCATACGAAAATATCGTGCAGGAAGAACCCTTCAATTCTTCTCCGATCAGAACGGGACTGGCCGGCAACCGCCGGACGGCAAAATTGCGGACCCAATACACCCCGCTTCCAAGCCGGTTTTTAAACTTCAGGCTTGCGGGTGAACTTGGACACGTTCGCTACAACACAAAGACTTTCAACGGTGAACTCAATTACGGACAGGCTGAAATAGCGACCGACATTCCGTTCTATGCAAACGTCTACAGGAGCCGCAGATCGGATTCGGCGGAAACTTTATTCAGACATAATTTTACGCCGTTCGCATCTGTCAGATGGATCCCCGAAGTTCGCCGCTCAGAAAAATATCCGGACATCTACTCAACATTTTATACAGCTGACAACATTGCAAGAGCCCAGCTTCTCGAATTCGGATTCAACACCGACCTTCAGATTACCAAAGACGAATTCAAATCAGCCGAACGACCCGACGTGCAAAGCACGGCAACCGGCGCACAGCCGTCAGCACCGGCAAATGAAAATATGCTGTTTGCCGTCCTGCAGACGACGCCTCCTGCTGCCCCTCACGAACGCAGCCAGTTTCTGTTCGGCATGACCACCCAAAAGCGCAGTCAGGAGGTCTTTCAGAAGTGGGCGGAAACTGAAATTGAGCAGTTTATGGAAGAACTCAAAGCTGCCGAAAAAGGTGCCGACATGCGTTTCGTCACCGTTCAGGCAAAATCGTGGAGACGTTCAACAACCGAAAGTGCCAGACCCGTCGGTTTTTCAATCCGGAGCAGCTATAACTTCGAGGCCGTGCGCACAGCACAGGAGCAAAACAGAAATCTTCAGCCGGGACAAACACCCGTCAGTCCGGCCCCGTGGGGCGAAATCAACGGTTCACTCGGCCTTTCTGCACATCCGCTTTTGCCGGTCTCGGGTTCGCTCACGCGCATCTGGCAACCCGCATGGCGCAGATTCAGAGAAGAACACGCAAGCGTAGAGGTTTCTGCGCCCTTTGGATTTTCAACCGGCTTCTCACGTTCAACAGTGCGTTCCGAAGCTGTTGATGCCACGGGAAACAAAACTTTTCCTCAGGAGAACCTGTGGGGAGTGGATTCAACTTACCAGCCCAAGCCGTGGCTGAAGTTTCAGGCACAGTATCGCAGGAACGTTAAACCTCAACCCGCGCCGGCACCTGAATTTGAATACAGTGCCCTGCAAAAAATTACGCTTTTGGGCTTTCAGGACTGCGTCGATATTACCCTTCAAAGATACAAGGATCGCGAAGTTCGCGAGCGGCTTGCAACTTGGACACTCGGATTGAATTTAATCTTTCTCGGACAGCAGCGTCAGGTCGATTCACTTGGAAGAGTCGTCGACAGGGCGATCAAAAGTCAGTTGAACAGAACGCAGAATTCTATTCCCCGATGAGCTGAACATCCGCGCCCATGGCCTGAAGTTTGGGCACGAGATGATCATATTTTCTCTGCAACTCCTGAATGTTTGTCAAACGGGTCACACCGGAAGCCACCAGACCCGCAACAACGAGACACATCCCCGCACGAATGTCCGTGGGCAACCTGAACTGCCCTCCCGCAAGCGGAGTCGGTCCCTGAATAATTGCGGAGTGCACGAAGTTTCTGTTTTTAAACCGGCAGGGTGCTTCACCCAGACAACACGAAAACAAAGAAATGTTGGCTCCCATCTGATTGAGAAATTGGGTGTAGCCAAGACGGTCTTCAAAAATTGTTTCATGGAGAATGCTGGTGCCCTCCGCCTGCGTGAACAGAACCATAAAAGGCTGCTGCCAGTCGGTCATAAAACCGGGGTGCACTTCGACTTCGATATGTGACGCACGAAGGCGGCCGTTCTTCGGTGCGCTCACAAATACACCCTCGGAATTCACGCGGAACTCCGCGCCCATTCTCTGAATGTAGTTCAGAAAACTGTAAACAGGATCATGGGGAAGTTTTTCGATGAGAACGTCACCGCCGGTGGCAAGCGCAGCAACTGCAAAGGAAACTGCCTGATTGCGATCGGGCATGACCCTCAATTCGCATCCGCGCAGCTTGGCTACACCCTGAATTATGAAAGTACGGTTGGCGTTGACGACTATGTCAGCTCCCATCTTCTGGAGCATCTTTACAAGTTCAAGAATCTCAGGCTCGACGGCGGCGTTTTCAATGACAGTGCGGCCGCGCGCGAGGACAGCGGTGATAATGAGATTTTCCGTGGTCATCACACTCGGAAAAGGCATGGTAATATGCGCGCCGTGCAGTCCCCCGTCACCGACGCTCATGTGGTAACAGCCGTCTTCGATCTCGACGTTCGCACCCATTTCCTGAAGGCCGCGTATATGAAAATCAACAGGCCGCTTGCCTATTTTATCGCCGCCCAAAGTGGCCGCGAGAGTGACTTTTTTAAATCTGTGAAGAAGAGGACCTGCCGCGAGAATTGCAATCCGGTTGCGCTCGCAAAGCTGTTTCGAGAGCACACTCTTGTCAATCGTCCTGCCTGTCAGCCTTACGGTTTTTTCATCAAGATATTCAACCTGACCGCCCAAAGCTGCAAACAAATCCTCTACCATGCGGCGCTCGTTGACTTCCGGAGCACCTTTGATCAGGACAGGTTCATCGGTCAGCATTGCAGCCATGATGCATTTGGTGACCTGATTGGAACTTCCGGCAATCGAAACCCTGCCTCCGGTCAGTCGCCTTCCGCCTGTAATCTGAATGATAGATTCTTTGCTCACTATGAATTCTCCCGACGTTCCACACAAAACAGAATAGGTGGAAAGTGTCTCAAAAAACAAGGGATTATAAATGAGGAGAGAAAATGGTGGGTGCTTAGGGACTCGAACCCCAGACCCTCGCCTTGTAAGGGCGACGCTCTAACCAACTGAGCTAAGCACCCTGAGGTTGAAACTTGACCTAGCCCTGAATCGGTCCCCGAGTCAAGCGTCTTCGAAAGAATCAGGGTGGGAATTCGGGTTTCGCACAAAAAGCCAAAAAAGCGAAAAAAAAGTCGCAAGCAGTAGAAGTCCTTCCCAGCCCTCCAGCTCAAGCAGATTCTGACTCTCTACCAACGCGAGGGTAAAGGCGAGGGCAGTCACAAACCAGCTTCCGGTCACAACCCACAGACAACTCATAAACCGATGTCTGCGTTCGAGAAAAAATCTCGCCGAGGGAATATCACGATACCGCATTCTGTATTCTCTGAATTTTGCATGCCAGAAACGCGCAAAAAGAACGGTGACCATAATTTTTCCGCAAATCAGATACAAAAGCGGCTGAATCATCGACTGCCTTGCGACGGATGCATAAGCCGCCCCAAACAGGATCAACACCGCCGTTTCGGCGACACCGGCTGCCTGCGCCGCCTCCGTCAGATACAGACAAAGCATGGACAGCGCGAAATTGAGAAAAAGCAGCAAGACAAGTGCGGAACCGAAAATCAACCAAAAACGCAACGGCTGAGCGGCTTCCGCGAACAAAATCTCCAGTCCTGCAACTTCCACAAAACACATCGCGGCAACGGCCAGAACGAGAGCCGGAATGACAATAAAAAGAAAAGTTCTCGCACGGACAAGACCGGAAACAAACTCACGGAGCATAACAACAAATACAGTCAATGTTTTTGCAGGAGAATAATATCTCATGAAACAACCCCGCCGCTCCTTTTTTCATTCTGCAGCAAAGCTTCGCCCCGTGCCAAAGCCTCGCAGAGTCTGTCCCACGCTCCGCGCCGGAGCACGTCCTGAACACCAAAATTGATATTTTTACGGCTGACTCCAGAGCGCCAGCGGTACTCTCCGGCGGTCACGGTCTGACGCTCCCTTTCAACAGGCAGCAGCGGCTGCTTTGCAATTAAACAAAGGCCCAACCCAAGTTCATCAATGACCGAAAGAAACGCCTCAAACCATGCATTGCGCTCCGAATGAAATCCGGCGGGTGAGAGTTCCGGACCGTTGAGGGCCAAAACTGCCATTTCCGGAAATGTATCGGAGTCGGATTTGCCGAGCATGTTGCGGAGAGCTGAAATGTGTCCTGCTTTGTACGAGCCTTCTGCCGCCGAGCGCATGACCAGTGTGAAACGCTCGTTGTCCGTCAATGCTGACAATTCGATCACCCTTGCCCACCAGCGCAGGGTCTGCAGCTGTTCAGGCTCAAGGCGGCTTTCTCGCAATTCGTTGACCCATTCGGCCTGCTGCCTCGGACGATAACCGCCCGCAGCCGCCTTCCACATCCAAGTCATTAAAATATCGATAAATTCATCTTGATTTTCGACCTTTTGAAAAACATTAAGTCTGTGAATTGAGGACGGACGCAATAACGCGCCCGCCTTTTTAATCTCCCATGAAGCTTCGAGAATGGGAGCAAAATTAAGAGCCCGTCCCCGCATGCAGGCGCACCTGATTGCGCGGGAGGGGGCCGCCGGCCGGTGAGCCTCCAAAAAAGACCAGCCCCCGCAGGCCTGCTTTGTGTCAGATTTCTGACAGGGAAATTGAGCCGGTGTCAAAACTCCGCGCTCCTCACCCGAGCTCTGCCCCGACCATCCCTCCGCCGGAAAATTTTCGGCAAGACCGAGCAATGCCGCGCGGGTGGCCTTAATCCAGTCTCTTTGCTTTTCACCAATACCATCCGCCATAGACTGCCCACCTCGGCATTGAATTGACATTTGAGCACATCTGGCCTTTTGTCTGCGGCTGGCTGTCTTGTTATCGTTTAAACGAGTGACTTCCAAGGGGTGGACCGGTGAGCGGCACAAAGAGCCTGAAACTCGGGTGAAGCACTTAAATTGCTGACACTTAACTCCGATGCAGAACATATTAGGGGTTTGGAGTAGTTGATTATGATTAACGCAGACGACGCCAACGTGACACGGTTAAAAGCGGGCAAATCCCGGCGAATCGTGCTCAAGTCGCTGTCACTTATAGCTTATTTTGCTTTCTCCGCGACCCAATCGGCGGTTGCGAATGAGACTCAGGTTAAGGCGACGTCAAATCAGGGTGAAACCCGCAGCAAGCTCATCACAGGTGCAGTTCCCAAGGCAGATGCGGATGAACCCCGCAAAGAAGACACCCGAAAGGATAAAGCGGCCGTTCCGGCATCAAAAGCACCCGCAACGAAACCTGAGCCCGAAAAAACCGAAGGCGAGGAAACTGCAGATTCCGAATCCGCTCCTCACTCCAAGCCTGCAGCCGTCGCAGTGCCGGTTGCCGCCGGTCCGGAAAAGCCCATCGGGCACAGCCTGAAGTCTCCGGAGGCTCAAAAACGAATCGAAATGATGATGGCCAATGCGCATCAGGACGGAAAAGTCGGACCGCTTGTGGCCGCTCCGGCCCCGACAAAAGGAACCCAGCCGCTCGTCAACGGCCGCTACGGCTTCAGTGCGAACGGCATGTTTCAGGGGGTGCCGAAGGCCCTCGTCAGTTTGGGCAGCAACACGCCGGCATACGCTTTTGTGGTGGAAAAACTCCATCACCGCATGTCGGTCTTCAAGCTCAACGACAACGGCAAATACGAAATTGTGAAAGCATACCGCGCCATCAGCGGACGCGATCCGGGTGATAAAGTGTCGCGCGGAGACCTGCGCACACCCGAGGGCATATACTTCATCACCGGCCGACTGAACGACGAAGAACTGCCGCCCAAATACGGCAGGATGGCGTTCACTCTCGACTATCCGAATATCTACGACAAACGACAGCGCAAATCAGGCTCAGGGATCTGGATCCACGCAACCGACGATCCCCTTCGCCTGCAGAAACCGTTTGATACCGAAGGATGTGTCGTTCTCAGCAATGAGGACATCGCTGATCTCGAAAAGTACATAAACTTCTTCGAGGTTCCTGTCGTGATCACCAAGGAAATGACTTCCGTGGCCGAAGAAGAGCTGATTCCGACGCGCAAAAAAGCGCTCGAAATGGTCGACGCGTGGAGAATGGCGTGGGAATCGTCCAGCTTCGAGTCGTACATGTCCTACTACTCAAAAAACTTCAGGTCCTTGGGCAAGAACAAGGATCAATGGCAGAATTTTAAGTCACAACTCAGCAGCGAACGGAGCACCGGAATTCAGGTCTCAATCAGCGAGCCGAAAATTGTGGCTTTTGAAGACCAGCTGCTGGTCGTCTTCTTTCAGGAATACCGCTCCAAACAGCATTCAGATTTTGGAAAGAAGTTTCTTTATCTGCAGTGGGAAGGCGACAGATACAGAATTATCGCCGAGAAATGGTACAAATCGCCACGCACTGAAACTGCTTTAAGGTCCCTCAGGAATCCGTCCAAGCAGCTGTAAGAAACACGTAAAAGCGGCACAGAGGAGGTGCAGCTGACATGGTGACAACAGCTCCTAAAAACTCTCGCGACAAACGGTTGCACATCGTATTTTTTACGGATGCGTCAAAAACCAAATCGACGTCCATCAGTCTGCGCAATTTGCTGATCGCCGGATGCGCGTCTTTTATTTTCTTCTCCGGCGCCGGAACATCACTTTATTTGTATAAGAAAAACCGCGATACGCTGACTTCAAAAGACGAGTACATTCGCGAACTGAAATCAGCCATAACAGCACTGGCGATTTCGGAAGACAAAAATCAGACGATTGTTTCCGGCGAAAACGATGCGCAGCGGGAACTCACACAACGCATCTCGCGTGAAATTCAATTTCCGTCGGATGCCGGCTCAAAAACCGTTTCCCAATCCGGCGAAAAGACTCTTGCCAGTTTGCAGTCAAGCTTGAACAGTTTAAGCACGGTCAGCGCAAATCTCGCACGCTCGGACAAGGGAACTCCCAAGAACGCAGCCGTCGGTCAGGGAAAACTGCCGGCGGACGAAAAAAGTCCCGTGACCGAAACCGCGGGCAAGGCCGTCGTCCCCGCCCAGATTGCACCCAAACCCGCACCGTCTGCGGCCGAAGCGGTTCAGTCGGTTAAATCCGTCGCCAAACAACCGCCTCTTGCGGGCGTTCAGGTTGAACAAAGCCACGTGACTGAAGCAAACGGCAGGACAACACTTCATTTTCAGTTGGTTAACACACTCAAAAACCGCTCGCACAGCTGGACCGGAAGGGTCTGCGGTATTGCCGAGCTGAGTGCGTCTGCCACGGAATCTGCGGCCGGACAGGTGAACCTGAGCGCCCGCAACCAAATCGCCGGATTTGTGGCTGTGCCGGGCGGCAGCCGCGTTGATTCTGCCTCGATGCCCAATAACTCCTGCGCAGAGGGACAACTGGTCAGATTCTCAAGACTTCGCCCGACTGAACTGGTGATTCCTGCCAAGCATGAGACCATCAAACGAGTCACAATATTTTTTGTAGAGTCCGGAAGCAATCGCATGCACTCGCAACCGATTGAATTATAAGCGTTAATATTCTCTTACGCTTTTTTCATCCGGCCCCCCTTAGGCACGCCCGAAAATCTTCCGATATGCCTTCATGAAGCAGGGGAGGGTCCTGACCATGAAGCAGAGAAATTTGGTAATCGCATACATTGCAGGAACTTCTGCTGTATCGACCCTCATGGGCGGATTTGTCGCCTGCGGCGCCCAGTCTTACCGCATTTCGGTTCACGGCGCGGACGAGGACAAAATCGATCGTCCGAATACAGCCTCGAGCGGCTCGAATCTTAACGTCGGATCGCTCAAGGGAGTGCACAGCGCGGCGGGCTGGAAACGCTCGTTGCCCATCCGCTTTGTGACGAGCAGCGAAATCAACCCCGAAGTCGTGAAGCAACTGCAGACTGCGATGAAATCTTGGGAGCTGGCAGTAGGAAAACAGCTCTTTGCGTATGACGGAGCAGAAACAAAAAAGGGGGCTGACTTCCGTCAGCTTTACGAGCCGCTCGGAGACGGAAAAAACGGCAACTATCTTGACTTCAACTGGTTTAAGGCAACAGGCAAATCCAACACGGTGCTCGCCACGACCATCTGGGAAAACTCTCCTCAGGACCCCTCTGCCATTGTCAAAGCCGACATCCGCTACAACGCGGAGTTCTATGTGTTTGGCAACTCACTTGAAGAATTCAGCGAAGGCAAGCGCGTGATTGTCGATATGGAAAGTTTGGCACTGCACGAGTTGGGACACCTGCTCGGACTGACTCACGTTAAAGAGACTGAAGACAAGTTCAGTGTAATGAACCCGTCACTGTTTATCGGAGAGGGAATGATCACGCGGAAACTGAGCAACGGAGACATTACGCGAATCAGATCTGTTTACGGAGTCGGAGATCCTACACTGGCTCAAAAACTCGAAAAGGCCGATGACAGTCCGGACGAAATGAAGCAAACCGAAGAGTCGGGAATTTAAAAATACCTCATCATATCCGGAAGGGCGCCGCGCGCTTCACCGTTTGGCGAACAGCCATGCTCTGTGAATGAGTTCATTCCTGAAGTCGGGAGGCAATGTCTTTTTTGTTATTTCCGTGCATGAATATTTTTCAACAAGTTGCGGATCCATTTTAAAACTTCGCAGATTATTCGAAAAAAACAGTGTCCCGCCGCCGCTCAACCGTTCCATGCACCGGTCGACAAGCCATTGATGACAGCTTTGCACATCAAAGTCGTCTTTCATCTTTTTTGAATTTGAAAATGACGGCGGATCAAGAAAAATGAGATCAAATTTATCGGCGGCATCCAAGTCGCCGAGCCAGTTCATTATGTCTGCCCGAACAGCAAAATGTTTACGGCTGTCGAGACCGTTGAGCTCAATATTCTCATTCGCCCATTCGAGATAAGTTGCACTCATGTCCGCTGAGACAACTTCGCGCGCGCCGCCGTAAAGTGCATTTGCGCTGACCGTTCCGGTATAGCAAAAAAGATTAAGCACCTTTTTTCCTGATGCATTTTCGCGGACCCACTTTCTTGAATATCGGTGATCCAGAAACAGCCCCGTATCAAGATAATCTGAAAGATTAACGATAAATTTAAGCGGTCCTTCGGTGACCTGACATTTGAAACCGGCCTGCGAGAATTTACCGTACTGGGAAATTCCCTTTTGGCGGTTTCGTTCCTTTATGAAAATTTGCCGCTCGGACACCTGAAGGATCGACATCAGGTCTTCAATGACATGCTGAAAATGAAGATCATCCCGTTCCTGATACTTGACGTTGCCGTATCTGAAGATCACAACATTTTCACCGTACAGATCAACTGACACGGCATACTCGGGAATATCGCGGTCATAAATTCGAAACGCACTGCAGGGAAACTTCTCTGCCCACGGTTTGACAGTCCGAAGATTTTTTAAAAGTCTGTTGCCGAACGAGTTCATATTTTTCACGCCGATTGGGAAGAGATTTAACCGGCAATCAAAAACGGGCCGATGAGTACTCCTCAAACAACGACCAGCATCTGTTATCACGGCTGAAAAAAGCAAGCATAACCCGCTCGGATTCCCACGTCTTGTAAGTCGCCGAGCGGAATGTGTAATACCTCAGAAAGAGTCCCGAGCTTTTACCGGACACCATGTTGTCCGGCGTGGGCATAAAATCGTCAAGATAATAGCATTCAGAACCGTCCATGCGCATAAACGGCAGAACTGTCGATATGCCGAGATCCTTCCGTTTCTCGGGCATTGTCGCACAGGAAACGGCAATAAGGCCGGAAACAAGGGCAACAAGGGCAGACCTGAGCGCAACACAGGCGGACAACCTCCTCATCCATCCTGTTGAGTTGTTCAAAATCGCTGCCTCACGGTATAATCCCTCCGGACGTTCCGGAAACGGTTCGGCGCGGCAACGGAAAACCAAAGTGACACGGGGGAATCTTTTTGCGGTTTGGGCAGCAGCTATGACACACGCTAGGCATTTTTTTTACAAAACGCTCAAAGGGCGCGGAAAACTGATCATTTCCCTTCCGCCGGCCGTGTTCTTTGCGTGCACGTCAACCCCAAACAACTCACGTTTGTCGCGGTCAAACAACGAACGCGAGGAGATCAGGGGCTCGGTGCAGGCTGCCAAAATCATAGAGTGCCGCCTCAATTCTCCGGACTGGAATATTCCGGGGGACGTCGGGCAAGCTCAAATGCTCACTGCCGACGGACGCAAGGCGCTTATTTACGAAGCTCTTCTCCGGTCCGGACCGCGGACGGTCTACCAGCGGCTCAATGCGGACTATTCATTCAACGGCGACGGCATCGCAATGGGACTCAAGAACGCGCCGCGAACAAGCGACCTGAAGTCTGTGGAAGACATTCACGGCAACAAATGGTTCACAAGCAGAATCAAGATTAACAACTCAGAACTTTTCAGCGGATTGGTTGAAGTTCTCATTGGCAACCGCAACTATCGCACCGTCCTGCCGATACCCGTCACCGAATCCGTTCAACAGATTTGGATCAGCCGTCCGGTCGTCTCAAATTTTGCAAACGTCATCGTACGAAGCACTCAGGTCGACGACAGCGGACTTGGGCAGGAAGATTCAAGTGTTTTCAGATGGTATCAGGTCACTGCAGCGGACAACTCGGCGCGGCTTTCGGGAACCTTCAAACCCCGCAGGGAAATCTTCATCCCCGCGGCATTTATTCCCATGGAAAACACAGGCGAGCCGGTGGCAGCAGCGGTCATTCAGCCGCAAACCGGTGAGGCCGACGCTGAACCTGCCGTCGTCTCCGGCAGCTCCAAAATAGTCTTCAGACGCATATTCGGCCGCACTGCCGGCGAAAGAATTATTTTCGAGGGAACAGGAAACATCACCGGTGTGACTGTTTCTGATTCTACGCGTTACAATGCTCTTCATTTGGCTTGGAACTTCGCACCCTATCAGGGAGAATCACGCTTCATTCAGCACACTTCTTTTCCTGTCAGGTTTATACCGGAGCGTTACTTCAACCGCGGTCCTCTGCGTGATGCCGAGACTCTCTGGGCAACCGAAATTTCCTACGAGGCCAATGATCCTGATTTTTCCTTTACAAAAAACAACCAAAACCAGCTGATGCCGGTTCTGGGCTGGTGGGGTAAGCTGGAAAAAGATGTGGCTCTTCTCATGCAGGTTCTCAACCCCGCGCAACGCGGTCAGAGGGGTCAACAGATCCGGCTGAAGTCGGGCGCCTCGGTCGGCTACAGTTTTCAACCCTCAATCGCCATTGCGCCGCCAAAACAATTCAGCAGAATTTTGTATTTTTCCGCGGCGCCGTCGCAAACCGAAAAGAGCATCATGATTTTGTCGAACAGGGATTCTTCAGCAGAAATCGCGAAGGAATCAACAATCTCTTCCTGCTTGTTTTGAGGACTTCCTTGAATTCATTACTCACAAAGACCGGCAACACATACATCAACCTTCCCGTTTCTTTTGATCCCGAGGACAAACAATCTGTCTCTGAAATTATCCGCAGACTCAAAGAAAATCCTCCCCGTGATTTTGAATCTGCGGCAATCTGGTTTGCAACGTTTGTCGAACTCTCCGACGCAACCAACGAGCTTCAGACAAAACTGGATTTGATGTTTTCACTCGACACACAGGATGTCCGGACACTTGACCGGCTGCAGCAATTCGAGAGCCGGATTCTTTCCCAGCTCATGGAATCACGCGCCGAATTGATGGACATTTATCTGAACTCGCCGTGGCGCGGCTCCATGCATGCCGATGATCTGGGCAAGGTAAAAAAAGAGATAGTCGCGAGGCGAAAATATGCCGTCCGCGGTCTGGGTGCGCTGCAGATAGAAGAAAATCAGCTGGTCCGTGAATTTAAAACTTTTTCATCCACGGCAATGTGCACTTATTTCGGACGACCCACACCGATCGGAATTGTCATCGGAAAACTGAACGATCCGCGTCCCGAAATCCGGCGCGAAGCATTCTCATCACATTGGCGTAAAATTCGCGAATCCAAGGAATGGCTCGAAGATTTGTTTACCCGACTCCTGAAAAACAGAATTGAACAGGCAAAGACAGCCGGTGCATCGTCGTACGTTGAATTCTGTTTTACGGAACTGGGCCGTTTTGATTACACTCCGGAGGACTGCAGCGTTCTTCGTTTGAGCATTGAAAAAGCAATTACACCGATAGTCTCCAATCTGCAGAGCCGTCAGTTGCTGAGCCTTGGCACGCCGACACTTCGACCATGGGATGCAGCCGTCTGGCCGAGACTGACTCCTGCCGAATTCCCGGGGCAGGGTGATGTCAGCGCGATTCTCGATGCAGGCGGCAGAATTGTCTCACGCATTCATTCCGGTTTTGGACAATATTATGAAACCCTTCTCAGCCGAGGATGTATCGATGTTCATCCACGCAATTTAAAGGCTCCGGGAGCGTTTTGCGTTGCCCTTCCCGAAAGCAAATCTCCGTTTATTTTTGGAAATTTTGCGGGACATTTTCGGGATGCTTTCACGCTGCTGCATGAATTCGGACACGCGCTTCACGGCTCGGCATCCCTTCAAATCAAAAACACTCTTTTGCGGCATCCGGGGCTCGAATTTTGCGAGGTTGCCTCAATGGGGCTCGAGTTTTTGGCTCAACCGTTTCTCAACGAATTTTGGCCGCGCTCGGGTGATGCGGGTAAAGCATGGGCACTTCACTGCTTCAACGCACTCCAGTTCTGGCCGTTCATGGCCATGCTGGATGAATGGCAGCACGTCGTTTACAGGGAAGAACTCATAAATCCCTGCGATCGGAGCCAACTCTGGCGCGAATTATCAGCCCGTTACCGGCCGGGAATCGACTGGAGTGAATGTGAAGACTTTGAGGAGCTCGGCTGGATCAGCAGACCCCATCCGTTCACCTCGCCGTTTTACTATATCGACTACGGCATTGCTCAATTGGGGGCTGTGGAACTTTGGGCGGAAAGCCGGCGTGACTACACGCGTGCCGTGGAAAACTACATCGGCGGACTCAGTCTCGGTGCGCAGCGTTCACTTCCGGAACTTTTTCGGGCCACGGGCCTGCGCTTCGATTTTTCGCAACCGTGGGTCTCTTACCTTGGTGCTGTTTTGGCCGATGAAATCGAGTCTCAGATATAAAAAAAAGGAACCCGCGGGGGGTTCCTTCTGCAGACGAACTCCACAAATTACTTGCGGATGTTCAATGCACCGATGAGGCTTGTGTAACGGCCTTCGTCTTTGCGGCGCAGATAATCAAGCAGGCTGCGGCGGTGGCTGACAAGCTTCAACAGACCGCGACGGCCGGCAAAGTCCTTCTTGTGGACTTTGAAGTGCTCGGTCAGTGAATTGATGCGCTCGGTCAGAAGCGCAACCTGAACTTCGGTCGAGCCGCTGTCGTTTGCGTGGCGCTTGTGTTTTGCGATCAAGGCTTCGCGTTGCTGTGCGGTCTGTTGCATGGTAGGTCTCCGTTCATGCTGTTTGCGGAATTTCCGCGGTTATTTCGTGGTCAAAACCAGAGCGGGGACGGCCGACCAAAGCCAAATCCACCATACCAGTCAGGACCTCACTGACTGGCTGGGCTAGCACTCCATCCAACGAAAGGCAAGCCGGATGTTCCCTGAAACCCAGACGAAAAGACCGGCACGGCTTCCTTCCGGCTTTGGGTTCGGTGGCCACATCGAAACCAGCCTGTACGGTCCAAATTATTCTGAAGCGCCCAAGAACCCAGAAGAATTTATGCTCAGAGCGATCATTGAATCGATGCAGGGAGCTGGTCTGACCAACCCCAACCCCGCGGTCGGTTGCCTTCTTGCAGAGGGCGGAACGATTGTCGCTGCAGGGGCGACTGAAAAGTGGGGAGGGCGACATGCCGAGAGGGTCGCGTTCGATGCTCTCCGCACAATCGGCCGGAGCACATCCGGATTGGATGCCTACGTCACTCTTGAGCCGTGTTCGCATCACGGGCGGCAGCCGCCATGTTGTGACCTGTTTAAATCTGCCGGCATTTCGAACCTGTTCGTTGCCGCCGGAGACCCCAATCCTCTGGTTCAGGGGCGCGGGCTCAAATTTGTAGGCTCTGAAGTCCGGAGCCTGAGCGTCGGGCTTTGCCGCTCCGCCGCAGTTGCGTGGAACTTTCCGTTTTTCGTCGGGCAACAGCTCGGCCGGCCGCTCATTGCAGCGAAGTGGGCGCAAACTCTGGACGGCGCGATGGCCGATGCTTCCGGAACTTCAAAGTGGATTACCGGCCCCGAAGCGAGGGCCCACGGACACTGGTTTCGACTCAAGTACGACATAACTGCCGTTGGAATCAGTACACTTCTTGCCGATCTGCCGGCACTGACTGTCAGAGATTGCTGGCGCCCGCACAACCGGCAGCCTGACGTTTGCATCGTCGATGTTTTGGGCGAGGCCCGCGGCGACAATCCTCAGCTCCGCGCCGCGCTCGAAAATCTCTCTGCGGCCGCAGCAAACCGTAAAGTTGCGGTTGCAACGGCATCATCCAATGCTGAACCCCTCAAAGCTCTGCTGCCGCCGGAATGGAGCGTACTCGCACTGCCCGTTCCGCAGAATTCCGATGGTCCGCAACAGCTGGCCAAGTCTGTGCAGCGTTTTTGGACATCACAGGAACTGGAAAATTGGTTCGGCAGGACCGTGCAGAGCGTCTTTATTGAGGGAGGAGCAAAACTGATTTCCCTTTTGCTGGAAATAGAAGCGATCGACGTTTGTCACACATTCATTGCACCGATCGTCCTCGCAGGAGAAGCAAGACGCCTTTCCAGACAGCAAATCCAAGCACCCGCGCTGGCGGCCGCATCCCGTTTTGACATTCTCTCCACGTTTTTGCTGGGCGATGATATGCTTGTCGAACTGGTTCCAAGGAATCTGAGTCGGCAATTTTTTTGCGAAGGATGACGAGGGCAAGATGTCGGACATTACTCCACAGACCGAAATCACTCATCCTCAGGGTCTTCCCGTTGCTGCAGCCGAAAGCCAACCGCCTGCAACTTTCCGCACAGACAAACTCGCTCCTCTTTTGCTTCGTTTTCTGAACCGGCTCAAACAGACAGGCAAATCTGTGCACACGATCTCGGCCTACAGAAATGACTTGTCGATCTTTTGCCATTTTTTGGCAGACGAAAAAATCGATCCCAGAGACTTCCAATCGCAGTTTCAGGAGCGCTGGGTACATTTCCTTGCTCAGCACGGACGCAAATCTCCTGCAAGTGTACGCAGGGCACTGATGAGCTCGCGGACGTTTCTTCATTTTCTGATCAAAGAGAAAATTATCGAACGCTCGCCGCTGCTGGAAGCCAAATCGCCCAAACAGCCTGCTCACGATCTTCTGACCGTAAAGCCGGAACACTATTTTCAACTCGGAAATACGCTTGCCAAAGGTTCGGAACTTAACGACCCGAAAGCCATACGTGACCTCGCTCTGATCCGGTTGCTCGGCGAGTGCGGGCTGAAGGCTTCGGAAGCCGCACAAATGAAATGGTCTGACATTCTTTTTGAGGGACATCCGGACGGCGAACCGCAGACTGTCTCTTTAAGGATTTCCGGCCAAAACGAGCGTCTCGTCAAGGCTGACAAACCGGTTGCCGATGCCCTCGGCAGGCTGCGAAAGGCCCGTCTGCAACTGTCCCTCTCTGCAGGCCCCGAAGACAAACTTTTTTTCGGTTTTCTGAACGTCAGCCGCAAACTCAAATCCGGTGCTCTGCACCGCCACGGCGTAAAATTTGTCGTCTACGAGGTGTGCGGGGAGATTCTGAATATTCCCTACAACTCGGAAAGTCTGCGCAATCATGCAATCCTCAGATGGCTTGATCTCGGTCTGAACAATCAGCAGGTCGCCCAGCTGGCAGGTTATTCATCACTCAATTCACTTGAAAGATTTCGGACAAAAACCAAGAGTCAAAGACGTCCTCAACGCCGGATAAAGAAAAACATTCAGGGAGAGGCCGGGGCAACATGACAAATCAGGTGATCGGTCATTGCGAAATCCTCGAATTGGTCGGCTCCGGCGGGCTCGGCGAAGTCTACCGTGCACGCCACCTCAAGACCGGAAATATCGTCGCCCTGAAGCGCTTACACGACAAATATCAGAGCAACCCCAAACTGCTCGGTCTGTTTCACAAAGAAATTCTGATGCACGCGCAGGTTTCGCACAAGCACTGTGTGAAATTCATTGAGGCCGACCTTACGCCTCCCAATGCTCACATTGTGACTGAATTTGTCGAGGGTATTAATTGCCACTACCTGCTCAAGAAAGTCGGCCCGATTCCGCCGCTCGTCGCATGCTCCATAACGCTCGATCTTCTTCAGGGTTTGGATCACATCCACTGTCTGGACATGATTCATTCCGATCTCACACCGGCGAACATTCTGCTCGAAGTGACAGGCCGGACAGTGCTCGCGGATTTCGGTCTGAGCTGCAATCTTGAGGTCGAAGACTATGAGGGGATGACGGTCGGTACACCCGGCTATCAGGCTCCGGAGCGTTTGCTACATCAGCCGATGACGCCGCTTGCGGATATCTACAACGCGGGCGTCATCATGCACGAGCTGCTTACCGGCGACAGGCTCTTTCCAAATCCGGACACAAAAGACGTACAGGCGCGCATGAAAAATCTCCCCAACAATATCCAGAGCAGCGGCGACACAATGGTTGATGATTACATCAACAGGATGCTCAAGACCGCGCTTCACCTGAATCCCCAGAAACGGTTTCCCTCGGCGCGTGAATTTATGTTTGCAATTTATCAGGTGCTCAAAGCATACGACATACGCTACACGCGCAGAGCAATTCTGCAGTGGATGTCGGATGCCAAAATGACAAAAATCCCGCCTGTTGAACCGAAACAGACAATTTACATCCGCTGACGATGAACAAAAACAGCTTACGAATTGTCTCACTGGTACCAAGTCTTACCGAAACTTTGTGTCACTTCGGATTAACGGATCAGATAGCAGGCTGTACAAGCTTCTGCACCGAACCCCGTCTGCTCAGACATACCGTCCCGTCGGTGGGCGGCACAAAAGACGCAAGAACAGATGACATTATCAAACTCAAACCGACTCACATCGTCGTTAACCGCGAAGAAAACACCCAAGCCCTGCTGCAGGAGCTCAAAACGTCGGCTGCAAAGCACGGCTTCGAGATCGTCGAAACTTTTCCGGAAACACCCGCCGATAACTTTTCCCTCATTTCATCGCTTGGAACCATTTTCGGCTTTTCACAGGCTGCCGGTGCGTGGATTACACGACAAAAGGAAGAACTCGACCGCCTCATTCAATCGATGTCCGGCAGCAGCCGTTTTACCTTCGCCTATTTTATCTGGATGAATCCATGGATGGTTGCGGGCTCAAAAACCTACATTTCCAATACAATGGCGCTGATTCAGGGCACCAACTCCTTCCCCACGGGAAGTGAACTGCACGAGCGATATCCCGCCGTGAAGGCTGACGATGCACGACTCAGGGACTCTGATCTCATGTTGTTTTCGTCCGAACCGTTTCCATTCCGATCACGGCATCTTGACGAATTCCGGCGACAGTCGGAAATTTTCCGTCCATGCCTTAAAGTCGATGGACAGGCGTTGAGCTGGTATGGCAGCCGATTTTCACAGACTGTGACTTACCTCGGGAGACTTCATGCACAAATACAAGAAGCACTGGATTAAATTCACCGCCGCTGCGGCACTGAGCATTCTTGCGGCAGCAGTCTCACACCCGTTGTCTGCAAATGAAAACATGTCCGCAGACCCGACGACCTCCGGCACCGCAAAATCAGTTCCGCAGCCTGCAATGCCTGTTTACACCGTGGTTTCGTGCAATGACGGCGATACCTGCAAACTCCGATCTGCAGACAACACGCAAATCAAAGTCAGACTCGCGGGAATCGACGCTCCTGAAATGGGCAGAAAATCAAAAAAGAAAAAGAAGGAAGGCCAATCGGGCGGTAAGGAAGCAAAAGATTTTCTGAACAGCCTTGTCGTCGGGAAAACGGTGACCCTCAAATCGTACGGAACCGATGCGTACGGCAGGAATCTTGCAGAAATAATCATCAACAACGAGTCGGCAAATTTGAAAATGGTTGCCGAAGGATGGGCCGAAGTCTATCGGGGAAAAGGTCCGCGCGGATTCGACGTCACGACGTATCAGGCCGCTCAGGCAGATGCGATGCGCAACAAAAAAGGTGTCTGGAGCCTGTCGGATTATGAAAGCCCGAAGGAATTCCGCAAAAAAAACCGCAATTAAATTTGTAATAATTTATTGAGCATCAGACTTTTCATTTTTCTTTGCACGAAAAAAATCGATGACGTTTTGGGCGACGGCGGAAGGCAAACCGGCCTTTTCAATCAATTCCTCCATTGAAGCCTCAGATATCTTTTCCACGTTGCCGAATTCCAGCAACAGCTTCTTTCGCCTTTTGGGCCCGAGTCCTGAAATTTCGGACAGCAGACTCCGCAAACTTCGACCGTCCCTTTTTTTGCGGTGAAAACTGACGGCAAATCTGTGCGCTTCATTTCTGATTTGCGTCATCAGCTGGAATTCGGGACTGGCGTTGCGCAGAATTTTGGTCTCGGTTTCGCCGTCGGGTACCAGCTCACCGGCAGAATTACGGTGAGGGCAAACGATCCGTTCCGCGCTCGCAGAAATCGATTTATCCCTGAAATTACGGACTGTTCTGGACTTGGCAATCCCGAACAAAGGGACCGAATCAAGACCCAGACTTTTGAGCAGCCAACCAACTTCACGAATCTGAGGCTCACCGCCGTCAATCAGCAGCAGATCGGGAATCTCATGCCGGCGTTCTTCGCGAAACCGCCTTCGCATCACTTCGCGAAGACTCGCAAAATCGTCCTGTCCGGCAACCTCACGGATAGTATATTTCCGGTATTCGTTTTTTGCCGGCTGTCCGTTGCGAAAAACAACACCCGAAGCCACAGTTGAACCGCCCTGAAAAGTCGAAATGTCATAACATTCGATCCAGTGCGGCAGCCGCGGAAGGGTCAGCATTGTCTGCACGGCGAGCATTCTGCGGTGTGCGACATCGTCAGCATTAAGCACATCCTGAAGTTTAGTTTTGGCATTTTCTCTGACCATGTCGCAAAGTCCGGCGAATGCCTCCGTAAATAATTTTTTTTGCGCTCCCTTCAGATCTTTTGCCGAATCCGGACGCGAGTGAAGACATAACTGAACGTCGGTCATAACGCGATTTTGTCGCTTGGAGCGATCATCTTCGAGAGACGTCAGCAACAGCTGCAGAGACTTTGAAGAATCATCCGTCAGTACTCCCGAAGCCGAAGGCAGAAAAATACGCGACGGAAGTTCGTGAGTCGCATAAAACTGACCTACGACCTGCAGCACAAATTCGCTCTTTGCAGCTGCATCGGAAGAAACATTTTCCGTCTGAATGTCTTCTGAAAGCTCAACAATTTTCTCGAGTCCCTCTTTTATCACATGCGAGTTTCCGCCGATTAATTTGCCGTCACGGACAATCGCAAAATAGACCGACACAGCGGAGCTGCTCCATGCAAAATCGATAACATCCGCATTAAATCCCGGAACGAAGGTAACGCTTTGCTGCTGAGCGAGCTTATCCAGAGCCCTGAGCTGATCTCTGAGTTCAGCTGCTTTTTCAAAATTCATTGCCTGCGCTGCTGCAGCCATATCGAGCTTGATTTTTTGCGACAAATCGTGCGTCTTGCCGGACAGCAGAGCAAGGACTCTCTCAACGAGATCCTTGTACTGCTGTTTCTCAACAGCAATTTTGCACGGTCCCAGACATCTTCTGATGCTGTGGTAATTGCACGGCCGGCTGACGGTACGGAAGACGTTCGGAGTGCATTTGACCAGCGGAAAAAACCGCTGAATCACACTTTGTGTTGCCTGAAGCTCGGCAGCATTGGAATAGGGACCAAAATAGGCACCGCCGTCGTTCTTGCGCTTGCGTGTCTGAAGCACTCTGGGCCACTCTTCTTCGAGCGTAACCTTGAGGTAGGGGTAGGTCTTATCGTCCCTCAACAAAATGTTGTAGGGCGGCCTGTGGTGCTTAATCAGGTTGTTTTCGAGCAAAAGGGATTCGTTCTCGTTGTCGACAACCATGACCTCAAAATCGGCGACACGGGCAACCAAAGCCCGTGTTTTAGGGGTATGTCTGTCTAAACCCGTGAAATAGCTGCGCAACCTGTTTTGAAGATTTTTTGCTTTACCGACGTACAAAACTTTGCCGTCGGCCGATTTGTGGATATAGACTCCGGGAAGATGAGGGACATGGGTGAGCCTCTCCCGCAGGTTGGCCAATCGCTGATCTGAGGTCCGGTTTGGCTCAACCATGCCGCTTTGTTCCTTTCGCCCGAACACGTTACATCCAAGGAGAGACTCTGGTGAGTCAAAACTCTCAGCTCCACCTCACGAACGATTCTTTCATCTACGCCTGCCACTCTGAATTTGCGGCGCGCACCAAGAAAGACGGCTCGTTCAATTCGCATATCCGCTTTGAAGACTTTCTCACCGGAACATTCCGCAGGCCTGAAAATCCGTCGATGAAAGACGTCTCACAGATTTTCTCGGCCATCGCAAAACATCATACACAAGTCACGCCGCAGTTCCGCAGGCGCGAACCCATCAATCTCGAGACGGTAGCTTATTTTACCTGCGCAATCGCAACTCTTTTTGCAGACCTCGAATCTGCCTGCAAGGAGTTGTTCGGAAGCAGTCTGCCCGTCATTCCTGAAAACCCTCCTGAGTACTCTGCCGAGGCTCCTGTCTCAAACGCGCTGCTCGCTGCACGCTCGGGTTACCTCGGGAATCTCCGTTCGGAATCGGCGGAACCCGTTCCGTTTGAAACCTTTCCGCGCCCCGATTTTTCGACTCTGACAGCCGAACAGCAGGCACAGGTCTGGGCCTGTGAAATTTGGGACATGCTCGCCGACGTTTTGCATTCTAACTTTGGCGAATACGCTGATGCAGCGATGGGTTTTGCGTATTGGAAGTATCAGGAGCAGCCCGCCAAAGCACAGATCGACTGGCGCGTGCGGCCGCCCGTAGGCGAGGCCTACGCAAAGGCGTTCAAACCTCTGCTGCGCAGCTCCAGAGGCGATCGCGGAGACCGCAAGGGCCGGCACGAGGGCTCGGACCGCAGGGACGACCGCCCGCAGCGCGGTCGCAATTCCGAGCGCAGTGAATCGCGCCACGGTGCCGAAAAAAGTCCGGAACGCACCGACGAGCGTCCACGCCGTGACGGCCACGAGAGCCGTCCTGTTAGGGACGACTCTGCCGATCGTCCTGATGACAGGAGCAAACGCAACAAGCCTTCAGACCATCAGCGCGATGCAGCTCAGGACGTCAGAGAGCATACCGACCGTCGCCCTGACAGAGCAGACCGCGGTCGGGGTCGCAGGGACGGACACGAGGGAGGCGGCAGAGGTCGTCGCCCTGAAGGTCAGGATACCGGCGCGCGCGGACAATCCAGCGAAGAAAGTCTGAGCACCGCGCTTGAGGAGGTTCGTCAGGCTGCAGACAAACTCAGGAAGAATCCGGCGCTGAATGAAATTCAGTTGCAGCCCAACAACAGCTTTTTACGCAGGCAGCAGCACAGCTTGGCTGTCGAACTGGGATTTGACACCGAAAGCCGCGGTGAAGGGCGGGATCGCGGTGTTGTCATCCGGCTTGCGCAGGACTAAAACTGGACAAAAGACTGCCGGATTTTTTTCGGACGTCGGGTGCCGGTGGCAGAAACAAGTCAAAAGTCTCATGCTTTGTCATGAGACTTTTTTTTAACTTCATTTCAAATTCTTCTGCACCGGAAAATCCCGTCATACGCGGCGACAGGCATTTTTTATTGCAACTGTCCCGCCTTTCGATTCCGAAAATTCTGCCGTTAATTTGTGTTCTCGCGCTGCTTTTTTGTCTGCCCCAAAGCACGGGAACATCTTCGGTCCTTAAAAGATGGTCCGAATTGAATATCTATCAAAAGCTCCGCGCGGACTGCCTCAATTATGAAATCCGTGACGCACAGACTTTTGCCCTTACGGCAAACTTTCTTGCCAACCAAAAAATCAGCGATCCTGTCCTGACAGGCCAATTCAGGGACTCCGGACTTTCACACCTTCTTGCCCTGTCAGGCGGACAGACCCATCCGGCAGCAATGTTCGTTTCGCAATTTTTTCTTTTTTTATTTTTGACCCTTTCCAGACTTCACGGGACGATAAACTTCGCACGTCTCAGCCGGCTTTTGCGATTTTCCGCCGGACTTATCCAGACCGCCATTTTGATGTTTCTTGTCGGACTTTATCAATCGAGCGGTGCACTCAACAGATCGCTTTCCCAACACATCGTCCATTGCAGCAGCAACGCGGCGATTCTTTCACAAACGGCAAACGGTTCCGGTAATTCCCGTCATCTGAAATCTTTTTGCACGGCCGCACCTTGGGTTTTGGGCTTTCTTTTGCACAGAAATCCCGTCGGAGATCTTTCGTTTTTGCTGTCGGCTCTCGGCGCGGCAACCGGCAGAGTGACAAATACGTCGCTCGGACTGCTGACCGGTTTTTTTGAGGAAAGTGATCCGGACGAGGCAATTCAATACACCGGACTTCTGCAATTTTTACAAAACATATGTCTGGCGGTTCTGTCGGTTGCAGCAACAAGTGCACTGATGTGTTTGTTGACGTGGCCTCTTTGGACACCCGAAAACATTTATCAAAAAGTGCAGGCAAATATCCTCGCCGGCCCCTGCGTTATGCTCATCGTCACACCTGCTGCTCTGGGCGTTTGTCTGGGAGCTCTCACGGGCTTTGCGGAACTGTCGTCTGTCTCACATGCGGTTCTCGAATTCGGTGTCCGGCTGTTGGCGCAAATTGCACATATCTTTTCTGAATCTCACTTACCGCGGGATTTATCGGGAACAGAGCATGCTCTTTCAGCGAACGGTCGGGAATTTGCTCCGGCATTTATTCTCACTCTGCAGTACGTTCTGCTCGTCCTTACCGCTGAAATTCTCAAAATTTACAGATGCCGCAAACAAACATGATTGAGTTTTTGCGACTTTTGCAGCGGCAGCGGGTTGGCTCTCGAATATTTCAGAATTTTGGTAGAATTCCGATATGTCTTTCAGGAGGTTGCGAACATATGGGATTCTTCAAAAAATTCGGTACGTTCACGGTTTCTTTCATGTTGTTGCAGACGACTGCGGCTTGGGCTCAGGGCAAGGGTGGCGGGAAAAGTCTGGAAAGCAGCAAAAGCGTCAAATACAAGTCCAAAACTGAAGTGAACTTTGATGATGCCAACATCGACGGTACAGTCCGCACGCCCTTCGGCACGAGCTTCAATACCCGCGATCAGAAGTTTGGACGAAACTTCGTCAACGTTCGTAAGAACTTCCATGATCAAATGCTGCTCAGCACCGGCGGAATTGCTCCGTAAGGAACCAAACGACCGATCTATCGGTTCAACATCTCGGCAAGCTGCTCCTCGGTGAGGACCGGAATGCCGAGTTTTTTTGCCTGCGTGTATTTGGCTGAGCCGGATTCTTCATTGCAAACGAGAAAATTGGTTTTTGCGGTCACCGCTCCTGCGACTTTTGCACCCACCTGCTCAAGCTGACGGACATAAATTTCGCGTGGCTGTGACAATGAGCCGGTGATACACAAATTTTTTCCGGAAAGAGGATGGTCTGCAAATTTGAGCTTTTCAGTTGCCGAGGTATCCGGTTCAACTGTGACGAACCCGAGAAGCTCGCGAATCCATCCTCTGCGACTTTGCAAAGATTCAACAAAATCGGTTGCTGATTTTCCTGCCCAGCCGCGCTCATCCGCCAGCTCATCGGGCAAGGCAGACAAAACTTTTTCAAGAGTCATGAAGCGCGAGGCGACTTCACGGCATTTGACAATTCCCCCGCGCTTGAGTCCGAGTGCGGCCAGAAATACGGCAAGAGGTATCTTCCTCTTCTGCTGAATGGATGACACAAGATTCTCTGCCGATCGCCGCGCAAATCCTTCGAGACGCAAAACATCATCGACAGTCAGTTTAAAAAAATCTGCAGGGGTGTTCAGTAGACCGGCTTCCCTCAATTTGGCGACCGTCTTGTCCGACAGTCCGGCAATCTCCAACGTCTGTGCAAAATATAAAAAGCTTTCCTGATCACGATACGGGCACGACAATTCCGGACGGGAACAGAAAAGATCGGGACCGGTCGGGGTGAGCGGATAACCGCACGGACAGCAATCCGGAAGAACATAAGGATGTGCCGCAGCCTTTTCCAAACCGATAATGGAAGGAATGACCTCGCCGCTGCGGGTAATTCGCACCAACGCACCTTCGGCATATCCGCCGCTGCGAATGAACTCGGCATTGTGTAAAGTGGCATATGAGATTTGGGCGCCTGAGAGCTGAACAGGTTTGACCTGCGCCCGAAAAGTCATTTTTCCGCTGCGGCCGATACTCGTTTCGACAGCGAGTATCTCTGTTACGGCACTCTCGCTTTCCTGTTTGAATGCAAGACTTCCGCGCGGATGATGGCTCGTTGCACCGAGAGCCTCGAACAAAAGTTCATCATTCAGCCTCAGCACAAGGCCGTCGATCTGATGATCTCTGTTCAGGCCGAACGATGAAAGTGCAATCTGCTGAAGATTCGAAAGGTCATTCTGAACTTCAATGAGCCGCGTTGTTCCTTCATCGAGGCCGGTTTCAAATCCAAGTGTCTGCAGGAGCTTCAACTTTTGAAAATAAGTCTGACATGAATTTTTAATGTCCAGTTTGGAGAGTTCCCTGACCGAAAGCACTTCGCCTTCAGTTTCAGTTTCCGACTTGCGGAAAGCAATAAAGTCATACGCCCGAAACTTGAGAACATTCAAAACATCTATGGCTTCGTCGACTTCCTTTCGCCCGAACGTACCGGGAACGGCATTGCGGTAACTGTCAAAACGTTCCGAAAAAGGAGAAAATTCATTGATTGGAAAATACATCTCTCCGCGAATTTCCAATCGGATATCATTCCAACCGTCAGGGAAGCGGAGTTGTTTGGGAATGCTCAGAACATGCATGACATGAGCTGTGACATCTTCACCCAAAGTCCCGCTTCCCCGCGTACTTGCGCGCGTCATCGAATGGTTGAAACCAAATTCAACCGCCATCGCCATTCCGTCGACTTTATCGCTCAGGACAATCGGTCTTCCTGCGGCAAATTCCGCAAGACCGTCCGGTTCGTAGGTTTTTGCCAATGAAAGCATGGCAGGGCGGTGCGGTACTTTTTGCGCCGACTCACGCATCTCATAGCCGACAAAATTGAGAGCAGGGTGGTTGGGATCTAAATGCCGCAATTCATTTTCCAGCGCATCATAGGCTTCATCACTGACCGCTGCACGACCAAGATAATAAAGTTCTTTGTAAAGAAGGATCTGAGATGCCAGCCGCTCAGTCTTTAAAGATTTCTGCGATTCGCGATCCGACATAGGCAAGCGCACTCCGTTTTTTGGCACAGAGTGAACTGAAATCCTTCCGGCATCAACAGTCTGACTGATTTTTTGATTTATTCCGCAGCGAAAGGTTCTGCATTCAAAACTATTCTGCGTTTTCTTCCGGCTTGGCCCAGTGCGCCGTGGTTCCAGCCGGCATAGCTGAGTTGGGCTTTGGAACCATCCTGCACAAATATTTCCGCACGTTTGTTGAATTTGATGTTCACTTTTCCTGCCTCCTTGCGGCCGGAAAAGACTCGCTGACCGTCGGAGACAACCTGAATTTCGATTGGTTCAAGCAAGGTCAAAACAGCCGCTTTTGAACCAGAAGCCACAGTTTTGTTCACAGGTGCGGGTGTCGGCGCCTCAACCGCTTCAGCTTCGTCTGCGGCCTCAGCCATTTCAGGAGAAGGCTGGACCGGTGCCACTGCTGCAGGAGCACCCGCGGCAGTCTTTTCTGCAGCCGGAGCAGAGACGGGAGAAGCTTTGGCTGCTGCAGGCACAGCAGAGTTCAAGGCTGGACCCGACACCGGCGCACCTGTCGAAGCTGCAGACTCCTGATTGGCAGGCTTTTGGACACCGGCCGCCGGCTGAGTTGCCGCATCACCGGCTGCCGCTGCGGACGGCCCGACTTCGGCAGCCGTGCCCTGTGTCTCACTTTTTGCAGCAGGTTCAACTGCAGCTGACTCGGCCGGCTTGACATCTTCAGCCGGCGGGGCAGCCGTCATCAGTCGTCCCGCAATCAAAACGACAACGCATGCTGCGAGTGCAATCAGTCCGTACGTCATTGCCTTGGAGCGCAGTCCCTTGTCCTGTTCGGAAGAGACTTCGTCGCTTGGGGCCTCGGAAAGTTCGTGAGCTTTCAGATACGCTTCGGCTGCCGAAACTCCGGTTGTATCGAAGGAACCTGTTTCGGCATTCAGAGATCCCTCGGGTACAGTCAACTCAGGCAGCACCACAGTTTGTGATGAAACTGTTTCTGAAAGGGCGGATTTCGCAACGAACGACTCCGCGGTATCAGCAGACCCTGGGGATGCGGCAACGTCTCCGGATTTTGCGGGTTCGCCCGCTGCTGCCGAAACATCGGCGACAGCAACAACGGTTGCAGTTTCAACCGCGGAAACATCGGCGACAGCAACAACGGTTGCAGTTTCAACCGCGGAAACATCGGCGACAGCAACTACGGTCGCAGTTTCAACCGCAGAAGCATCGGCAGAAGCAGCAGCAGTCTCAGTCGCATCCGCTAAAACATCGGTTGGAACCACAGCGGAGGACACCGACGATGATTGCTGCTTATTCTGCAGAACGGGCTTAATTTCAGAAGCAGAATTCTTGGCTGCAGCGGCCGAATCTTCCGGCAAGACGACCACTGCTTCGGCATCGTACGCACCCGCCGCATGCCGCGACTGTTTTTTGGATTTTCCGCTCTTCTCGGGTGTCTTCGGAGCCGAAGTCTTGGCCGGACGGGCGGGTTCCGTATTTATGACTGACAAATTCGCGGGCTTTTGGACTTCTTCAATTGTATCAAGTGAAATTCCAAGAATACTCGCAACGTCCGGAGTGATGACATCGAGCGGTGCCTCTTCCGCAGTTGTCTCAAGCAACCTGTAGCCCGAAGACGATGCTCCGCCTGCGCGGGCAGGAACTTCCGGAGCCGGCCGTGACGCACGGCTCGGAGAATGAAGCGTGTTTGTTTTGCTGGTCTCCGGCGTACGCACGCCGGAAGCCTGAAATTCAGTCGGGTCAGCATGATTGACACGAACAACCGGAATATCTCTGTCGTGTGACGCTGACGGCTGGTCTTTTTTCGAACCTGAAATTTGGTAGGGAGCCTGTGCAACCTGCTCTGCAGGCATAACCGTCTGATTGGCCGCCTGATCCAGCTCGGGAACCGAGACGGACAGTTCACGGGCATAAATACGAACCAGTCCGCGACCGTTCAGTCCGGGCGGAAGTTCATTCCAGTCGCCGTCCTCGATGGCAACAAGGTAATGTTCGCGAACTTTGATCTTCGCAGACAACGCCGAGGTTGATCGCCCTATTGATTCGCGTGCTTTGCGGAGCCGCGCGCCGACCTCCTGAGCAATGTCCGCGCTGACTCCAAGTGCAGTCCGATTACCCGAGCTTTCCATCTCTGTTCCCATCACGTCCTGTTAACCTCTCGTCTCAACGCGTCATTTGTCTTTTAAGCGCAAGCGCACGCTTTTGCAGAGTTGCATCCGGCTTGCCCTTCAATATCGAATCTATCTGGCTTAATGCCTTGGACCTGTCACCAAGTCTGTAGGACACTGATGCGAGTTCCATCTGAGGGTCGAGGCATCCCGGACAAAAATCAACAGCCCTTTGAAAGGATGCGCGCGCTTCCTCAAGTCGTCCAGATTTAAGATGGCACTTACCCAAATTAAAATAGGGGGCCGAGTAGGTCGGGTCTGCATCAAGAGCGGCCGTAAATTCAGGAATCGCCAAATCACAGCGTTTTTCCTGCATGTAAGACAGCCCGATATTCAGATGAACACGCTCGGGAAACTCATATTTTTTGCGTTTTTGAATTTCGCCGAACAACCTTCTGGCCTCTTTGTGGTCTCCCTGAAGAATCAGAGTATAGCCCAAATTCAGTCTGGCATCGTCATTCGCCGGATCAGCTGAAAGAACTGTTCTGAAGCTCTTCATTGCAGTCGCAGGATTGTTCAGACCGAGCAAAGACAGGCCAAGAAGCATATGCACTTCCAACGGCGCATTTTCAGATCGGGAACGGGGCAATAAAAACTGCACCGCCCTTTGATATTCTCCTTGGCCGACCATTTGCCGCGCCAGCTCAAGACTCGCCTGCTGATTGCGAATCTCCGGAGTATCAGGCTTCGAACTCAGGCAGGCTGCCGTGAGCTGAAGCATCAGGAAAGATATCAGCCATGTGAATTTCATCTTAGCTGTCCTGCTAGTTTTGTTGCATTGTTCCACGTTCGGACGAAAGAACCTGACGGGGTTTACCGGCAACATCGCTCGGACCCACGAGCCCGTCTTTCACCATTCTGTCCATCAGCCGCGCAGCCTTGTTGTACCCGATCCTGAAGTTCCGCTGCAGACTCGAAGTACTCACGGTTCCCGAACTGACTGCAAAATCAATTGCCCTGTCGTAGAGGTCATTTTCGTCCATCTGCGCACCCTCGCCACTCTGCTCGTCAATTTTTCCTCCGGCGATTCCGTCAGATTTTTGGCTCAACTGCTGCGCATTCCTTTGAACGGCTGCCATTGTTTCGCTGTCGTACCGCGTCGGATAAAGGGTTCTCAGTTTCTCGCTCAATGCATTAATCTCGCGGTCACCGATGAATGCGCCGTGGCCGCGGACAATCCGGTTGGTTCCGGGGGGAAGAAAAAGCATGTCGCCTCTTCCCAGAAGACGCTCTGCACCGACGCTCTCAATAATTGTCCGGCTGTCATGTTTGGACGCAACCTGAAAAGACATCCTGCATGGCAAATTTGCTTTGATGACTCCGGTAATCACGTCGACGCTTGGACGTTGGGTTGCCAGTATCAGATGGATTCCGGCGGCACGAGCCTTTTGAGCGAGACGCTGAATCGAGTCTTCGATATCACGCGGTGCAGTCATCATCAGATCGCACAACTCATCTATAACCACAACGATGTAGGGAATCGTTGCAGGAGTTTCACCGGCAAGCTGTTCTGCAGTCAGCCGGTTTGCCAAAACCTCATTGTTAAATGCCGCGATGTTTCGGACGGCTGCGCGGCGCATGAGCACATACCGGCGTTCCATTTCGTCAATGGCCCACTTCAGTGCGCCCGCGGCTTTTGACGGGTCGGTGACAACCGGCATCAGCAGATGCCCGATTCCGTCGTAATTGGAAAGCTCAAGCATTTTAGGGTCAACCAAAATAAATCGCACCTGATCAGGCGTACGTGACATCATCAGACTCAGTAGAGTCACGTTAATTCCAACTGACTTCCCTGAACCGGTTGCTCCTGCAATCAGGAGGTGAGGCATGGTGCTCAAGTCAGCAACCAAAGGTGAGCCGTCAACGTTTTTTCCGAGCGCCATCGGAAGGGGTGAAGAGACATCACGGAAGGTCGCATGTCCCATGACATCGTGCAGGGCCACAGTTTCACGAATCGGTGCGGGCACCTCTATGCCAATCGTACTTTTACCGGGTTGCGGAGCCATCAGTACGCTTTGAGCCTTCAGCCCCAAAGCAAGATCTTCCTGCAGGGAAAGAACTTTTGTAACCTTAATTCCCGACGCGGGCTCAAATTCATGGACGTTGACAACAGGACCGGGCTGGCTTTTGACAACGCGGCCTGTGACTCCAAACGTCCCCAGTTTCATCGCCAGCAGATGAGCCTGTGCCTCAAGACTTTTTTGAACCGTCTGCGAATCACCCTGAGTCATTTGTCCTTGCGGCAAAAGATTCAAAAGCGAAGAAAACACATGCGGAGAAACCCCGTCTGCAGACGGTTTGCCGGCAGGTTTTGTCTGAGCCGGCTGCGGATGTGTTTTTTCTTTGTCGTATGCGGACTTTATCGGCTGCTCAGTTTCCCTTTGCACAACCGTAAACTCGGGAGAGGGCTCGGGATGTTCATCGGAACCTGATATTTCGATCGGATTCATCCGGATTGCCCGACGGTTTGTGCCTGCATTGACCTCTTGCACCGGCAATGCTGTTTTGCTTTTTTCTTTGGCCGGCTTTGATTCATCAGATGCCTCGTTTGCGATTTCTTTCATGCCCGTCCATGGAATGCGGCCAAGCAGCCACACAACTGCAGAAACCGGATTGACACCCAAGCAGAGCGGCAGAGTCGAAAGAAATCCGGCGAAAAGAACTATCTTAAGTCCCGTGCTTCCAAAGACCGGCAGCAGTGCAGCGACGGTTTTCATGCCAAGCCAGCCGCCGGCGAGAAAACCAACGCCCGAAAAATTAATCTCAGGACGAAAAGCAGACAAAAGGCCCAAAAAACAAATCACAAGCTGCGGATAACCGAACAAACGCAACAGCCACCGCGACCGGACTCGGGGACGCTGAAACAGCTGAAAACTGTGCACCACAGCTACCGCACTGAACACGTATGCACCGACTCCAAAAAGCTGAACCATCCATTCGGCCAAATTGGCCCCAAATGGCCCGAGCAAATTCACAAATGTTGTCCCGTTGGGAAGATTGGAAGTCAAAATGAAATGAAATGCGGACGGGTCGCGCGGGTTGAAGGAATAAACGGACAGACACATGCAGACGGCTGACGCGAGAGCAACGAGCGCGAAATAGTCAGCAACGTAGACAGCATTCTTTTTGGAATCTGAATTCCATTCTAAACTGAAGCGACCCATTGAGTTCACCTGCCGTGCAAAAAAAAGGAGACTGCATGGACGAAATAACCGTCAGCGGAAAAGCTCTCTTGGCTGATGCCATCTGCGGTTTGACGTCGCCCTTGGATTCTCTCAGATTCATGCGCCTCAAAAAATCGCTTCTGGTCATGGGACTGGCACCGTACCTTGTTGCATTGACTGTCTACGTTGTGCTTGCGGCTCAATACGCTGCGCCGCTTCTCTTTGGCTTTCTCATCGAAAAGCAAATAATTCCGGTTGGATGGAATGGGAACTGGCTTCTCGATTTGGTCTTCTGGTTCTTTGCCCTGACAATCTTTGCCCTGCTCGGACCATCCATAATTAACACTCTGGCCAGCCCGTTGTTCGACCACATTGCCAAGAAAACCTACGAACATTACAGCAGAAAAAAACTCCCAGCCGAATCTCTTGAACTCATGCTCCGGAGTTTTCTGGGCGAATGCTCAAAACTCGTGCTTTGGCTCACAGTCACCGTGTTTTTGGCCACAGCTCCTTTTGCTGCATTTATTGGCGGAATAATTGCTCTGTGGTTTTTAGGCTGGAGTCACGTCGACCGGACTCTTAATCTTCAGTCATTGCGACTTGGAGAAAGGCTCATGTTTGGGGTGAATCATGCTCCCGCCTGCATCGCCCTCGGCCTCTGGGGTGTCATTCCGGGAATCAGCACCCTTTTTACGTTTTTAATGGCATCGGCCGGTGCCGTTATTGTTGCAAAAGCTGAACAACGGACTAATCAGTAAGTCCGGAGACATGAGATTGCAGCACATGCCAGAGACACCGACAGGACACCGCGTGATTGAACGAATCAAAATATTCCTTGAAGCCATCAAATTCAGTCATACGGTGTTTGCGATGCCCTTTGCACTCATGGCAGCGGTTCTGGCCTTTCGCGGAGGGATGCCGCCTGTCGCACGACTGATGTGGATTGTCATCGCCATGATCGGTGCCCGAACATGGGCCATGGCTGTCAACCGCGTCGTTGACGCACACATCGACGTCCTCAATCCGCGCACCGCACAGCGCGTCGTCGCAAACGGAACTGTCAGCAAATCCTCGATGATGATCTTTGGCATTGCCGGCGCATTGGTCTTTATATTTGCCGCGGCCGCTCTCTCACCGGTTGCTTTTTGGTGTTCTTTCCCTGTTCTTCTGATCCTCGGCAGCTACAGCTACGCCAAGCGCGTCAGCATGCTGTGTCATTTTTGGCTGGGACTTTGTCTCGGGCTCGCGCCGCTTGGTGCATGGGTTGCATTGCGCGGAAGTCTTCCGCCGGAACTTCTGCTGCTCACCGCCGGAATCACCTTCTGGGTGGGAGGATTCGACATCATTTATGCATTGCAGGATGCAAAGTTCGACTCAGATCACAGTCTGAAGAGCATTCCGAGCAGGCTCGGCATGATTCCGGCTCTGCGCATTGCGCGCGCAAGTCATATTGCCGCTGCAATTTTCTTCGCAACTTTTGGTGTCGCGTATAATCTTGGGACAATATATTTCTGCGGGCTGGGATTGTCGGCAATTCTGATGCTTCAACAGCATTATGTTATGCGCAATGGCTCACCCGACAGAATTGAATTTGCGTTTTTTAATCTCAACGGCTGGATTGCAGTCTTACTTTTTCTGGCCGCCACGGTATCTCTCTGGCTCGAAACAGCCGCATAGTTTGAGGAGATTGCAGCTCATGACCTATCAGCACAAAATTTGCGAACCCAAATGGCAAAAGCACTGGGCTGACAATTCCGTGTTCGCAACAACCGAAGACCCTGCCAAACCGAAATTTTACGCCCTCGACATGTTTCCTTATCCGTCGGCTGCGGGTCTGCACGTCGGCCATGTTCTCGGATACACGGCAACCGATATTGTTGCACGTTATTACCGGATGAAAGGATACAACGTACTTCATCCGATGGGCTGGGACGCATTCGGACTCCCTGCAGAACAGCACGCCATAGAAACCGGCGAACATCCCGCAAAACTCACGTACCGCAACATAGCAAATTTTCGCCGGCAACTGACAGCGCTTGGTCTATCATACGACTGGCAGCGCGAGTTTGCGACGTGCGATTCCGATTACTATCACTGGACTCAGAAAATCTTTCAGGTTCTTTTTGAACGGGGACTTGCCTATCAGGCCGAAATGGCGGTGAACTGGTGTCCTGCTCTCAAAACTGTTCTTGCCAACGAAGAGGTCATCGACGGAAAAAGTGAACGCGGCAACCATCCGGTTGTGCGCGTGCCCATGCGTCAGTGGATGCTCAAAATTACTGCCTACGCAGAACGGCTGCTTGCCGATCTTGACGGTCTTGACTGGCCCGAAAACGTCAAAGACATTCAGCGAAACTGGATCGGCAAATCTGTCGGCGCACGCATCCGCTTTGAACTCGCCGACCACAGTGACGCGCGCATTGAAGTTTTCACAACCCGACCGGATACTCTCTTTGGCGCAACCTATCTGGTTCTTGCACCCGAGCATCCGCTTGTTGCCCGAATCACAACCCCTGCAAATGCGGATGCCGTCAAAAAATATCAGGACGAAGCATCACGGAAGTCGGACTTGGACCGAACGGAGCTCAACAAAGACAAGACCGGTGCATTCACGGGAGCCTTCGCAAAACATCCGGTGACAGGCGAAAAGATTCCTGTCTGGATTAGCGACTATGTGATGATGACCTATGGCACGGGAGCAATCATGTCGGTTCCCGCCCATGACGAAAGGGACCATGAATTTGCGCTCGCATTTTCACTGCCGATCCGTCAGGTCATTCAACCATCCGATGCCGGCCACGACATTCTCAAGTCCGCCTATACGGGCGCAGGCAAGGTCATCAATTCCCGATTCCTTGACGGACTTTCGGTGAGCGATGCCAAAGCGGCCATGATCGCGCACCTTGTCGCAAGCGGTGCCGGTGAAGCAAGCACAACATACAAATTCAGGGACTGGCTTTTCTCACGCCAGCGCTACTGGGGTGAACCTATTCCGGTGCTCAAAGATGCGCACGGCAAAGTGCTGCGCTCTTTGCGGGACGATGAGCTGCCTCTGACTTTGCCGGAGGTTACGAGTTACGAACCAACCGACGACGGCAAATCACCGCTCGCAAACTACACATCTTGGGTTCAGCGCGGAAACGCATTTGTTGAAACCGACACGATGCCGGGCAGCGCCGGTTCGAGCTGGTATTTTCTGCGCTTCTGCGATCCGCGGAACACTCAGCTTCCGTTTGACTTCAAAAAAGCTCAATTCTGGATGCCGGTCGATTTGTATATCGGCGGTCAGGAACATGCAGTCGGACACCTGCTGTATTCGCGTTTTTGGACAAAAGTTCTTTTTGATGCCGGCATGTGTCCGGTCGCTGAGCCTTTCCAAAAACTCGTCAATCAGGGCATGATTTGCCGCAACGGCGCCAAGATGTCCAAATCAAAAGGAAACGGCGTAAATCCCGATGAAGTCCTTGAAAAATTCGGAGCCGATGCACTGCGAGTTTACGAAATGTTTATGGGTCCGCTGACTCAAACCAAGGAATGGGAAGATTCAAATCTGGCGGGGATTTATCGTTTTCTGCAGCGCATTGAACGGCAAATGATCGACGAGAACGGAAAAAGCATACTTGACGATTCCGCCGCCGGACGAAACGAACTCCGCCTGCTTCACAAAACAATCAAAAAAATCAGCTCCGACATCGAAAACCTGTCCTTCAACACGTCGATCTCGCAGATGATGATCTTTTTGAACGGCATGGCTGAAAGCAACTGCCGCTCCAAGGACGTCTGGTCAAAATTTATCCCTCTTCTCTCGCCTTTCGCGCCGCATTTGGCGGAGGAACTCTGGCAAACCTGCTTTCATCCGGAAAAACCGGCGGACAACGCAAATTATCCGTTTGCGTGTCAAAGCGCATGGCCTGCGTTCGACGAATCGCTCGCGCGCGATGACGAAATCAAAATCGGGGTGCAAATCAACGGCAAAGCGCGCGGAGAAATTGCGCTGCCTCCCGACTGCGATCAGGAAACAGCCGTCAGAATAGCGCACGAAGACAAGGCGATAAGCGCAGCACTCGGCTCAATCGATTTAAAGAAGATTGTCTTTGTCAAAAACCGGATTCTGAACTTCGTGGGCGCTCCGAAAGCCTGAGCTCAGAATCCGTTTTGAGCCCTGTGAACCGTGAATGTGACGAGGTTTACAATCTCTTCAACATCACTGTTCCGCTGCAGAACATTGACGGGTTTTCTCATCCCGATCAGCATCGGTCCGATGAGTGTCGCACCGCCGAGTTTGCTAAGCAATTTGTAGGTAATATTCGCTGACGTCAGATCCGGAAAGACAAGCACATTCGCAGGACCCTTAAGAGATGAAAAGCTGAAGCTCCGCTGAAGAATCTCTGCGCTCAGCGCAGCATCTGCCTGAACCTCACCGTCAACCTCAATATCCGGCCGCATCTGCTTGACCCTGTATGTTGCATTGCGAACTTTGTCGGCAAGCGGATGTTTGTTACTGCCAAAATTACTGAAACTGAGCATGGCAACCCGCGGCATTTCATTTAGATACAGGCGCGCCATGTCGTGCACCTGTATCGCAATTTGAGCGAGCTCTTCCTCGCTGGGCTCCACATTGACGGTTGCATCGGAAATAAAAATGCTCTTGTCGCGCCAGACCAGCATGTAAACACCTGACAGAACCTTGTCGGGCTGCGTGCCGATCACCTGAAGTGCGGGCCTGATTGCATCCGGATAGTTGTGGTGAACTCCCGAAAGATATGCTTCAGCATCGCCGCGCTCAACCATCATCGCAGCGTAAAACTGATTCTCCTGCATAAGCTCCTGAGCGGACATTCTCGTCACGCCCTTGCGTCCTCTCTTATCAAGCAGCACCTGCGCGTAATCCGAAGTTTTCGGCGAGGATGTGGGATCGATAATCGCCGCATCTGCCAGTCCGTCAAGCTTCTGATCGCGAATAATTGCGCGGATACGTTCAGCATTGCCGAGAAGAATCGGATCGCAAATACCTTCCTCTACAAGCTGCTCTGCCGCCCTGAGAACCGGCAGACTCGCACCCTCGGGAAGAACCACGCGGGTTCTTGAACCGCGCGATCGGTTGTTTTCAATGACCATGCGTTTAATTTTGCGTGTGACCGACGCAGCGACACCAAGACGGCCTTCAAGGTGATCCTTATAGTCATCTATGTCGATTGCTTTGCGGGCGACACCTGCATCAAGTGCAGCCTTGGCCACGGCGGGCGCAACCCACGTCAACAGTCGCGGATCAAAAGGTTTGGGAATCAGATAATCACGACCGAATGTGTAATCGTGGCGGGCGTACGAACGGCTCACACTCTCGGGCACATCTTCTTTGGCAAGTTTGGCCAGTGCGTATACGGCAGCCATTTTCATGTCTTCCGTAATCTGGCGGGCCTGCACATCAAGAGCGCCGCGGAATATGTAAGGATAACCCAAAACGTTGTTGACCTGATTCGGGTAATCCGATCGTCCGGTGGCAATAATGGCGTCGTCGCGGACAGCAAGGATTTCTTCCGGACGAATTTCCGGATCAGGATTTGCCATTGCAAAAATAATCGGTTCTTTGGCCATGCTGCGGACCATGTCCTGATTTACAGCACCGGCAACCGAACATCCGCAAAAAACATCCGCACCGTCGAGGCATTCGGCGAGGGTTCTTTTGTTTGTGTCGTTTGCAAAACGCTCCTTGTATTTGTTCATGCCGTCGGTCCGGCCGCGAAATACAAGCCCTTTGCTGTCGCACATAAAAAGATTTTCACGCCGGACACCAAGGTTCAAATACATTTGGGCACATGCGATTGCGGCCGCACCCGCTCCGTTGACAACAACCCTGATGTCCTGAATTTTCTTGCCGGTAATTTCCAGAGCGTTGAGCAGTGCAGCACCGCTGACAATCGCTGTTCCGTGCTGGTCATCATGAAATACCGGAATGTTAAGAAGCTCACGAAGCCGTTCTTCTATTTCAAAACATTCAGGCGCCTTGATATCTTCAAGATTTATACCCCCAAATGTGGGTTCGAGCATCTTGCACGCAGAAATGACGTCTTCTACTGCGGGCGCATTAAGCTCGATATCAAAGCAGTCAATGTCGGCAAATTTTTTGAAAAGGACTGCCTTGCCTTCCATGACAGGCTTTGCCGCCAGCGGCCCGATGTTTCCCAAACCAAGGACTGCAGTCCCGTTGGAGACCACAGCCACAAGATTCCCTCGCGCCGTGTAATCAAAAACACTGTCCGGATTTTTTGCGATTTCTTTGCAGGGTTCAGCAACACCGGGAGAATATGCAAGTGTGATGTCCTGCTGGGTCTTGCATTCCTTTGTTACCGCAATTTCAATTTTGCCCTTGCGTCCTTTGCGGTGATATTCAAGTGCTGCTTCGCGGATGGCCATGGTGTCTCCTTGCTTTTTTCACAAAAACAGGTCCGAACTTAACTTCCTGCAGGCTGGTTGACAATGCCGGACCCGCGATCCCGAATCTTTAAAGGAATGATGCAGGTCAAATATTTGTCCATGCAACTCATTGCCTACCCGCTCCGGCAGAGTGCCTCTAGGCTGTAAATACTGCCCAAGGAGCGCGCACAACATGGAACAGACTCGCAATAAGGGACGCTGGTTTAAACTTGCTGAAGCCGCCCAACAACTGGGAGTTTCAGAAATAACCGTGCGCCGCAAAGCAAAATCGGGCCACCTCAAGGCTATACTACGGAATGGCAGATATTTGGTCTACCTCGAGGAGAACGAGGAGCTGGGCATGTTCACAGCCGAGCTCGACGCTTTTATTCCGCCGAAAAGTTCAACGAACCAGTCCGGCCGGACCTCCTTGCCGGCCGGCCGCACGGAGCTGCGTGATGAACTGACTGCAGGTCGCGCCGCACCTCAGGACGACCTCATTCAGTCGCTGAAGCGCACGATTGAGGATCAGCAAACTCTGATTTCGTCGCTGGAAGCTTCAATCTCGCGGCTGAGTCAAAAGCTGGCCGACGGACGATATTCCAGTAAATGATTTGATAGAGAAAAAAGATTATCAAAATCATAAATTGAAAATTCAATGCGCGTGCAACTGCGGGAACTGTGCCTGCATCCAATTTCAAAGCCTGCGGCGCATCGCGCCATATCCATAAAATTGCTGTCGCACCAAAGACAAGCGGATGACAAATAAAGAGCACCGAGTGAAGCCAATGCTCTGCCGGATCGCACTCACGTGCATGAACCCACTCATCTTTGGTCACAAAGAAACACGAAAACAGCGCAAGAAAAACAAACAAAAAAAGTGCCGGTTCCGCAAACGGCAGAAATACGACAAGCGCAAGCGGCACGATGACGGAAACCGTATCGAGCGGATGACCGGCACACTCCCAGCGCGGAAGGCCCCGCCTCCGGTGAAATACAAATTCATCGAAGGCAAGGGCCAGCGCCTGTATGACAAACGGAAAAGCCGTCAGGGAAAGAATAATATAATCCCTGTTCATCAGTTTTACCCCGTAACTTCCAGCAGGTTTCCTGCGACAGTCAGTCCCGGTCCGAATGCAAGACTCAAAACTTTCGTTCCGGCAGGATAGCATTCGGGATCTTTCAGTATTTCAGTCCAGACATGCGGCAGCGTGGCTGATGACATATTTCCGCAGCGTCTGAGAACATCTCTGCTCGCCTGAATCTGCCCGTCGGAGAGCTCAAGCAATTCCTGCAACTGATCAATAATCCTCGGCCCGCCGGGATGAATTGCAAAAATCAGCTTCGGTAAAATCTCATCGCGCCGGCATCCGGATGCAACAAAAAGACGATCGATAAACTCGCGGACATGTCCCGAAATTAACGCAGGCACTTCTCTGGAAAGAGTCATCGCCATCCCCCATGGCAAGGGAAGCCACGTCATCGCATGAGCGGAATCCGGAATTTGCTCTTCATTCATGGCAAGAATCTTCAGCATGCGACCTGTGCCGCGCGAGCCCGACTGCACACGGTAGCGAATGAATCCGTCTGCAAATAAACTTTGAACCACCAATTGTTCCGGTGTGTGCATCATTGGATTGAAATGCAAAGTGCAAAGTTCCGTGTGGGCAACATCGACAGAAAATTCGCCGTCACGGTCCGGTTCTGCCATTTGCTGGCGGACAAGACCTGCAGCCAGCCGCGATGCCGGCAAGGCGGCGTAACAACCCATATGATATGCATGCACGACTCTTGTCGAATTAAACGCACCGCGCTCCGCAACAAACCTCTGCAACGGACTCGGGCTCAGGTAACCGGTGCAAGTCACATGAATAAGGTCGCGCGCAAACCGAAATCCGCTGTCAAACAGCTGCTCGCATTTCGCACGTACAAGTTCATCATAACAGCGCTGCCGCGCCTCCATCATTTCACCGGACGGCGAACGGGCAAGATTGAAAATCTTCATCTCCGGCCAGTCCGTGTGACAAAAGTCCTCAAGCTCGTGTCCTCTGGATTCAATTTTTTCGGGTGAACATCCAAATCTGTGAATGAGCTTTTCAAAGACTGACACGGCACCGCCGTCATCCGAACGTGAATCGGCGAAGGCATGCGCTCGGGCAAGCCAGCGCAGGGCCTCGGACTGGGGCTTTTCAAATTTTGGCCGAACAACGTGAAAATTTGACAAGTAAAGCTGAGACACCATGGCAAATTTCTCCGAAGCCTGAATGTTCCGCGTCAGTCAAGAGAGCTTAACATGTGTTTTACAACCCGTTGAGGAGGCAAATCCGCCAAACAACTGTGGTGTCCCAGTGGACAAATATTCTGGCCGTGAGTTGAGCACGGCTGACAGTCCAGCCTCTGATTTAAGATCATCCTATAATTCAATATTTCGGAATTTGCTGAAAGCGGCCCAAAACCTGTGTCAGACGGTGTCGGGCCAAAAAATGCAAAAACCTTTGTACCGGTGGCACCGGCAATGTGAAGCGGAGCCGAGTCCGGCGTCAAAACAAAACGCGAACCGCGGACCAGCTCAATAAGTTCATTGAGCGGCAGACACTTGCGTGCATCAATTAATCTCTTGCCGGCAACTCCGGTGACATCCAACCGACCGAACGCAGAAATGACCTCTGTCAAAACATCAAAGTCGGCAGGACCTCCGGACAAAACGCAATTGAGATCCGGCTTTGCAGACAGCAGACCGTAGAGAACCTCTGCGAGTAATTTGGGCGGGTATCTTTTTGTCTGCCAGACACTTCCGGGTGCGCATACAAAAAAGTTCTTTCCGCACTGTTGCTGAAAATCGGGATATGAGGACAAAAAAGTCTTCAGTGTCACATCACCGGTCACCGACATTTTCGAAGCACTCCGAAAATGCTCTCCGGCAAATTCCTCTGCCAGTGCGAGATATCTTTCCGACTCATGTATCTGCGGCGACACACGGACTGTGCGGAAAAACAAGCCTGACAGAGCCGTATCGGAAAAAGTCACGATTTTACGCTGACGGCTCAGAATTGCGATGAATGCACTCGTCAGCGATCGGTGCGCCAGAATCAGTGCCTCCGGACATTCATCGTTTATCTGCTTTGCAATTCCAAAAGCAGCCGAAATCTTGGCCAATCCCTTTTGCTTTTTGACGGTGACCAGTTTTTTTATCCGGCTGTCCGCTTTATAGAGCTGGCATCCGGCTCCGTTTGAAAACAGGATGATTTCGTGTCCTGCCATTGAAAGTGCATCGACCAGACGGCTCATCAGCACAAGGTCACCGACAAATGCAGTGTTGAATATTCCTACCCTCAAAGGCTTTTCTCCATTACGAGTGCGTCTTCTCCGTTACTGTAATAACCTTTTCGGAGCGCAATCTGACTGAACCCCAGTTGCCGGTAAAGACTCAAAGCAAAATTATTCCGGCTTCCGACTTCGAGTAAAATTCTGTTCACTGAAACTCCGGAAAGCATCTTGAAGACCAATAAAAGCATTTCCCGTCCAAGACCTTTTCCGCGCACCTTTTCAGCAATCAATATGAAGTCCAAATCAGCAACATCATCAAAAAAACGAATTTGTGAAAAACCGCAGATGGTATTGTTGCTGTCAGACAATACGATCAGAACCTTCTGCTCGCCTTCCTGAACATTCACGCAGGATACTTCATCAACAAACTGCCTGAGCCCTGTCGTCGACGGCGCATATACAGATTCGGCGGCAATTGCGATAATTCCGGCAGATAGTTCTTCCGCTGTCCACGGGGATGAAACGATATGTCCCGCGCGGAAAAGCCTGTGATTGTAACCAGACATTACTTCGTCTTCCGCAGGCCTGCCGGAGCATGATGCCAATACCAGCCGGCGGAATACAGATTTTTGTTGCGGTCGAGGTTGCCCCTTGCCCTCATGAATGCCCGCACTCTCAGAACGCTTTCTATCCGGCGCAGTTTAACTTCGTCACTTGCCGAATACACCTCACGGACGGCCGTTTCGGAATAACCGGCAGACAATTCATTTCTGAGCGCCGAAAATCTTGCGAGGTAGGGAGCAATATCCTGAGGCCTGAGTAAGAATAAATTAAGTTTTTGAATATCGGTCCAGATAAGCGCCATCTGAAAAAACTGACGCAAATCCTCCGGCCACGAAGGCATGGCAGCAACCGGATCTCCGGCAGCCGCCGCTGCAACTGATTCTGGATTCAACCAATCAGTTTTTGCTGCAATCTTTTTCTCATTTTTATCAGAGGTCATGTTCCAGACGATCGTCATGGCAACCGCGTCGATCGCGGAAAAGACTTCACGTCCGACGGTCAGAATTGCACGATTGACCGCTGCTTCGGACTGCAATGAATCTGTCAGCTGTTTTGCAGTCGGCTCTGCTTTTGCTTCGGAACAGTTAAAAAAATTCAGACCGGTCCATCCGACAAACAGAAACAACTTCCCCGCACGCGCCGGAATTTTAATCATTTCAAACCTCACATACCATGGATTTGTCCCCAATAGACCGACATTCCGGCAGCGCCGCCGCGGGACTTGGACTCTTTTACGCTCTGAAGAAATCTGTATTCGATTCCCATCATGAACTCCGGTGC
>RFOM01000031.1 GCA_009926615.1 Pseudomonadota bacterium
ATTTCCCGCCTCTGAAAGCCGTGAAGCAATGCTGGGAAAAACACCGGACAAAGTGCTTACCTCTGTGGCCGTGCACTTTGCTGCAGCGCTCCTGTTCTTAAGAGCCGCCTGCTCACCCTCAGGCAATGACTTAACGTCAACGGTTTCGACAGACTTGAATTCCGATGCACCGGAAACCAGCCTGAGCTGACCGTCATTGAGTTCGCAGGAGTTCATAGCTGTATTTTTATCTTCGCTGCGCTTGGCCATGTTCGGATCCGACTCGGCAGTCTGTTTGCAGCCGACAGTTCCGATAAGACTGGCAATCACGAAAAGCATGACAACGTTTTTCATTTCCGGCTCCCGCTTTGAGTTCTCACGTTTCAGTTTACCAAAAAGAAAGAAATCAATCTCAACAGGGGGTCGAAACGGCAGCTGGGCAAAAATGAAGACTCACAGTCAGAACTTTCATTTCGAAAAATCAACAATAAACACGGGCAAATTCAGCGGAATAGCAATTTGAATATGGTAGAAGTCCCAAAGCAGCTGCAGACACGCGGAGGGCAAGACTCATGAGAATTCAGGATTTGACTGAAGACGATGTTCCTGCCGCCCTGCACAGCTGCAAAGACGGTTTATCGGAACACGAGGCAAATCAGAGACTCATTGAATACGGTAAGAACGTTCTCAGGCAACGGTCCCGCGAAAGACCTTACCTCAGGCTTGCAAAAGAGCTGTCGAACTTGTTTGCGGTCATACTCTGGGCGGCAGCCGCATTGAGCTTCCTCGTTGCGGCTTCGTCATCAGACAAAAGCATGAACAGCATTGGTCTTGCGATTGTATTGGTCATCTTCATCAATGCAATTTTTTCCTGCTGGCAAACCCTGCGCGCAGAAAAGGCCTTGGAGGAACTTGAAAAGCTTCTTCCGCGCACCGCAAGAGTGCTGAGAGACAAGATCTGGTCGGTCAGGCCGGCCGACGAACTGGTTCCGGGAGATGTTGTCCGGTTGAGCGAGGGTCAGATCGCTGCTGCAGACATGCGCCTGATTGAATCGCAAAGCTTGCGGGTCGATACATCTTACCTGACAGGAGAATCGATTCCTGCATTGAGAAACAGCCGTTCAGATCCGACCGGTGAGTCGGTCAACGCACGGAATCTTCTGTTCGCAGGAACTAAATTAGTTGCAGGTTCTGCAACAGGGGTCGTATTTGCGACAGGCGGAAAGACCGAATTCGCAAAAATCGCAGATCTCACGGGCAGTGAAAAACCGCTTTTGTCACCCCTTGAAACGGAAATTAACATTACAGGCAAACGCATTGCGCTGATTGCTCTCGCTGTCGGACTTGTCTTTTTTATCTGCTCAATTGCTGCAGGTCTTGGCCTGAAAATGGCTCTCATCTTTGCTGTGGGGATTATTGTTGCCAACATACCCGAAGGCTTGATGCCGACAATGACACTGTCCTTGGCTGTCGCTGCGCAGCGAATGGCAAAAAAAAAGTCCTCGTCAGGCACCTGAGTGCCGTTGAGTCTTTGGGTTCGGCAACGGTCATTTGCACAGACAAAACGGGAACTCTCACGCGCAATGAATTGCGGGTTGAGAACGTCTTTTGGCAGTCAGTAAGTTATCCCTGCGAGGAGTGGTGCAACAAAGCAAACGCTGCCGATGGAAAAATTCTTTTTTTGTGTGCTATCCGGCAGGCCCACGCTTTGGATACCGGCGAAAATTCAATGCCGGCTGCAGGTGATCCTCTTGAACGGGTCTTAGTCGGCTATGCTCGGCAATTCGATGAAATTCTCCCCATGGCGCAGCGTCTGGCAGAAATCCCCTTTGATGATTCACGACGCAGACAATCGGTCATCGTTAACATAAAAAATGACATATGGCTGCTGTGCAAAGGTGCTCCCGAGGTCATCACCGGCCTCTGTGATTCTTCGGTCCATGATGACGGCAAAATCGGCCCGTTTGAAAAAATTGGACCGGCAATTGCGGAACAGGCCGGCAGATACGCCGAAAGTGGAGCCAAGGTTCTCGGGTATGCCTGCAGGAAGATCGATGAAGCAGAACTGATCGCAGTGACTTCCGCAGACGCAAAAGTGATTGACGATCGATTTGTGAATCCGGCGGAAATTGAAAAGAATCTCGCCTTCCTCGGTTTGGTGACACTAGCAGACCCGCTGAGAGACGAAGTGCCGGCTGCTGTCGACAAATGCCGCTCGGCGGGTCTCAGGGTGATTATGATTACCGGCGATCATCCTGAAACTGCGCGTTACGTGGCCTGCCGGTCCGGCATTTTCAGCAATGAGCGCGCCCGCATGGTAACCGGAGCTGAGCTGGAACATTGGAGTGACACGCAACTGCAACTCGCCTTGAGTTTGGATGAAATCGGGTTCGCAAGAGTGCATGCAATCCAGAAATTGCGAATTGTCAGGGCACTACAGCAAAAAAAAGAAATTGTTGCGGTCACGGGCGACGGCGTCAATGACGCACCGGCATTGCACGGAGCTCACATAGGCATAGCCATGGGACTCTGCGGGACCGAGGTCGCGCGCGAGAGCGCCGATGTCGTTTTGCTTGACGACAACTTTGCATCGATTGTCGAGGGAATTCGGGAAGGGCGCGGCATTTTCCGGAACATTCAGAATTTCATGACCTACATCTTGTCATCAAACGTCCCCGAGGCAATTCCTCTGGTTCTTTACGCACTTCTTCCTATTCCCCTTCCAATGTCCATTCCGCAGATTCTCGCAATCGATTTGGGAACGGATCTTGTGCCTGCAATTGGCCTTGGCTCGGAGCCTGCGCGGCCATTCTCAGAACAAGGAGCCGGCAGAAAAACTCACCGGCATATTCTTACGTCAGGCCTGCTGCTCAAGGCATTTCTCTGGCTCGGCGCATGGCAAACAGCAGCCGCGATGAGCCTTTTTTTCGCTACGTTGTACATCGACGGCTGGAATTGGGGAGAACCTGTCGAGGCCGGCAGTTTGATGGCCCGAAGAGCTTCGACTGCCGCTTTCATCTCGGTGATTTGCATGCAGGCTGCAAACGTCTTTGTCTGCCGCGATCAGCGCGCGCTTATCGGACGCAAAGCAGCTGCAAACAAAATAATTCTTTCCGGAGTCGTCATTGAGATTCTTCTGATTCCGGTCTTCGTCTATGTGCCTGTTTTCAGGGACATGCTCGGAACGGCTCCTGTTCCTCCGGAATTAATTCTGCCTATATCGGGTTTTATTTTTTCCTTCCTGATCTGCGAAAAAATCCGCCGCGCAATCAAAGAAAAGTTTTGTCCTTCAACTTCGCACGAGTCCTCGTGATTGTCTGAAATTTACAAACTCAGAGCATGAAAAATCTGCAGTCCCCAAGAGTCACTTTCGCCCCCTTTGACCAAATCATGCCCATTGTAGGGAAAAAACACATTCTTCAAACTTTAAACACATGTGACTGAAGGAGAATAAGATGACAAAAGACTTGCTCCTGATCGGATTGGTCTCACTCCTTACCGTCAACAACATCGCTGCTGCTGCACCGCGTTCGGGTTCTTTGAACGATGCTTCACTTGCGAAAAAAAAGCCCGCAGATCCTCCGTGCTCCGTGACACCGGACCTTTCACTTCTTGAAGAAACCGGCCTGCAGCCCGATCAGCAGACGCTCGTCTCGGCAGCTTGGCTTGCGCGGGCCGTTCAGCTTGAGGATCAGCTTCGCGCGCAGGCATGGAAAAAACTTCCTGAATCACCCAAACTCATTCGCGACCTTTATGCAGGTCCGTTCGGGCTGCATGCAACAGTTCTGGAGTTCGAGCACAGCATCCTCATCATGTACCGCGGCACTCAGGATCCGCTCGACTATGTACTCAATGCGATGATCTTCACTTCTGCGGGATGGATTCACGGTTTGCCCGGCTGGGTGCACAATGGTTTTTTGACCAATTTTGGCCTGACTTGGCGGCAGCTGCGCAACACGCTGCACCAGATCAACGCGGACAGGAAAAAGAATCTTGTCTTCGCATCCCACAGTCTGGGTGGAGTCATGAGCCAGTATGCCGCATGGCGACTCGAAAACGACGGCTTCAGAATCAGCCGTATCTTTGCCTTTCAATCACCCAATGCCGGTGACAGAAAATTTAAAGAACGTTTTGACGACCGCTTTTCCGGTCGCGCCATTAACATTCTCTACGGCGATGACATTACCCCGTTTATACCTCCCAGCCGGTCGGCCGTCAGGGACTTCTCGGCTGCCACGACCCGTCCGCTTGCGGGAGTGCTGTCACTGGTTGCACGAAAGGCAAATTACGAAGCACTCACGGGAAGATTCTCGGTCAAAAGTGACGGCGAGATGACCGAGAGCACAGCGGCAGCCGAACAAATGTTCTGGCAAAATTACAAGTCAAAAACCGGCGGCAGGGGCTTTCCTCTCGGACTGTCCGCCGCATCGGGCTTCGTCTCCGACCATAATATCGACCGCGTGGTCTGTGCACTCGCAAATTCACCCGCTCAGGATTAAGGATATCCTCACAGGGACAAACTGCGGAGGGCCTTCCATGCATGACAACTTATGGGGACTGGGCCTCAGACCAAGCCACTTTTCCTCATACTCTGCGCTCGAAAACGTTCCGCCGCTCGAAATCATGACCGACAATCTTCTTCACCATCGCGGCGGTCCCGCGCTTCACCACACATTAAAGATTGCTTCACGCGCACGCGGGATTTTTCTGCACGGCATCGGACTCAACATCGGTGGAGAAGGATCACTGAGTCCCGACTATAAAAACGGTTTGCGCGAACTGGTCAATCTTTTTAACCCGCAGGTGATTTCCGACCACCTTTGTTTCACGCAGTCAGGCGGCCGCCAGAGTTACGAGTTGCTTCCTTTAATGCGCACTGATGCCATGATCGACCACGTCGTTTCAAAAACAGATGAACTTCAGCAATTTCTTGGCCGGCAAATCTGCCTTGAAAATGTGTCCGCATATGTTTCTTACAAAGATGACGCTATTCCGGAAGGTGAATTTTTGAACACAATCGCACGACGGGCCGGTTGCGGCATTCTGCTGGATGTCAACAATGTGTTTGTCTCATCAAGAAATTTCAGTCTGGATCCGCAAGCGGAGCTTGAGCGCTATGACCTGAGTCTGGTCAGGCAGATTCACGTCGCGGGACACAGCATTCGCGATGACTTTCTTTTCGATACTCATGATGCTCCCGTGTGTGCCGAGGTTTGGAATTTGCTTGCCGGCGTCCTCAGCCGGAATTCGGGGATCCCTGTCATTCTCGAAAACGACGACGACTCGATACCCCTTGAATCACTTCTTGAAGAGCTCGCCCGCGGAAAGGTTGCCTGTGCAAAAGTCCAAAAAAACTGATCCGGCTGCCTTTCGGTATCAGCAGGAGCTTGTTGCATGGCTGACGGACCTCAACGGCTCCTCCGGACCTGAATCAGGGCTTGAGAAATTCATTTTGCCGGCGCACCTGTACCGGCTCGACACATATCAGTCCAGTTACCTCGGAAGAATCACGATCAATCTGGCCAAAACCGTTTTTGAACCCTGTACCAATCTGTTTGGTACTGACTTTGTCTGCCTTGTACTTGCGGGGTATTTCAAAACGCTGCCGCCTGCCTCCGACGCACTAACCTCGGCAGCAGACGGTCTGCCGGCGGTGCTTCGCAAAGATGAAATCAACAAAGAGGCACTGCTGTTTGCCGACCTGTGTGAGATCTGCATCAGGAGATGGACTATTCTGACCTCGGCTGATCCTCAAAGTTCGCCTTTCAACTTTGTTCACGAAGACCTTCACAGAGTTTTCCTTAAAAAAGAAACCCTTCTCGTGCGGCCCTGCAGCAGGCACGATTTGGCATCTGCATGGAGTTTGACTTCACAAAGCACTCCGGCAGCAGGCCTGCCCGAAAGTTTATTTGCGTCCGTCAGCGGCGTTCTCCTGTGCAAAAGTACGGCCACAGACTTTCACGTCACGGAGGTTCCCGAAACCCTGATGGTGTTTTGCTCGTCTCTGACAGAACAAATGAGCGTCGCTTCGGCGATCGACGTTCTCGATTTTCAGCTGAAACATTTTTCGCCCTCTGCAGCAGCTGCAGCCACCGCCGCACTGCAGGAATTCATGGCACGGCTCACTGCGGTGAATGCGTTGGAGTTGCGCCTCGCAGCGGATTGAACGAGAAAGACAATTCTCATCCCATATATGTGTCTGAATTAACTGTAAATAATCCTGCCATTAAAGGTTTTTCCAAAATTTCCGATAGGCTTTAAGAAGCTGTTTTGACCCAATCAAAAGAGTTTCAGCTCTGAGTTCAGGTTTTCCTGCACAAAAGAGTGGCTGAATAAGCCTTCGAATGTTCTCCTCCCTTTTTTAAAGAGCCTCGAGTCACTCGAGGCTCTTTTCATTTTCGGGCAACACAGCTCCGCCAATTCTGCACCATCGTTTTCCCAGCCGGCGGGCAGCCGGTGATACTCTGGACAAAAGACGAATTTTCGCAAAAGAGGACCACGTCATGTTCAACAAAAATATTCATTCTTCAGGAAATTCAACGGAGGCGGCAACGGCTGATGCCCCGACACAAAGTGCGCCTGTGAAAAAGGGAGAGATATTTTCATGGGCCATGTTCGACTTTGCCAATTCCAGTTACACGACGGTTGTCATCACTGCAGTTTTTTCGGCGTTCTTTGTCGAAAATATTGTACCCAAAGAATCAACAGCACGTGACAGTTACTGGACGTTTGCCATGAGCGCATCAACGCTTGTAGCGCTCATTCTTTCACCGCTGGCCGGCGCAATTTGTGACCTGAGCGGCCGAAAAAAATTATATCTGGCCTACACAACCGTCATTTGCGCGCTGGCGACCGGAATGCTGTCGTTCGTGGGACAGGGTGACATTGCATTGGCCATTGCGCTGATTACGGTGAGCAACGCTGCATTTATGCTGAGCGAAACATTCTGCGGAAGTTTTCTTCCCGACCTGTCCACAAGAGAAAACATGGGTCTTATTTCGGGAATCGGCTGGGGACTTGGCTATTTCGGCGGACTCGCAAGTCTCGCGCTCGTCATGGCCGTCATAGGCGATACCAAGAATGCCGACGGAGCCGTGATTGTTTCGCGCCATCAAACCGCAATGATCGTCACCGGCGCCTTCTTTCTTATTGCTGCGTTGCCTACACTTTTGTTTGTCAAAAACAGGTCGCGCCCGAAGGCAGGCTACGAAAATGCATCGACTCTCGATTTGCTCAAGGCCGGCGTCTCGCGCTTCCGTCAGACTTTTCAGACCGCCAAGCAGCACAAGACACTGTTCAGGTTTCTTTTGGCCTTTATGGTTTATATGGCGGGCTTGGATGCGGTTGTTAAATTTGTAGGAATTTACGCGCGCAGCGAGCTCAAGTTCGAACTCTCCGACATCACCAAAATGTTTTTGATTCTGCAGCTCAGCGCGGCTGCAGGCGCGGTCGGATTCGGATTTCTGGAATCAAAACTCGGAGCCAAAAAGACGGTGATGGCAACGCTCGTCTGGTGGATTATCGGAATTCTCGCAATCTATTTTATTCAGCCGGCTGCATCCCTGACAGGCTACGATCCGAAAACTCTCTTTTTCGGAATTTCGCTGATTGCAGGCTCAGGCATCGGAGCGACACAAAGCTCCAGCCGCGCGGTTGTGGGACTTCTGGCACCGGCATCACACAGTGCCGAAATCTTCGGCTTTTGGGGATTCTTCTCACGGCTTGGCGCACTGTTGGGAGCACTCTTCGGAATCCTTTCCGATGCTGCAGGTCGTCAGAACGCTCTCCTGCTTATTGTCGCGTTCTTTGTCGTCGGCGGAATCATGCTCTCGCCGCTGAAAATCGACGAAGAAACCCAAGCCAACCGAAACCCTTCTTAATAAACAAAATCCAGACTGGGCACCGTGCTTCCGACAGGAATAACCGAATCAAAGAAGTTATAGATGACCGAGATTGTGTTGAGAGAAAAGTCGTGCAAACGGGCATCTTTGAATTTCAGGACACCGCGTCTGTTCACCAACGGCTTTTCAGTCGGAAAAATGTTCTGGCTGTAAAGGGGCGATGAGATTTTCACCGAAAGAAAATAACTGTCTTCCGGCAGCTGTGACATCAGCACACCAATCAAATCACCTTTAAATCCTGTGGTCAGACTCGTCGTGACTGCAGTTTTGGCCATCGCATTTGTCAGCGCTTCAATGCGGCGGTTGAGATCAGAAGTATTTCTGGCACGGCTTAACGCAGCAAGAAAATCCTGAAAATTGCGGACCAAGGCGACTTCGGTTGCCGAGCGGGTATCATCCCGTCGTTGGCTTGGAACTATTTTTGTCATCAGCGAAAACTGAGACCACCACTGTTCATCGCTGATCGCCAGCAGCTTGTCCATTGCCGCCTGATACAGGAGAAGATCCACCATCGTCACCACACTTCCCCATTGATCTTTGTTGGTGTGCAGACGGGGCGAAAACACGATAAAGTTCGGGTCGGCGGCGACCTTCTGGGCGAGCACGACAGAATCATCATAAAGTTCCTGAGACGAGGTCGATGAATCCCACTGTCGGATGTTAAGCCCGAGAATGGCATCCTGATATTTTCCGTCGGGTGATTTTACACCCAGAAAGAACGTTTTGGCGGTGTCCCTCTCCTGAATATCAAGGATGGGAGCCTTCCAGAGATTTTCGGTCATGTTCTCAATTTGATACTTGTAAACAATGTCTTTGGGTGATTCGGAATCGGATTCCTCGATGTTGGCTTTCGTGCGCACGTCCAGCGTCGTGACCAGACTAAAAAGATTGAAACCCCATTTGCGCATCAGGAAGTCTGCATCAATCTGTTTTCTCGAGGCAAATTGCGGCAGGGTATCCGTTCGCATTGTTGCGGCAATCAGACTCAGTGCCTCGCGGGCCCTCAGACGAGACTCAGCTGTTTGCACCGGAAGACTCCAGACCTCTCTGTCGATAGATCCCTTACGAATAGAACCTTCGAAAAACGGGAACTTCAGCGAGACGAATGCAACTCTTAATACAGCTGCGACTTTAGCGCTCAATTCGGTGTAATGCGAATTGTCCAAAAGAACCTCGACTTTGCCGTCGGCACGGTCACTGATGAGCGTGCGCTTCAAATAAACCCGCGCAAGGCTCGCACCCGCATTCAGCTCAACGGGAGCATGACCGGTTGCCGACAGCGTTCCGCGCCCTTCCACATAGTCTTCAATCAGGATGGAATACTTCTGCGGCAGTTTGATTTGGCCCGGAGCATAAGGCATCAGAAGCGCGGGCAGGTAGGCCGTCTTGTACATCCCCTCGCTCTGCCGCTGCACCGGATAAATCAGGTTAAAGCTGCGGTAATAAGTGATTGAACTGCCTACCTGCGCAATGTTTGTGCCCAGAGTCCAGCCGATCACGAGCTGGTCGTGAACAAGATACCTCTCGTTCATGTTGCGCGGCTGTTCGTTGCGGACAACCGACCGGTGAACACGCAAAATAATTCCGGCTGCAAAAGGCAAACCGGTTCCGGCAAGATCATCCCCCGTCAGGCGCCACTCTGTTACAGGCTTAAAAGCGCGATCAAGAGCCGAATTAATAAGGGTCGCCTGAATACTCATGAGGGAAGGACTCAGATATTCAAAAAACGGCTTACTCATGGACTGAACCACTGCAAGAATTTTGTCCTGCCTCGAAGAACCGCCGCTGCCGCCCGACCCGTCGGGAAATTTCAAAGCGTCATCGGAAACTTCGTCGGACGCTGCCACCGATTCATTTGCGCTGACTGCGGGAAAATCTTTTTCAAGTTCAAAAACTTTTACAAGCTGATTCCTGCGTGCAATCAATTTTTCGATCAGGACCTTCTCCACCGACGGATCCCATTGTCCCGCACGGACTGCGCCCGCAATCTGATCACGCGACAAACGGGCAATCAGACGAATCATCCAACGCGCGTCATCCCAAGTGGTGAATTGAAACAAATCACTGTAAAGCCAAGTCAGATAATTAAAAGACACAGAATCAGGTCGCACATCTTTGATTATGTTCCATTTGAACCAGCCGACTGACTCCGGAAATGCAAAACTTCCGAATGCCCAACCCAGATCTCCGTTTGCAAAAAAGACTTGGTCGACAGATGAGTTTTTGCGCAAAATTGACTTATTCTGGCCTGATTCTTTCATGTCATTGTTTGCGATCCATGCCATGAACACCGGTAAAGCACGAACTTCGCGCGCATCGGGATGCCCGTTCTTCGTATAGGACCACGCACCCACGCGGATTAAGTCCTCGGAACGGCCTTCAAGCAATGCTTCCTTAAAAACGATAAAATCGCCCTGCTCGTCACGTCCGTCTTCCACTATTCCGAACTGCAGTTCCCAGTATGAGTAATAGCTCTCCATGTCACGGTGGAACAAAACCTTCTCACCGTCCTTGAACCTGACCTTCACGTTGTTGATCCGCCGCGACGGGTCGGTGTTGAAGCCCAGTGCCGAGAGCAGAGTTGCCGCCGTGACTTCACTGTGCGTTTCGCTCAGAAACTTGAATTTAAATTTTCTCTTTTTGCCGTTGTGCATCCACGTGACATCAAATTTTGGCCGGCTTTGGGATCTTTTCACTTCATCAAATTGAAGTGTGGACCCGTCTGCCGGAAATTCGAAATCAATTCCCTGATACAGGCCGCTGCTCTTTTGAATCGTTCTGTCCATGGTCTGCTGGTTGACATCGACGTTGGTCCAATAGGCACCGTTGCCCAAGGGATTCAACAACGACAGATCGGCCCCTTCGGCCTTCAGGCGTGTCAGCTCATCGGTTCCGTAAAACCGGCTTTCCTTGGGGTTCCAAAGGTTTGATGCTTCGGATTGTGAGGAATTTCTGCGCTTCACCTGATAACGCTTGAAGACACCTTTTGCATAGCCGGCGATCTCTTCGTAATCCATACGGCGGCCTTCGCTCCGTACGGCATATCCGACGTGCAGGGCGGCAGCTCCAAGGTCGTATGCCTGCGTGCCGGAGGCATTGCGGAGCTGAGCAAGAATGGAGTCCAATCTTTCATAGGCCGAGAGCAGCGATGAAGAGCGCGCCTTCTTCAGGGCATCTTCCTGCGACTTCTGGCCGACATGGACGTAGTAATTGACAAGCCACTGCTCATTTTCGAGCTGCGCTTTGTCCGTGTCAGACTTGAACGCATCAATTTTTTGCGCAGAGACACGGCCGCCTTCGAAAAAAGTGTTTTCGACGAGCGTCTGCATGGAAGCACCCAAACCGCCCGAGGCGGTGGCTCTGCCGACAAACAGCGAACAAACAAACATCATCAGTAAAACAAGGAAATTTTTCACTGTGCAACAGCCCCCGCAACCGCCCGCAGCGGACGCTAGGGGGGATTGCTCACTTCATCAACAAAAATTTGAACTCACACGTCGTGTAACACACAAAAATGACTGTCTAATCTTTCGACATCTTGCCCGCAAGAATCCTGCAGGGTATCTATCTCGGCAAAATAAGTGATTTTTTATCCAACCGATTTTTCGAGGTGTTCGCATGCTGAAAAGAATTTTAAGTCTTGCTTTTGCGGCTTCCGTCTCTTTTTCGTCCGGATTGGCCTTGGCCGAAGACGGGCACGGACTTTCGTCCATGAAGGGCGATTTGGGAATCGAACTGAAAGTGTTCGACCACGCGATGGCCGGTGCAGTTAAAGATTTCGTTATTTGGGGAAGCGTGAACGAAAAAGAGGGTTCGAGCGAGTTGATCATGCGCCGCTTCGGGCAGGACATTAAATCCGTCTTCAAAAAAGGCGAGAAGAGCTTTGGCGGTGTGGTTTCGTCAAGCTCCGAACAAGGCCTCAGAACGACCTCAATTCAATTTGAAGGACTTGACCGCCAAAAGAATGAATACCGGTTTACCGTGAACAACAGTCCGGTCACTGCGATTGTGACTTCCGAGGACTTCCAAAACAATCACTTCATCAAGCCGACGTACACCGTCAACACAGGAAGCGGCCAGACCTACTCATTCAAATTTGAAGGACAGGCCTGCTATAAATACTCGCTTCACATCCTGACAATGATGATTGCTGCGCTCTCGCACTGAGAGCTGCCGCGGCAGGGTGAGCGAAATGTGCTGACTGAGCGTCGCCGTTTTTGACGACTGCAGCACATCCCGCACGTGTCATTGGTTAATATCCCATTAAATGCGCAATTAACCAGACACACAGGACCGGCCATGAAAACCCAACGCAGACAGTTCAAAAACTACTGGATCCATCCCCGCTTTCAGACACGCTACATCGGGACTCTTGTCGGCAACGCAATCATCAGTCTGCTTTTGTTCGGTTATGTCATCTACAGTACCTACCGCGACAACATTGAACTCATTCTCAGCATGGTTCCGGATCCCGCAGAGATAAAAGAAAGACTGGCACCAAGTAATAATCTGCTGCTCTTCAACTTTGTTTTTGCCGGCATCGTGTTCGTTATTACAACTGCGCTGGTCGCTCTGGTTTTTTCGCACAAAACTGCCGGACCATTGTTTCACATCAAAAAGGTTGCCCAGAAGATTCACTCCGGAGAGATGTCGACACGCATCAAGCTGCGCCCAAGCGACGACTTTAGAGAAGTTGCCGAACATTTGAATTCTGCCTTCGAGAAAATCTCGAATCCGGAAGGAAAATATTTTCAACTCGCACAGCACGATGAATTGTCGAATATCCCAATGACCCTTGAAAGACTCAGCACACTTGTAAAACAGGGCTACGTGACTTCCGAAAATATGGTTTTCGAAATCAAAGAGCCGGACAAAAAAGAGCCGGTCGGTACGTTACTTAAAAATGCGGGATTAAGCTGAAGTTGACCCTGCCTGCTCAAAGGGCAGTGTAACTGAGTCCGGAGTGAGAAGCACCAGAACTTCATCAATCACCCCGCGGCCGGAGCCTTTTGAATTAATTGACCTGCGGGCCGCAACCCTTTGGACCTGCTCACCGGCAAACAAATCGAGAATGAACGGGGCGGCGGAGTTGGATATGGCAACTATCGCTCCCCTTCGTGCGGCAGCCGAACAAGCATCCCGCAATCGCCTCTGTTCGTCCTGCGAAAATCCGCCCTGTGTATAGGCATTGAAGGATGAGGTCCTCGACAGCGGCTCGTAAGGCGGATCGCAATACACAAAATCACCGCTCCGTGCCTCAAGTATGGCGTTTGCAAAGTCGCCATGACGCAGTTCGGCAGACTTCAGTCTGCCGCTCACCTGAAGGACATTTTGTGCGTCATAAAGAGCAGGACACTTGGGACGGTGACCAAAGGGCACATTGAACCTTCCCTGCAGGTTTTGCCGGTACAGGCCGTTAAAGCCGGTCTTGTTGAGAAAAACTGTCCGCGCGGCCTGAGCCAATGCGGACGATGGCGTTCCTGCTCGCAGTTGATAATAAAACTCACCTGAATATCGGGCCGCCAGAGAGTCCAGCTCAGACATAAGTTCGAGCGGTTGTTCCTTTATGACCGAATAGAGGTTTATGAGCTCGACGTTTGAATCGTTCAGCAACGAAGGAATTCCCTGCTTCAAACTCAAAGACACCGCTGCGCCGCCCAAAAAAGGCTCAATCAGGCGGTCAAAGTGTGGAGGAAAATGTTCAACAAGACGGCTCAGAATTTGCGATTTGCCGCCGGCCCACTTCAATGGCGGCTTTGCGCGATTCTGCAAATCAAACATCAGCAGCAAACTCCCTCATGCCATTCTCCGTTGCCCACAGATCATTTAGCCCGCTCAAGATCCGGCAGTCAACTTGCGGAGCCGGCCGGACCAAACCCTTCACCTCCTGCCGCGAGTTTAGCCAAGGCTGCCGGAGCATCATTCGGATAAAGAAGTCATCGACTGACTGGCATAACGTGCTTCTGCGCTGCTGCAAAAAATGCAGTGTTCCGGATGCAAGTGCCAAAGTCGCGATAGGAATTTAAGAAATTCAATTCTTTGTCGAAAACTCGGTAGGCACAGGAATGTGCAATTCATCTGATTGAATAAGTAAAGGCCGGAATACAGACTGAATGAAAGCGACTGAGACCGCGAAAATTTTAAGTGACAGGCTGCCGACCCCGCAGAGTAACGCTGCGCAGCGGTCTGTGGATCGTGTCGCGCGAATCTTCGGTCAAAAAATAATCGAACGGCATGCCTGTGAGGCCCTTTGGCCGTCTGAACGCAATTATGCGCTTGCGCGGCTGTTGAGGAAACTGAATGCGGAGCTTGCGGACGCATATTCAAAAAATTGCGAGACTGCAGAACCGCAACAACTGGAAATTGCCCGATCAAGGATTATTGAACTTTGTCAGGCTGCCGGAATTGAACACATCAGGCTTAAGCCGGACAGGAGAATTCTGCCTGCCGAAGACAACATACAGGACGCGTTGATTCTTGCGTCGACTGCCTATTCTTTGGGAAATCTTTTCTTTGAGAGATTTTTTGCCCTGTTTCCGCAAAACGGAATTCAGGCCGCAAACATTCCTCTCGCGCGCAGTGTCGGTGTTTGGTTGGCCGGACAGGCTCTTCTTGAACTCTATCTGGATCCGTGGAAACTCAACACAGAAAAGGAAACACCGTCCGAATCTCTAAATCCGGTTTTTGACTCTCTCAATTTGGACCAGTTGCGCGAGCTTGCACTTCAAATGGGAATCGATCCCCGCGTCAGCTGGACCGAGAGCAGAATCAGACAGAATATCGTAACCGAAGTCACGGGCTTCGGTCAGCAAAATGTCCGCCAGATAAAAGTTTCAGCACCAAAATATAGAACAATTCTGCTGAGCGTCTGCGAGGAAGTTATTCCGGAGAAATTTGCACCGCAGGATGCGGAACGGCAGCTTGAGGATCGCATTCTTGAAACTGTTCTTCAACGAAGAGAAATATCCCTTGCCAAAAATTCTCAGAGTGCTCTGTCGGCCAATGGAATTCATGTTGACCCTTCGGAATCCGATTTGACGCGTCCTGCAAAAGAAATTTCCAAAAAAACATTGTCTCTGGTCCTGTTCCTTGCATCGACACGCAGGGAACTTGCGATTGAATGCTCAAAAGACTTCCCTGCCGGTGAAAAGGTCGCCCGATTTTTTCTCAGGTGGTTGAAAATTCACATTCCAAATAAAATTGCGTCCTCACTTAAAAAATTTGCAGAAAACGCGCGCAGGACGAACTTCAATCGTTAAAAAAAAACCCGACACGCACTTCGGCGGGTCGGGCGACTGAGGGGAAACACTGCGGATTTACTTCTGCGAAGTCTTTCCGCAATCTTCAAGTCTGAGTTTCAGTTCTTCAATCTTCTTTTCTTCACCGCCGTTGCGGGAGAGGAAGATTTCGTTTTCGCTGAAGCGGATGTTCAACACATTCGCGGTGTTTCCGGCTTCGGCCGTTTTACTCTTCGTTATCAGCAGACGTCCGCTGACAGGCTTGCACTCACCGGTGAACTTCACCTGCTCGTAAACAATGTCTACCTTACGGTCTTCACCGTGGGCAATTTGCACATGACCCGATTGAATGAGCTTGTGAACCAAAGCACCGCTGGCTGCGTCGCGCACAACTTCAACTTTGAGCGGCGCCTCTTCGATTGTTTTGCGGGAGTTTTTTTGCTCTGCGGAAGCGCCGTCTTTGAGCTTGTTCACCGTCGAAGACGCGCTGAACGACACTGTCTTGCTGACGATGAGCTTGCCGTCCTGCTCAGTCGCCGCGCCGAAATTCACAGTTTTGGTTCCTTCGCTTTCAACTTTTCTCGAGCTTTTGATTTGTCCGTCCAGTTTGAGCGAACGCTCTGCCGAGCGTGAATGCTTTGCTTCAACTGACGAACCTACGATCTGTGCGAGTTTTGACTTGATGATTTTCACCGGTCCCTGAGCCGTCTTGCACTCGACAGCCAGCTCCTTGCCGTACGCTGCAGAGTACACGCGCTCATAAGTGCTCTCGATGGCTGCCTGCCGCTCGACACGGCCCTTGCGCGTGGTTCTGTCGGAATCTTTTTCCACGGTCTTCTGTTTGCTGAGGGTCAGCTTTCCGGCCTCGACGACACAGTTCTTCTCAAGCGACTTTTGCTTGTTTGCAGCCAAACCCAACGCAGAAACTCCGGCAGCATCGTCTTCCAGATCGAGAAGCGAAGAAACCTCTTCGACGTGGTCTGCAACAAGCTCATCTGCCTCGTCACTCGCATCGGCAACACCCATCAGTGCGCTCTCGTCGCCGGTCAGAACGGGCGAAGCCTGCTTGACGGTTCCGCATGCTGCGAGGACACTGAAAGGGAGAATTGCGAGAACTGATTTTACTGTCATCTTCATACCGACCTCCAAATTCGCCTGAATGGCGTTACATGACATGTCGGATTTTTTTTGCTGCACATGAGAGTTTTATAATTTCATCAATGAAATTGGTCATATTGATGTGTGCAGAAACGTTTTTAAGACCATTTTTTGCACATTTTAATAACTTCAAAACCGAATAACAGAGTCAGTTCCCGCCCCTGAGCTGCTGCGCCCGAATCTATTTGAAAGGCCCCCAGAAGGCTATGATGACTGCCGCGAATATGAGCCCGAAGCTCACCAGATAATTCAAAGACATTGGCTCGCGCAGATAAAAAACTGAAAATCCGATGAATGAACTGAGGGTAAAGAACTCGGCGATAATTCTGAGCTGCGCCGCTGTCAGAACCCCGTGACCGATGCGATTGGCAGGCACCTGCAGCGCGTACTCAAACAACGCAATCAACCAGCTCCCCAGAACGGCGATCCACAGCGGCAGCTCTTTAAACCGTAGATGCGCGTACCATGCTACAGTCATGACACTGCAACTGAGAGCAAGCAAAAAAACGGAGATGAATATAGGGCTCAACCTTCCTCCGATGCTTCAAAGATTCCGTCCGCCTCATTTTTTCTTAATTCGGGATAAAATTCAACATAATCAGATCATTTCAGAAAACGACAAGCACTCAACTTTAGAACGAACCCGCCGATATCTCTTAGATGGATTCGAGGAGGTCCGATGCGTAGTCTGTTTCTCGGCTTGATCATTGCAGAAGCGGCGCTTGTCGCTGGCTGTAGGAACAAAAGTTCGCCTTCAGCCGTAATTCAGCTGGGAAGATCAGAGGCAACGGTTGGGGTCAATGCCGAAGGCAACGCTGCGCTAAATCTGCAAGCCGAAGTTCTCAAAATATTCCAGAGCGAATGTTATACATGTCATGGTGAAAACGGTGCCAACTCCGGCAACATCGGTGATGTCCGAAACATTGCGGCAATGTCCGAAAAAGGTCTGATAAAAATTGGCGAGCCGGCCGAAAAGAGCAAACTCTTCCTGCGTTTGATCAGTAAAACTCAACCGATGCCGCCTGCGCCAAAGGCGCCGCTCAGTCCGCAGAAACTGGAGCTTGTCAAAACATGGCTTGAAACCAAACCGCAAACCAGACAACAGGTCACATACGACTCCGTGTATCAGGCAATTGAAACAGACTTCAACAAATTTTCTGCGGAAGAAAAAGTAAACATCCGGTACTTCCATCTCGTGAACCAGTTCAACGCCGGCGCACCCGATGCCGCCCTTGAGCAAACACGAAAAGCACTTTCCAAGATGCTCAACATGCTCAGCACTTCCGACCGAATCGTCAAACCTGAACCCATCGACAGTCTGCGTCTTGTTTACCGCGTTAATCTTGCTGCGTATGAGTTGGATCGTCCAGAAACGCTTTATACCTATATGCTCAAAACAGTGATGCCGACCATGAAAGACGACGAGCTGGAAAAATGGCTCCCCGATCCGGCTGAACGCGAAGCAAATAAATTTTACGGTGCACGGTACAAAGAAATATTCGAGGGCAAAAAAACCGAAGCAGAGTTTGTGAAACCGTCGGTTCACACTTTTGAAAACGGACTTCCGCTTGCGAAGCATCCCATTCTGTCAAAGATGGCCATGCAGATGCGCGAATCGGGCCAAAAATCGGATGAAAACACCGTTAAAACCTACCGCCTGATCTCCGCTACCGAAAAGAACAACAGCAAACGATGTCAGGAAGAAGCAAATCCTGCCGGCATCGAGTGTTCATCGCCCTCACCCCTGCTTCGTGCTGACTGGTTCGTATCGCAGGTTGCAGGCAACATGAGAATGCGTTTGTATTATCACGCATCCGGCATGGACGACGATACCGTTACGCTTGATGCAGCGCTTGGAATAGACGACGTCGAAGGATCAATTTACGACAACGACAAAAATTTTAACCGCGAAATGATCCCGAAAGAGCAGAGAATAATCCGCGCGGGATTTAACAACTCCGGTGTTTCCATTAACCACAGGTCATTCGAAAGAATAGCTCTGAACTATGTTCCCGGCAAGCCCTTATGGAGAGCTTTCGAATTCAAAGACAAAAGCCTCAAAAAATACAGACAACACGATTTATTCCGGTATGCAGCCGGCCCCGTCTTTGAAATTGGTTCAGACGGCGAGCCCGGATTTGAATGCATAAATTTTATGACCGACCGGTTCACCAAATTGGCGGACGGTCCGCAGGTGAGAACACTTTCACTTCTCGATCACGGCATGTTTTATCCGTCCGTTTTGCCCGACGGTGAAGAACCGAAGATTGTCCAAAAACTGAAAAAGGCTGCCGCAGGGACAAAGGAATACGGGGACCTGCTCAAAGAATTTGAGGACCTTTACGGGCATCAGGATTTTTTAACGTGGAGTTCGGTGGATTATATTCGAAAGAACGGCAAACTACCTGTTAAAAAAGACGGCCCGTATGCGGGCAAAACAATGATTCAATGCGAAATTGAATCATCCAACCCGATTGCCTACCGGCACGAAACTCTTGAGTACCTTTTTTTGAAAAGAAACGGGCTGCAGGCCTTCGTCAACGTAGGTCTGAAGGCAGAACATCTGGACTACAAAATCCCAAACCAGCGGGCACTTGAAAACAAGGAAGCACTGCTGATTCCGGCTCACGACCGGCAAGACCTTATGGTCGTCGGAGCCCCGTTGTCGTGCCTTTCCTGTCACACTCAGGGGTACATCGAAAAAGAAGACCAAGTCTCGAAATGGATCGCCGCGCAAACTTCAAAGCCGGACAACGTGACAGATGATTTTTGGAACCGTCTGAAGGCAAAAATATTCGATTTCCACGTTCCATTTTCCGAACTCAAACAGCAAATGGAAAGGGACAATACAGTTTTCAGAGATGCTTTGAGCAAGACCGGCGTGAACTACAAAGACCCCGAGCCCATTGTCGACACATACAGAAATTGGGCGATACCCGGCATGACCTTCGCGCAGGTCGCCGAAGACCTGCAGGTCACGCAAAGTGTCCTGACCCAAGCGATTGGCAGTGACAAGGAGGTGTCAGATTTGCTTTGCGAGCTCAAAATCCCCAATGCGACCATGAAGAGATCGGAATTTGAAAAGGCTTACAGAACACTGATGTGCAAGCTGCATAAAAGCTGCAAGACTATTGACCCGAAAAACATCATTCCCGCGCAATGACATGCAGGTTCGCCAAACTCCCGCGGACGTCAATTTCCAAACAGACGATGGCTCCGGAATCTGAGGGCATCGGCTGAAATCGTTGCTAAGATAACTCAGGCAATAAAGCCGGCATCAACTTGGAGTGCACATGAATCTGAAGGTGACGTTGTCCTCATTATTTGCAGCGGGGCTGCTCTTGTCCTGCGGAAAAAGAACAACAGAAGTGAAAGATGCTCTAAACGGCTATTTAACTGACCCGACGGGAGATGTAGCCAGCAATCTTGAAGCACTTGCAGAACACCATAGCGATACTCTCGATGAGATTGCCTCATCACTGAACGAATCCGGTTCCGGCGGCTCAGAATCAACTTCATCACTGGCTCTTGCACCGTCAGGTAATTCGAACGGCAATCAGGCCAACAAGGAAAAGACAGTGGGCGCGGTCAAGCGCACCTGTACAGTGGATTCCTCAGCCACCCCTGCAACGGTGACGGTTTTACTGAGTTACGTGGCCGGTCAAAAAGACCAGTCAACCAAAAAGGGACGCATTCAAAATTCAGCAAATGCAGTCACGGCAGGTGTCAGCGGCACGGGAACCCTTAAACGGGTCTGGACGCCGGCGTCTGCAGCCGATGCCGCCTGCACCAACAGTGCTCATTTTAAGATGAAGGATTCCGGAAAAACCGGTGCCGATTTGAACGGCACAAGCCTGCTTGAAACCGAGGACAGAACGCGTGACATGAGTGTAACCAAAGGCGGGCGAACACTCACCAGCCGCAAGATGAAGACAACGGGAACACGCCAAATTAATTTTTCTGCTGCAACGAATCCGGATTACACCTATCAAAAAACCGTAAACAACAACATTACCCGCACTGTGACTCTCACAAAGCCGAACGGCGGCACAGTTGAGCGCGTCAATGTGATTACTCACGACGTACCGAACACAGTTCTAGTCAAGCGCAATTCAACTACCGGAAACCTTGAGAAGAAGGTTATTACCGCCGGCAAAATCAAGTCAGTGAATTCGACGGATGCCATCAAAGTTGAAACCGAATTCGAAAACCTGACCTATTCATTCGTCGACAATGACAATCCCTGCACTCCCACCGGCGGCAAGATCAAAGGAAAGACCTACAAATCCGATGTTGAAGTCAAATCCTATACAATTGACTTCGGCGCGGATCTTGCGAGCTTTCCAAGCGGCATCAGCCTGACCCTTGGCACCGATGCCGCCAAGGACTGTCCGACGTGCGTATCCGCAAAGTGTGACTTCGAATAGACATCCGGCTGCGCCTGATTTTAACTTTGAGCTAATATGCAAGTGCCTCTGATCTTTAAGTCTGGCGAAGTCATCGGATTAAAATTGAGCAGCTTTCGGGCAAGCAACTTTGTCCTCAAGTCCAAGTTGCCGCGCCCGTCGGATGGCCTCTCTGAACATATCTGTTTCCTGCTTGGCTGCCGGAAAGATTCGCCCCAAACGGGTTTCGCCCTTTTCGAGAGACGCGAGCCCGTCGGACGTTCCCCTGAGCTCGTTAAAATATCTCTGGATATTGAGTGAATTTTTCACACAGTTATTAGCCATCCATGCTGAACTGACACCGAACGCAATCGCAGATGCACCGCCCGATGCAATTGCAGCACCGACTGAAACAGTCGCAAGTCCGCATGGTACAAATTCAGCCCCCACGTTGATCATCTTTTCTCGAAGGATGTTTTCGAGCTGCTTTTCGACATGCTCATCATGAATTGCAAATTCGTTCAGTTTGACGGAACTCAGAATTGCATCTCTGTCCGAGAGACCGAGGCTTGGCGAAGCCTCTTTGTAATACCAGCAACTCCTTTGAATGCTGTCGAACCTTGAGGTTATTTTCTTGTTCCAGAGAAAAATCTTTTTGCGTCCGTACTTTGACTGCAGCGTCTGTACACCGGCATCGTCCGGCGACTGCTTCTTGCAAGCGGCGGATACAATCAAGGCGACCAATGGAACCAGAAAAAACGGTTTCATCAGGAACTCCAAAACTACTGAACCATGCCGCACTTCGCCGAACCAAAACTTCCGCTCGCAGTATCCCTTTCACCGGTGCCCGACTTCGGTCCGTTCCACTCATACCGGTTCGTCAGGTTGGAGGCCTCGGCGAACTCGACAGATGCGTTATTCAGACAATACGTTCTGAACGCATCAGCTCCCAGCTGCCGGCAATCGTCTTTTGACTTTACATCCGTCGAGGTCGCTGCATGAACGGATACACTGTTGTTGAAAATTGTGATCTTGCAAATTGCCGTACTCTGTTCCGAAAACGAACAGGCATTCAATGTGACTGCTGCGGCAAAGAACACTACAGCACGCATCTCGCTACTCCGGAAACAGTTCGCACATTACCACACTGATATCGTATGTTTGCGAAGATTCTTTAGCCCGAAACAACAGAATCAGTCCGTAAATTTAAGGTCTGGACAAAAGTTTCCGATGTCACGACAAATATGGAAGGTTGGTGTCCGGAATGCAGAACATTAAAGGACCTGTACTGAACGCTGTCGCATTGGCCGGAATTTGTCTGCTGGGTTGGTACATTTACCGTCCGGTGGACGGGGTAGACTTAGACGAAAGAGAACAAAGCGGATCAACTGCAACGGGTAATTCAATTCATCAAACGCCGGCAAACGGGCCACGGGAGCAAAAAAGCAATCCGCAACAATCTGTAATCCAGAAAACCGTTCTTCCGGATGCAAACCGCTCAGCCGAAAATGACCTACAAAACAACGATTTAATGACTTATTTTTTTGCTTCGGCAGCAAGCAAATTTAAGCTTAAATGGATAAAAAAGAGCGGTTATGTTCCAATCATTCAGGTTTTTGACCAAAACACGGGTGACCCGCAAGCTCATGACCAATGGCTGGCTGACAGCCTGATTATTTCAACCAATGCTGATCAAACCGTCGATGAGCTATCCGCTGAGCTTAAGGACTTCGGCGTGATCACGGTACGCAGTTTGGGAACACAAAAGCTTTGGAGTGCGGAAATATCACCGGCCACATTGGACGAATACTTTGCAATCTGCCGAAAGGTTCGGTCATCGCAAAAGGTGGCCGGAATCAGCTACAATCAAATAATGACCTTACAAAAAACGTCCAACGACCCGCTTCTTCCCCTGCAATACGGAATTGGGGACCTCAAGACCCATGCGTTTGTATCCCAAGGAAAAAATCTGCCTGTTAAATTCCAAACGACACAGGATCCGAAGGCCAATCTTGCGGCAGATTTGGCTTGGAACACAAAACGGGACTGCAGGCCTGTCCGAATTGGCGTGATCGACAGTGGTATTGATGAAAGTCATCCCGATTTGAAAGACAATCTTAATTTGGCGCTGTCACGTAACTTTGCTTCAGAACGCAAACTCAGTCAGGATTGTACAAAAAACCCTCCTGAATTTGATGAAACCAAATCGATGACACCGGATACAACCAAATTTTCAGATGAAAATGGCCACGGAACACATGTTGCCGGAACGATCGGCGCAACCGGAAACAATTTGACCGGTGTCTCGGGAGTCTGCTGGAGAGCGGAAATCATCGCGCTGCGGGTGGCAAACAAATGCGGAAGCTCGGACAGAGCGTCCATACTTTCCGCGTTCAATTTTGCGAAATCAATAAATGTCAGGATCATTAATATATCAATGTCGGGGCCGATGTTTTACGACACAGACGCGGCAAAAGCCGCGGAAAAAATGTCTTCCGACGCAGTGGAAGCATTCATAAAATCCGGCGGATTGGTTGTTGCTGCCGCAGGCAACGAAACAAAAGACATGTCAATTGTGACGAATTTTCGTTTTCCCGCATCATTGGATTTTTCCGGAATCTTGGCAATCGGCTCAATAAACGCCAACAACCAGTTGTCTCACTTCTCGAACTACAGCTCATCCAAGATCCATGCAGTGACACCCGGTGAGCGCATATTGTCGACATATCCTGTCACCCTGAATGCAAAGAATTTGGCGTCTGCCAAGGTCTCTGTAACGCCTATTCTGGCATCATTGGTTACCTCGTTTCAGGATGCCATCAAAGCCGCACCGGCAGCGGGGTACGAATTCCTCGACGGCACAAGCATGGCCGCACCTCATGCTGCGGGTGCCGCGGCTTTGGTTTGGAGTATGATCCCGCACGAAACGAATGTTGCGATTGCGCAAATCATGCTTGATACTTCAGATCAGGTTCCGGAACTGGCGGACAAAATTCAATTCGGCCGTCGAATCAACGTTAAACGCGCAGTGGATTCAGTCACGGGATATTCTGCTGCAGCAACCGCAAACGGCACGAAAAACACCACTGTTGCCGTCAGCAGGCAGACGCCCGTATTGATTCGGATTCCAAGCGGTTCAGGTCTGCAACACAAATCTGCAAAATTACTTCTCGGCCAAAAAATTGTCGGAAGCTGCTCGGACATCGACGAAAGTTGTACCGGACAAATTCCTGCCGATCTCAAACCTGAGGAGTTCACATCAGCACAGAATCTGACTGTGAATGACGGAGCAAAAAGCCTCGATGCGGGAACACTCAAGATCCTTGAACTTCCCGCAGGCAACGGGATTTTTTCCGCAGTAACTGCAAAATCTCTTTGCAGAGCATTCAAAAACGGGAACATTCTGTCGGTGTTCTCCAGTCCGGATGTTCAGACATGCAGGAACGTATGCAGGATTCTGCTTTCAGGCCTGTCGAAATCAAATTCGAGATGTGAATTCCGCGACCTGACGTTTACACCCAAAGCGGAGAATTGCGCCGTTGAATAAATGGAATTTTAAAATGAATATGAGGCACATCCTGAGGGTGAAATTTATAAAATTTCTCTTGGCAGCTTCTGTCTTTTTGCCCTCCTGTTCCGAGCAGTCAAGTACTGTGGTCTTGCCATACAAACCGTCTAAAAAGTCGGGTTTGGACAGTCAAAAATCAACACCTGCAAATGGACCGGAAAATAACGAGGCCGGTAACAGCGGTGATTCAATTCCTGAGGCAACTGATGTTGTCGAGTCGCCCGCAGCAGCTGAAATTGCATCCGAAACTCTGAGCTATCTGGCCTCACTGCCTTCCGAAGCCGCGGCAAAGTTGAAGTCAGACGACTACTTAAGTAATCCTGCCGCAATCAATTGCCGCATTCTTGCTCCCAAGTCGGCTGCAAATCCGAAATTCAAAAACCCGCCGTTTCTTACGAATTGGAAACAGGCGTCGTTGGAGAACCTTTTTGAATACAACAAACCCGCTTCTGCGGATCAGTGCACTTGCCTTGCGGAAAAACTGACAAAGACCTCCGGTATCTTTCTCAAACCGATTTTTTACTGAATATTTTTTAAATTGATTTTCGCTTCAGCCGGAAATTCAGAAAACAGCTGCCCACTATTCAGGGACAAGAGCAGGAGCCGGAGTGCAAGTCGCAGGAGGATCAGGGTCCGTGCCGGTCACCGCTTTTGTTATTCCTTTGTCGGTTGCGCAGACAGCATCTGACTTCTTTGAGTCGCCAACCGAACTTGCCTGAATCGCCTCATTCATTTTCGCTTTTACGCCGTCCGCAAAATCTGCAGGCAGTGTTTTGTTGATTGTCTTGAATTCGGCAACAAAGGCAGCTGCCACTGCCTTGAAAATCTCTGCAAGTTCTGCGTTTGACATCGAATCGGAAAAATTTTTCAAAACCTCGCGACTCACAAGTCCTGATGCGTTTTTTGAATCAGTTTCAAATGCTGTTTCGTTCGCCTTCAATGCAGTCAAACCTGATGTGACGATTGCCACCAGTGCATTGGGAATATCACCTGCCGAAAATCCGGCTGTCTTGAGCAGACCGATTTCTGAACTCATCTTTGTCAACAACGCTGTCAGCCTGAGTTCCTTGGACGTCTTGTTGTCCTTCAGTTTGGTATAGCTGTCTCCCACTATCTTATCGACAAGTGTTGAACGTGCCGCCGCATCAAGAGACGTTGACTTTAGGCCGCTCAGTGCACCGGTTGCATAAGCACCATAGACATTGAGCAGAGCTGCATCATCCCATTTGGTGTCGGCGATGCCCGAGAGTAAGGAATCAAGAACCTCAGTGAGTCCGGCCGTAGCTGCGTCAGAACTCAGACCTGCCGAGGGAAAGCCGGAAATGAAGCCGAAGGAGAATGCCCTCGCAAATTCGGCCTTGAGAGGATTCGAAGCAGTATCGAGATTCGAAAACTGACGACCGTAAAACATCGAATACCTGACAATGGACGCTCTGATTTTGAGGGCATGTTCGGTAGCGGGAGTCACTGCGAATGAATATGTTCCTTCCAATGCGGCGATCTCTTTGCTTAACCCGTATGACAGTTTTGCAAATGCGATGCTTTCGGCCGACAAGGGAAGCAGGTTGGGAATTCCTTCCAAATTGAGCAGGGAGGAGGATACTCCTGCCGCTGACAGGTAATTGAATATTGCATCCTGTGTCGCAGCTTGGCGAATTTTGAGTTGGGTTCGGACACCGTTGATGACTTGATCGCCGACGACTGAACCGGAAGAGATTCTTTTCGTCGACGTCCTTTCAGTTTTTCCGCAGGACACTGCAGTCCCCGACAAAGCGACGCCCGCCACGGACAAAAGAGCACAACAGATCCGTCGGGCGCTCAGGGTTATTGTCATAATTGCCACTCCACGCCGTTCATCATTCCAAAGGCATGAACAGAAAGCTGGTCGGCCGCATCTTTGAATCCGTTGGGAGATGCTTCAAGGATTGTGTATCGGAATCCTGAAATCACGTTGAGACTGCGCATTTGAGGAACGTTCCACGCCAAAAGCATCTTGAGTCCGGCTCCGCGGGTGGTGTACTTGACACCCACAACGCGCACTTCCGAGAGTCCGCCTAAAGAAATAAAGGTTGCCGTATTTGCCGTAAAATCGTCGGGCAAAAGCGGCGCAGGATAACGCAGTCCGAAACCGCCCTCAAATCCCCAAAGCGAAAACAGATCTCCCGAGCTCCACTGGAATTTCAGCAGGTGAGCCCTTCCTTTGATCTTGTCGGGCTCGTCGCTTGTGAACTCCTTCTTGAAATTCTCATAGGCATCGGCAGTCGGTCGTTGTTCAAGCTGCCTCCAGACTCTTGTCTCATTCAAATAAGTTGCAAAAAAATCAAACAGGCCCCGCCTCAACCCTGCCGAGAAGGAAATACCATTCGCTCCGGAATGTGTTCTGAGCGGAAGCGTCAGTGCTCCGGATGCGTAGTAAATATTTCGGGGCTTAAAGGGATAAACCTTCGACAAGGAAAGCGAGTCGGGAACAACGACCTTTGCGGCTGGAGCTGCGGCCTTCGACGTACGATTTGACTGCCGATTTTTGCTGTCTTGAGCTGATGCCGCCGGCGCACAAAAAATGCCGATGAACAGACCGGCCAAAATCCAAAAAGCAGTCAGCTCAGCTCGGGATGCAAACGTCATTTACGTTCCTCCCCAAGCAGTTTGGTCGTATCGCTGCCGAGCAAATCGTCAAATTCAAATCTCTTGGTGAGTACTTCCTGCTTTTTGAAGAGCGCATCTGTACTCAATTTCAAACTGCCGCCAACGTAATCCTTCAGGTCACGCACACTGACCTTTGTTCCCCGCGACAGGCGATCCAGAACTCTGTCCAGCTGTTTGACAATCAGGCGAAGCGAATCTTCCGCACGACGTGTATCGTCTTCAAGCCTTTTGACTGCATCAACGAGCGTCATGACCTTCTGTTCCCATTCCTGCTTAAGATCCGCAACGCTGCGTTCTTTTTCCAAAATGTTGCGCTGCTTTTCTTCCCTGTCAAAATGCTTGAAGAACCCTCCTTCACCGAACAACGGAGCCTCGAGTGAAAGGTCAAATTTGATAGTAAAGTTGGAAGACTCCGAATCGCCTGCGGTGACTGTTGTCGGATTGGTCACGGATGCGGCCGCATTCTTTCCGAAATTGTACTTGTACTCGAGGCCGCTGAAGCTGAGCCTCGGCTTTAACCCCATTTGAATGATTTCGACCTGAGCATCGATGCGAAGCAACCGAAGCTCATGCCTCTTCTCGATTGCCTGACTGCTGGTTAATTCAATTTGAGCCAGTGCATCCTTCGGCGTCAAAGAAAGCGGACTGATTTTGATATCCGACGTGAGATTGAATCTTTTCTGCGGCGGCTCGCCCATCAGCAGGTTCAAGGCACCGGATTTTTCCGAAAACTTTGATGAGTATTCGGCAAACTTGGTTTCCGTGTCGTTGAGCTGGATCTTCACTTCATTGATATCAGCCTCAGCTTCCGTACCGCCGCCGGAGGTCGCAGAGAAGAGCTGCTCAACCGTCTTCCAAAGCTGATAGGCTCTGAATGTTGCATCCAGAGCCTCGGCATACGTTCGTTGCGAAAAATAGTTGTCGACAAGTTTTCTTTCCGCCATTCGGACTTTCAGACGCGCCAAATCCATGGCCTTTTGGTGTTCCAGCGAGGCCTTCTGGAATTCCAGAGTCGCAAGACCTCCGTCGAAAAGAGTGTATTGGAAGAGATTTAATGTTGCAGATATTGAAGTGGGTCCAAGAAATTTGTCGCGGTTTCCTTCAACAAACGGATAAGCGCCTTTGTAGCGGGCAACAGTTGATTCCGAACTCAAACTGGTACTGAAGTTTCCGCTCGGCATCCAATATTTGTACTGAGCCTTTCTGAACGTGTAGGCTGCAGCGTCCAATTCACTTCTGTATGTCTTGTAGTCCGGTCCCTGACTTCTGAATTTCGCAAGAGCCTGTTCGAGCGTGAGCGGTTCCGCCTTAACCTTCTTGTCTCTCTGATAAGTTTGAAGAGTAGAAGCGCGGCCTGTACTTGCGAAAAAGACGGCACTTGTGATCAAGCACATGCAAAGGTGATAAATAAATCTTTTTCGTTGAGCCATCTCGCTGTCCTGCAGATTTCGCCCTGCTTCATCCTGCCAATCATCAACAGCAACCAAGTCCGAAAAAATAACCCATGTCGGAATCTTGGCATCGACAAACGGCCAACTCCATAAGCTCGGACATAATACGCTAAAATTCAGGTTGCCGTTGAAACTCACGATTAAAAGGGCCTGACGTGAATCTGAAGAGAATTTTTCCGGTTTTTTTGGCGGCTGCTCTTCTTGGTCCGGCGCTGATTTATTTTTCCATGACTTCCGTAATTGCCCATGCCGACGATTCGGCAAAATCCGGCGGCGGCGAAAAGGAACAAAAGAAACTGACTCCTGCGGAGCTTCGTTCACAACTGAACAAACTGAGGCTTCTTGAAGAAAAAAATGTCAGCCGCCTCAAAGAATATGAAAACAATCCGACTGCTTCAATCAAACTCAAATCGAATCTAGTGATAATCAGACTCAAAATTCAAAATATTTCAAAGCAACTTGGAATCGACCCGAATCAGGAAAACGAAAAAGGCAAATGAAGCCTTCTTTTATCAGGTGGTGACAGATTATGGTGAAACGAAGAAAACTAAGAAACTATTGGCTGATTCCGTCTTATCAGGGACGCTATGTGGGTTTTTTGGTAGTCGCCTGTCTTATCGTCATGGCAGGATACGGATTTGTCTTTTACAGCTTTATTTCCGAAAACTACGAAACCATCGTTGAGCTTGCGCCGATGGAAGAGTCTGCCCAAGACAATCTGTACAAGGAACTGCGCACCATAATTATTTATCTTTGCAGTCTGAGCGCGCTGTTTCTCGCAGCCATCACCTTCATCGGCGTTGTCTTTTCGCACAAGGTGGCAGGACCGATGTTCAAAATCAAAACGGTTTGCAATGCAATCAACAACGGTCAGTTCGGGCGCAGAATTGCGTTGCGGCCCGGAGACGACTTCAGAGAGGTTGTCGCCGATCTGAACAGAGCCCTCAATACGCTTCACGTTGTGCGTTCAAAAGTTTTTAAGGTCACCCAGAGTGAAACATTGTTGAACGAGGTGTTCGCCGTTGAGCGTCTTGCGGCTCTCGTTGACGAGAAGAAGCTTTCGGCCACGGCACTTGTAAAAAACGTGGATGCTCCAGACGAAGCTGCGGTCCCCGTAATGAACGTCATCGTTGACTACCAGCAGGCCGCGAAACCTGCCTGAATCGCACTTTTTCGAAGACTTCCGGAACCCCTCCCGCCCGCCAAATTTGTTCAAAAAAGGCATTTTCAGGCTTCATTTATTGTTTTTTTGCCTGATCTGTACTAGTCCGTTCAACAAACAAGAACAGATTAGAGGCTTCAGCCATGAACATCTTCAGGTTGCTATGTGCGCTGCTTTGGCTCGTGCCATGCATAGGATTTGCAAGTTTTTTTGATCGGGCCGACTATTTTGAAAACAAAGCTCTTTATGATGAAGTTTCAGATATTATCGAAATTCTTTATGACGATAATCTTACGGAACAGGAGCGCATGCTCAGGTTAATGGTGAAGGATAAGGCTTTGGTCCCCGTGTTCAAAGCCCTGAAGACGGAAAACGAGAAGAGATTTACAGAATCATTGCGCATCGACGGAATCTCGGACTCGGATATCGCCAAGCTGCTCAAAGACCGTCCTGTCGTTGACGGCTTCAAAATCACGATGGAGAATGATTTTCTTGCCGGAACGGATGTCTATTACACAAACGGTCTTCGCGTAGAATTAAGTTTCAACAATCCCGAATTCGAAAAATTCTTTAAGAAGCTCGGCTTTGATCACAGTGATTTTTTCTTCCTGTGCGGTCAGAATATTTACAACACGAATAACAACGATGTCGGAACAAAGCGGCCCGAACAACCACCGAATGCAGGAGTGTTGTACTGCGGCGGTGCCGTCAATTCTTTTAAGATGGACAAGGCCAAGTCTTCCATCCGCTCCATGCAGAGAATTGAGGCACAAATTGGTACTATTGGCCGAGGGTCATTTGCAGAGCAGGTTCAAAACGGTTTCCACCGTCTGATTGGCGACAAAGAAGTCAACTGGGATTTTCAGGCCGCAGACCGCTTTTATTTTAATGTTAATTTTCAAAAGTACCTGAAGGTGGGTCAAGGTGACCTCTATGGAGATTCGCGGCCCGAGTACAACATTTACATTCACGGCGGCGGCAATGCCGGTTCATTCACAAACTTTGCAAACGCCGGACTGCTTTTCAATTACCGGCTGTTGGGTTCGCTCATTGACCTGTACGTCGGTAACAAAATGACCCCTTCGCTTGCCGAGGAACTGGCAATGCTCAGTCCGGAGGCCCGTCTCAAAAGGCTGTTCTGCCACAACGACAAATGGAGTCTGAACCTCTATTTCGGTGCCGAAGCAAAGCTGGTTCTGAACAATTACCGTCTGGACGGAAACCCCGATTACCATACCGCTGCCGTACCATTTCTGATTGACCTTAAGGCAGGTGTTGTTGTCCGTTATCAGAGGGTGTTTTTCGATCTGGGAATCGTCAGACGCTCAAGTGAATGGTCGAGTACAGACGGGCACCGCGACGGGCCGCCGCACACGTTTGGCATGTTGTCTGTCACAATCAGGTACAAAGATTTCGCCGATCTGGGCTCTCAGGTTGCCCATCCTGTCCGCTGGATGACTGATGCGAAATATCGGCAGACTCTCCTCGCGCAGAGGCAGATCAGCGATCTGGTCCGAAGTGAAGGTATTACCGTTATTTTCGACACCAATGACCCCAAGAGCCCCAAAAAGGAAGTCAGAATCACCTGCGATAAGTGACTCACTTTTAAGTGCCCAATCACTTGCTGAAAATTTAGACTCCTAATAAATTTATCAATATAAATTTGATGACATGGAGTCACCCTATGCGTTTTTGCGCTGCCGTTGCGATCATCGCTGTTCCTTTCTCCGTTCAGGCACACGCTGCTGAGAATGCCAAAGCAAGTCTTGCGCTCGGCGGACTGAGTCTTTCACGGGAAAAACTGACAACGGAACAAACAGGCGGATCGTCCAAGACGTCCCACATAACCGCAGTTGATCTGTTCGGATATGACGGGCAGTCTGCATTACCCGCTCTGGAATTCGCATTCTCAATGAACAACGTCGTTGTGTATGCCTACCCGAATGCCCCCGCTGGCGGGAGGGAGCTTTGGGTTGGACTAAAAACCGGTGACGCAACAGAAGTCGGATTTGCCGCGGGAACCAATCATCTTGTTTTTTCGCCGGCAGGCGCCACAAACATAAAAACAAAATCGTCTGACCGTGTCGGGCTCTTTGTCAACCACAGGTTAGATTCGGGAGAATTGTCATTCGACCTGAATATAAATCCCTCTTACACAATATCCACAACCACACTCACGGATTCAGAGCTCAACACGGTCGGAGGCAAATTCTCGGTGGCAGCGGATGCACTTTGGGTCTGGGAGATTGCCGAAAATATCGAACTCAACAGCGGCGTGGAATTTTACTGGAGCCAGACTCAGGAAAAAACCGGAGGAAAAAAATCAGGCACAGCGGATGCTCTGCGATTTGGTTTTAAGTTGGCTGAGACACGATTTTACCTGTAATCGCCGGCGCGAAGGCGCAGGGTTTACCGGTACCTGACGACCGTCCATCCTTCACTCAATCCGGAAGCCGTGGGCATTTCCGGACCGTTTACAGACAGAATGCCGGACGGGTTGTAGTTTGACACAACTTTTGCAGGTGCCCTGAACAGAAATGAAAGTTGCCGCAAAAAGCCAAAGTAGACCCAATTCATAAGTTTGAACTCATTGAACATGTGATGATTGGTCAACACGACCGCAGGCTTCCCAAATCGCCAGTTCGACGGGAAGAGTGATTCGTAACAAATCATGATCACATTGGAATCAACAAAGGACCGAAGAGCGCTGAAGCGCGGATCAACGGCCTGCTCCCTGAGTGAACCGTCGTTGTTTATCGCTGAGTAGGAAACCCCTTTGGAGGGGGCTTCAAACATCGGCATCTGTTCCGCCTTTTTGCGCAGAACAAAGACCGGAGGAGAATTGGCCGCGGTTTGTTCACCCGTGACATTGTGACGTTGTATTTCGCTGCCCAGAACAACGTTGTTGTTCGACACAAAAGCGCCCTGTATCCAAACAAGCTTTTCAAGCCCGAAATCCGCAAACAGTGATGATGCAACGGGCATAAACAGTGATTGAGCATCCGAAACATCGCTCAAATTGACGAGAGTCTCCGGCAAAATCAAAGTCAACGACTTTCCGGTCTTCAGCGGCCGAAGTTCATCGACCGCATTCTGCGCCAATTTTGATCCGAGCATGGAGAGCGCCATGTTGCTCCCCTGAGCGATACGCGACCGCGTTTCGCCGTCGATATTAGTCTCAAACAAAACCGTGCTGACAGGAGCATTTGTATTTCCGGTATAGAAAGCCGAGGCCGGCAAAGGCAGAGGCAATGCGGGAAAATAGGTGATTGGATGCCACGTGTGAAAAAACATGAACTCACTAAAGAGAAATATCACGTACAAGAGAGTTGATCGCAGCGGACGACTTGGAATCCGGCCGAAAAATTTGACCGAACACACGACACAGGAACCGCCTCTGATGACTCCGTAGGTCAGGATTCCAAGTGCATAAAATGAGACAGACAGGGCAATTGCCTTTTTCTCGCCTGCCTTCACAAACGATGCATACATATCCGGACCGTAGGGAATACAAAAAACAGCGGCCGCACAGAATGCCCAAATCCAAAATTTTCTGCGGGTATTCAACTCAAAGGATCTGACAAACAGCGACGACCACCAGATTCCCAGACAGGCAAGTGTCAACGGTCTGAGAAACGGAAGCCAGATTGAATCAACAAAGCCTGAGGTCGTACCGACGGCCTCGTTACACAACCGCAGAAGCCAAATCAATCCCGCGAGAACCGGCACCTGATATATAGGAGTCTGCGGCGCAAACAAAGCATTTCCTCCGTCTTTACCGCGCAACAATATCTTTGCTTAATTCGATTGTCTGCTCTGTGCTCAAAACAGTCTCGCAGTGAATATCCGGATGAGTGCAGCAGACTGCAGCCGGCACTTTGTCACCCACCCGAAACCTCAGATAGTGAACGGAACTGATGCGCTGTTCACCGACTTGGCGGTCATCTACAGTCGGCGGAATCATCTGTCCGTCCGACGTTTTCAGAAAAATACATTTCGGAAGTTCAAGCCAACGGCTGAGCAATTCGGCACGCCGAACGGGATCGTCTATTTCGATGAGCAGAGTGCAGCCCAATTCTCCCTGTTCGCCGACAAGCTCGTTGTAGGTCGCGAGTTCGTGAGCAATTTGCCGTTCATCGGCAATCTGCTCCGCTCTCATCATTTCCTGAACCTGATATTTGACGGTATCAAAATTCTCGAACAGAAAAGTCAGGTGCGGGCCCACGTGTACTCTTCTCATTTGCTTAATCTTTAACATTTTTTCACGTATCGACGGTCTGCTCTTTTCGTATTCGGCGATCGGAAGGATGTCGCTGCGGCCGACTTTTCTCATTCTTTTTTCTCCTTCTGATCTTCGGAAGACGTAAAAGACTCACCCCGATAGGCCTTTGCCAGTATCGTCATGGGATGCATCGGTTTCACTCCGGCAAACTGTTTGAATTGAATTGCGGCCAAAGGACAGTCAGTTGCCCAAACCTCGGAATCCGATGCTTTCATGCCGTCAAAAGCCTTCTTTCCAATCTTTCCCGAGCTTTCGAAACTTTCAACTTTCATGGCGTAAGTTCCGTCGTGGCCGCAGCACTCCATCACCGTTTTGGGCACAACGCCCTGAATCTTGCGCAACAAATCACGGCCCTTGAAGCCCACCGCCTGTGCCCGCAAGTGACAGGGGGCATGGTAGCCGACAGAGGAACCGGGGGAGGATTTAAAGTCGGTGTTGAAACGCTCCTGATCACGAATGGACCACAGAAATTCGCTCGGATCCATTGTTGCAGATGCAACTTTTTGCGCCAGCGGCCGCAATTCGGCAGATACAAGTTCGCCATATTCGCGCCGGAACATCATTGAACACGTCGGATTTATCGCAACAACCTTGGCACCGTTGTCCACATATGGTTCAAGCTTCTTCAGGTTGACTTCTGCCTGCCGGCGCAGACCGTCCAGATCGCCCGACTCCCAGCGCGGCATTCCGCAGCACTGAAGCCCGCGCTCGCACTGCACGCGAACCTTGTTGCGTTGCATCACCTCGATTGTATCCCGTCCAATTTCAGGTTCGTTGTTCTGCACATAACAGGTCTGGAAAAGAATCACTTCACAGTTCTCTGTTTCAGTTGAAATGAACCCCTGTGAATCGGCCCAACTCTCGAATGTTGAGTCCGAAAAATCAGGCAGCAGTTTGTCGCGGTGAATGCCCAGAACCTTTTCCATGAACCAGCGGTGCAGGGCAACTTTGTTCATTGTGTTCGCCATACCCAGACTCGCGCGCGACAGACTGCCGGCCAGATCAGGATTTCCCAAAAAAGAATCGCGCAGAGTTCCGCCTTCATCACGATGCCGTTGAGCCTGATAACGGTGGACAAGTTTTGGAAAGTCAAGTTTGAATTCATGGTTGTCGCGCGGCGTATAAGGACATTGAACCTCGCAAAGCTTGCACTGAAAGCAGGCATCCATAATTCCGGCAGTTTCAGTTTCGTTCAGCAGAGAGACATCACCTTCATATTTATTGTCCAAAAGGGAAAATAAATTTGGAAACGAGTCGCAATATTTGAAGCACATGCGGCAGCCGTGACAGATCTCGAACGCGCGGGTGATTTCCTTTTTCAGGGCACCCTTGTCCCAATACTTGGCTTCACCCGGATCGTAGGAAAGACCGTCAGTTGGAAGATAAGAAATGCGTCCGCCCTGATTGCTCACACATCCTCCGGTGAATTTGAAGAAAGAAAAAAGGCGCCTTGCGGCGCCCGTTGTGCTCAAAACTCAGGAGACGGTTTTAAGCATCTGCGCGAAGCGCCCTGCATGAGACTTTTCGGCTTTGGCCAAAGTTTCAAACCAGTCGGCAATTTCAGGAAAGCCCTCTTCGCGGGCCGTCTTGGCCATGCCGGGGTACATATCCGTATACTCGTGAGTCTCACCCTCAATAGATGCCTTGAGATTGAGAACGGTATCGCCCATCGGCAAGCCTGTTGCCGGATCGCCTACTTGTTTCAGGTAATCGAGATGGCCATGAGCATGTCCGGTTTCGCCTTCGGCGGTTTCACGAAAATTGCTCGCAACTTCAGGATAGCCCTCAACATCGGCAACCTTTGCAAAATAAAGGTATCTGCGGTTTGCCTGACTTTCGCCTGCAAATGCATCCTTGAGATTCTGATGAGTTTTCGTGCCGTTCAGATTCTTTGCCATGGTCGTCTCCTTATGTGGCAGAGTAAACAACTATCGGAACCAAGAGTCTACTTCACTGATCATTCAAACGGCAATGACCGGCAAATGACGACGGGGAAAATATCGCCGTAAAAATAATTTTCTTATCCGCGTCTGAGCATAATCAGAGTCATGTCATCCTCATTGGAAGGATCCTTCATAAAAGCTCTCTTGTTTTCATGAAGCGTCCGCATCAGCAGCAGCTCAGGCTGAGATGCATTTCCGGAGGCAATCTTTTTCTTGAGCTGGCCGGCCCATGCAAGAACAGTTGCACCAACGGGTACGATGCCGTCAGAATAAATCACCAGCATGTCATCATCGGAAATAGATTCTGTCCTTGGAACCCATTTTGCTTCGCCTATAAGTTCACCGCCCAGACGCTCTCCTGCGGTTGTCACGTAGCGCAGCGCCTTCGGACCGATGATGAGTGCTCCCGGATGTCCGGCTGAAGTCAGTGTTACTTCCTTCGCATAAGGATCAATCAATGCGATCATGGAAGTGCAGTTTTCGTTCTTGCGCAGGGCTGAAAGACCTTCGTGAATTTTCACGGGAGCGCTGCAAAGAATTTTTTCCCGCGATTGTTTGTCTTCCGGAAAATCAAGTTGTCCGAGCATCGAACACCAAAGACTCCAGTGAGAGCAAATCACACTTGTCGAAAGAGAAGAACCGACACCGTGGCCTGTCACATCCGCAAGGCAAACAGCCAGCAGTTTTCTGCCATCCCTGAATTCCACTTCACGGATATCGAACCAGTCGCCGGCGAGTGCCTCGGCAGGATGGTATATGGCGCGCCATTTCCAATAGTCGCCTTTGAATCTCTTGTCGGGCAACATTCGTGCCTGAACGTCACGGCCGACCATAAGTTCCTTTTCGATAACCGCCTTCTCTGCCATTTCGTGGCCAAAAGTCAGCATCCTTTTTGCAATCGAGCCAACCTCAAGAAGGCCGGCAGTCAACAGCGCCGGCATGAGCATCATGTGCCGCCAGTCGAGCGGGTCGACAAAAACATTTGTTCCGGTCAGACTGCCGCTCAGCTCTGAAAGGTTAACGCTTCCTGAGATCAAAAATGTTGCAGCAGCCAAGCCCAGCTGTACCGCAACAAGAGTCTTTGAAAGAGCCAAATCGCTCTCAGGCTTTGCTGATTCCGTGGCATTGCTCTTTCGCATCAGAAGGTTTTTTAAGGCCGGAAAGACTGCGGCAGCAAGCAAGACCAGAGACAGCACAGAGCCGATGGAATCGATCCAAAGTGAAGATCGCACCTGATAGTTGGAATCCAGATAATGCCCGCCGTAGGCCAGCAAAGCACAGACTGACGTGAACACAACCCGATGCCACGTTTTAATTTTTTTGAAAGACAGACCGACAAGCTTTTCAACAAACATCAGCAGCAGTGCGAGTGATGCGCCCAGACCTGCGTACGCTGCAAAAACTTGAAGTTTAGACAAGGGAGCGCTTTCCCCGAGAAACATAATATATGAAAAAATTGCACGGCAGGCACCGAAAAGAGCAAGCAAAAACATAGTTGAACTGTGGTCCAGAACGCTCGCAATCGCACTCATCACAAGCGGCACACCGACCAAGAACTGTTTGGACAGAGCTGCAGCACCGGTCTGCAGCTCAAAGAGGCTCAAGTACTCGCGCGCCGACTCGGGCTTGGCCAGAACCACCGGCAAATCAAGCGGACCGAAGCGCGCAAATGGCTTGTAATTGATGATCATCTCAACTTTGCCTGCAGTCTTGAGCTGGTTGAGAGTGAGGCCGAAGCTGGAATCTGTGACATGCCCGTAAGTGGAAACTCCTGACATATTGGAACCGAAAAATGTTGCCCGATGTGAGTTTCGCGGGATGAGCAGCATCCATTCCGATGATGTGCTCAGAATTTCTTTTTCCTGTTCCGAAAATTCATGAGTCAGAAAAACAGTGTTTGCAGGCTTGGAGTATTGCTGTTCTTTGTGCTTGAAATTTAGGGTCGGGTTGTTGAATTGGCCCAGCGGCAAAACCACCTTGTCTCCCTGTCTGAGCGAATCTTCGGCGCAATCGGCGGATGTCGTGGCCCCCTTGCCGTAAAAGCAAAAGTGAAAAACAGCGTCCCAGTTTTTTATCTCGATGATGCTTTTTTTCTCCAAAAGATCTCTTTGCTTTGAGGAAACATCATGAGCCGCTTTTTGGTGTGCGAGAATTTTCCAAAAGATAAAGACAGAAAGGGAAAGGGAAACTGCAATGAGAATCTTTTTCTGCCAATTTGGTACCTGCATTTTTCCCTCGGAATCGGGTAAATATTTTGTCAGCCTGTTGAGGAGTTCTGCGCTCAAATTATAACGCTCGGGCAGCCGCCTTTCGAAGATACGTGCCATTAATTTGAATCCCTGATTTGGCTTGTCCCGCAATGAAGGATAGAACAGCGTAAAGACAGCTGATTGAAGGAGCAGCCGGTGCAAATCTCCTATGCCGACCTTAAAAAGGCGGCTGAAAGAATAAAGCCGTTCATTCACAGAACGCCGGTTGTCACGTCATCGGCGATTAACCGACTGGCGGGTCGGGATGTGTTTTTTAAGTGCGAAAACCTGCAAAAAGTCGGGGCGTTCAAATTTCGCGGCGCCTGCAATGCTGTATTTTCATTGACTGACGAACAGGCGTCCAAAGGCGTGGTCGCTCACTCTTCAGGTAACCACGCGCAGGCTCTTGCTTTGGCCGCGAAGATGAGAGGAATACCGGCATACATCGTCATGCCGGACAACGCTCCGTCCGTGAAGAAGGCGGCTGTTGCGGACTATGGCGGAATCATAACTTTCTGCGAGCCGACACTTGTGGCACGCGAAACAACCCAGTCTGAAATTGTCGCGAGAACCGGTGCACACATTGTCCATCCTTACGACGATGTGCGGATCATTGCCGGTCAATCCACCGCAGCCCTCGAACTGCTTGAAGATTATCCCGAACTCGATCTCATTCTTGCCCCGGTCGGGGGCGGGGGGCTTTTGAGCGGAACTGCACTTGCAGCCGCATATGCGTCCAAGAATGCAAAGGTGATCGGGGCGGAACCCTGCAATGCCGACGACGCTTTTCGTTCATTCAACGCGGGTTTTATTATTCCGTCGCAGTCGCCGCAGACAATTGCCGACGGGCTGCTCACTTCTCTTGGAGAGACGAATTTCCCTGTCATCCGCGAATTTGTGGGTGCTATTGTCACTGTCAGCGAAGAATCGATTATCGCAGCTATGAGACTCTTCTGGGAACGCTGCAAACTGGTGATTGAGCCGTCTGCCGCAGTACCGCTGGCTGCTGTTCTTGACGGAAAAATTGATCACTCGTTCCGTAAAGTCGGCATTATTGTTTCCGGAGGCAATGTTGATCTCGATGGCCTGCCGTGGCAAGCGGACGTCCCAAAAACATAAGGACGCAGCTGTCAGTGAAAAAGTGCCGGCACAGACGCGCCGGACGGGACAATCTCAGGAAAGACAGTCTTCAGGCTGACATCAGGCACAACCGACCTGAGGCATTCAATCAAAATCAGTCGTACGTCCGTTGTCACGGCCAAATCCGACCTTTCAAACAACTGTTCGTTCGAAAGACCGGACCACTGACCGAGAACCTGCCCGCCGCGCACTTTTGGCCCGACAACCGCCACAACGTTGCCGTGACCGTGATCCGTGCCGCGATTGCCGTTCTCCTTCAGCCTTCTTCCAAATTCACTCATAAATACGGTCGTAACCCACGCATTGCCGGACGCAAGGCATTGCTGTTGAAAATCAGCGGCAGCAGCTGAAAGCTGACCAAGCTGCTTGGCAAAATATCCGTCTCCGGTGTTGCCTTGTTGTCTGTGAGTGTCCCAGCCGCCGATATCAAGAGTGAGAACCTGTAACTTGGGATCCTTTTGAAGAAGCTGCGCGGCAATTGAAAATTTTTGCCCAATCTCTCCTCCCGTACTCTGTTCCTGATTCTCGGCGGGCTTCCCCTTCAGCGAGAGTTCTTCCAGCTCATCAAGCATATTGAGTGCAGACAACCCGTAAGTGCCGTCCGCTCCCTGCTGACCGTACAGCCGCCGCAATGCATTCCTGAGTTGACTTTGAGGTTCTGCCGCTCCGGTGAGTCCCAATCCGCGCAGGCGGTTGTACGCCATAATATCGGCAGCACCCTTGAGAGAGGTTGGCCGCAAAGGGCCGATAACAGCAGCTTTCAAGGGATGCTGCTGCAAAAAGCGTGTGAGCCATCCGCGGCTGTCTGCACCGGAACGACTGGCACCAAGTTCCATCAGAACCTGCGCGGCAAAATGACTTCTGGACGGGACCGGCAGACCGCAGCTTTGCCAGAGGGCAAGACGTTTTTGTCCGTAGAGATCAAAAAGGGGCTTGGCTGCTGCATTCATCCCGAAACGCTCATCAAGCTTCAAACTTGCATGCGGGCCGCTCAGGGGTAGCGCGAGAGTCGGCCGCGCAGCATCGTAAAAAACTCTGTCCTGACCCTGCGTCGGACACACAAAACTCAGGCCGTCGAATCCTCCGCGCAGAAATACAACGACCAGCACATTTCTGTTCTTTTCAACCAAGTCGGCACTTGCCTGAAAGACGGGCCATTCGCCTTTAAAAAGAGAATCCAAAAGAACAACAGACGACAGTCCCCCTGCGGCCCCGAGAAGCAACTCTCTTCTGTTGACAGGACGAGTCATTGTTTACCTACCTCAATTGAAACGCAGGACTCATAACCAGAAGCTCAACAACACGATCGACCCTCTCGGAGAGCAACTGCTCAGGCAATGCAATGTCTGACCGACGACCGCCGGATGCACGCTCAATCAGCAGCAATCGCAGCGTTTTGTCCATACGCGGACCCAAAAAGCGCGATGAAAGCTCATCTGCAATCTGTTCCGGAGTCGGTCTTTCTGCCGGAATGAGGCGCTTAAGACTGCCTTTGTCGATTTCGCTGAAGATCAATTGCTGAGCGGCACGCCAGCGTTCAATCAAACTCTGCGGAGACTGCCACGGTGAAGCGTCATCGGGCGGACCGTCGGGCGTCTTCCAGCCGAACAGACGCTGTCCCGCCTTGTTTGCTCCGGAAACAAATTTGTCCGATGGCTCAAACGACTCTGCAGTCACTCGAATAATGCTTGCCAAATAATCCACGGGACGTTTGAACTTCTTGGACTGTTTTGAAAGGTATTCTTCCGAACCGAGAATGTCCGACAGGGTGTCGCGGATTTGAGTCGGCGAATCCTTTCTCGACAAAAACGCCTCGGACATTTTTTGGACAAAGGCCGGCGAGGGATTGTCGGACGTGAATTTTCGGCAAAGCTTGCCAACAATGAACCGCGCCGTTCCGATGTGACTGCACAGGGCATCCAAAACATCATCCCCGTCCTTCATGGGCGGCTGATGCTCTCCGAACCGGCGGCCCAATACAATTTTTTGAAAGCGGTCGTGCCAAACATCAGAATAGTGAAACAGTCCGGTATTCAACTTCAGGCCGTAGCTGCCGTCTTCAATTCGCCAGCCCGTAAATGCACGCGCTGCTTCATAAACATCGCCGTCGACGTAGCCCGCCGGATTTTTGTTTTTGTCCAAAGGAACCTTGTCGCGATCGAGGGTTCCAAAATAATTTTCTGCACCGAGAGTGTGAAGCTCAAAGAGTTCACGTGCAAAATTCTCGTTCGGATTTCCACTCTGATTGTAGGCGTTATCAAGGTAGACAAGCATCGCCGGATTCCGGCAGACAAGTCCCAGCAGCCGGCGAAAATTGCCAAGCGCGTTCGGACGGATAACATCCCTGTTCAGCGCTGCAAACCCCGGTGCAATGCGTCCTTCATATGCGTAAACATTGAAATGGTCATGCCAAAACTCAACCATTCGCTCGTAAATCTGAAACCAGCTGTATGTCATGCGCAGCCATGAAGCCTGTTCCAGATCCAGCACAGGCTCAAGAGCGACTTCTCGGCGGGCCTTGCGTGTCTTTTTTTCCTGTTCGGCCGTCATGTTCATCGGAGCTTCACGTCCGGAAAGCTGTGCCGTTTTGCGGCTCGCCAGAAAGTGATTTGTCCACAGATCAGTGAGACTCAGTTTTAATGTTTTGAGTTGAAGTTTTTCAATCCGGTTTTCAGTT
>RFOM01000032.1 GCA_009926615.1 Pseudomonadota bacterium
GCTCAGCGAAGACAAAAAAGTCTCCGGCGGACTCAATGGACACCTGTTCCTTTGCTCTGTCAATAGGGTTTTTTGCGTTGGGATATTTTGGTTTTTGTGAGTTATGCGTGTGATTACAGGGTTTTTCGGGAAAGCTCTTTTGTTTTGTTTCAACCTGAGATAACCCCGAGCAGTCCTGACCAAACGTCCGGCAGGCTGAATTGGTGCCGGAAAAAGTCATCTGGAGGCAAATGTGAGTCTGTCCATCCGCCGTAGCTTTGCTCCCCTGCTGCTTTTAAGCTTCAGTTCGCTTTTTGCCTGCCGTGCCATGGAGAGTGTCGACAGAGTTGAAAAATCGACCGCCGAAGTGGGCGACAAAATGGACAAAACCAACGACGGAATCGATAAAACCAACAAGAAAATGGACGAAACCAACGACCACATCGGTGAAACAAACCAAAAAATGGACGATGTGCGCCGCCAGATGGGCGATATGAACGACAAGCTCATCGATACCAACAAGCGTATGGACGGTATGAACCGCGCCCTTGACCGGATGTATCAGGATTTGCGTCAGGGTGATGCTCTGAACGCGCGGCTCAAAACCATTGAAAACCTTATTTCAACCCCGAAGCTCAAGGGTAAAACTGTTTTCGCCGCACAGTATTTTATGTCCTTCGAATATCAGCTTTGGAAAGGCGAAGGGGTAGACAACGACCCTCTCAGGCAGGTGCTGCTGCGCACTGCCGTTGAAGAGCTCATTCACGTTCTGCGCCGGCTTGCGAAGTCTGATTTGCCGGTGAATGTTCTTGATTCCGACAACGATCTTATTTCACTTCAGGCGCTCGCACTTTCAGTGCACATGCTGAACCCCAATGCCGAGTACGACCTTCGCTCCAAGAACATGCCTGTCTACTCGATGCACGATCTTCTCAAAAACTCATTGAAGTTTGGTCATAGTCTTCAGAGCGGCAAAATCAGTTCGGACGAACTCCCCGAATACGCAGCGCTGGCCAACAAAGAACCCGCTTTGACGCGTTATATTTTTGATCTCAGAACCGCAATGTTGCCGGCACTTGCAGTCTCCTCACTGTCGGACGTGTCCTCGGACAGTTTCTTTTCGCGCTGGAGTTCCCGCGCGGGTGTGTGGCTGAAACCTTGGACAGCGCGCACTGAAAATTTGAACGAACTGCAGGTCAGCGAACTTTCGGATTGGCTGAAAATGGCAAATGCAGATGCCGCATTTCTTATTTCGGTCGGCATGCAGCCCAGAGTTGATCCGACGCTGATTCGCATCCTGTCCAACATGAGATTTTCCGATTCATCGTCCGGCCGGAATGTCACTGTTGCCGGAGCTGCCAAGAGCAGAGCTTTGGCTGGGCTCAAAACTCAGGTTGAGCAATACCTGACCCAAGTCAAACTGCAGACTTCACGCCCGAGGTAAACGGCGTGGATTCCGATCCTTCGCTTAAATACCGCGAACAGCACAAGCTCAGGCTGTCTTGGATGCCTTGGCTTTATGATTCTCTGAAACCAAATCAAAAACAGTGGGCGCGCGAGTGGCAGTCAGAACTTCAGGCGCTGTTCTGCGATATGGAAACAATCACGTTCGGAGAAGATTGTTTTATTGCTCCTTCAGCGCGGGTATTTGCCGAACCTGGGCGTCTGATTGACGTGGGATCCGGAGCGCGAATCGCCGCCGACGTGTTTTTGCACGGCCCCATCCGGCTTGGACGCAATGTGAGTTTAAATGCCCGAGTGACCATTGACGGCGGTGCGGCCGGTGTCATTGTCGGTGACGATACGCGCATTGCCACCGGAACCTCAATCTTTGCCTTCGATCACGGGATGCATCCTGATCGCTTGATTCGTGAACAACCTGTGAGGTCGCGCGGCATTACAATAGGCCGCGACGTTTGGATCGGTGCCAATGTTTCAATAACGGACGGAGTCCGAATCGGTGATCACTCCGTCATTGCAATGGGAGCCGTGGTCACGCGTGACGTACCTGACTGGGCTGTTGTTGCGGGTGTGCCGGCCAAGCCGGTCGGAGACCGCAGGGAAAAACGCTGAAATTCCGGACTGCCTTGTTCTTCTCCCGTATCGGGTGCAATCTGTGTTGCGCGAATGTCTGCGCGGAATGCAGACCGGCCTGTCACGGAAGGATGAGCTATGCATAATCGTGTCAAAGGGATTTTTTTAAGACTCCTGTTCATTCCTGCTTTTTTCTTTTTTTCGTTTTCGCAGCATGAGTTCGCGACTGCCGCTCCATTGTGGCGCAGCGGACGGACTGCTGTTTCTGATTTGCCGGACCTCGAAAAGCAAATGCTTCTCGGCGCTCCGCTTTCCGATGTGCTGACCGGCGGCTCATACGGAATGACAAGTCAGGTCTGGGAAGATGCTCTTCCGGAGTCATTCGACTGGCGTAATTCGGAAGGAATTGATTTCGTGACACCCGTCAAGAACCAAGGACGCTGCGGGAGCTGCGTTGCGTTTGCGGCGGGTTCCACCTTCAATACGCAAATGAATATCGCTACCCGTTCTCCGGCAAAGTCTTGGAACTTTTCCCCGCAGCATCTGTTTTCCTGCGGCGGCGGATCATGTTCAACAGGTTGGTTTCCTCAATCGGCTATGGATTTTTTGAGCAGAAAAGGCATTCCCGAAGAGGCCTGTTATCCATATGTGAGCGGAGCAACCGGAGCAGATTTTTCGTGTAAAAAAACCTGCGGCGATGCGGGAATGCGAAGTGTTCGTGCTCAGCTGAGAGTCAGGAATCAGCCATTGCGCGCCGCAAGTGTCGATGAGGTCAAAAGAGCTCTTCTGAATGGACCTCTGATTTCGACAATGAAAGTCTATGACGATTTCTACAGCTACACGGGAGGGGTGTACTACCGTCAGAAAGGAGCCATTCTGGGCGGTCATGCTGTCATGATTATCGGCTGGAACAATCAGGACAAAGCTTGGATTGCACGAAACAGCTGGGGAACGGACTGGGGTGAGCAGGGCGACTTCCGGATTTCGTGGACCGATCCGAGCGGAGTCGGCGGTTCGATCATCGGCCTTCAGCCGAGCGGCGAATTTTTAGGTCTGATTCTTGAAGGAATTTCGGATCGTGATGCACTCCGAAAGCCCGTCGAACTGACGCTGCGTTCTGCAAATATTTCTCCGCTCAGCGCAGAACTTGAAGTTAAAGGCAATTCAAGTTTCCCTGCAGCGACCAAAGTTTTCGGCAGCAACGGCAGAATGGTTTTTGATCCTGCAGAATATGCTGACGGTATTTACACGATTCAGGCGCGCGCCCGTCTGGCAGACGGCACCCAGAGAATTTCTCAGGCAAAACTCGTCAGCATAATCAAAGGAACAGTCACTGCGTCAATAAAAATAGACAGAATGAAAGCCGGCATGAACGTCTGGGAAACAATCGTTCCGCATTTCATCGTTTCCAGTCAGCCGGTTCCGCTGGCACGGGTCCGTTACAAGATCCTGAACGCATCGGGCGGTATTGTTCGAATCAGATACACTGAACACACCGCCGACAGAGTCGCAATGAGCCTCAATCCGAAGGGATTGCCTGCAGGTCCCTACACGTTGCTGGCCGAGGCGGTCAGCGATGAGAACATCGTCGCAGCCTCGGACAGCGTGACTTTCAACATCATCGAAAAGTAATCGGGGCCGGCTTGGGTTACTTATATTGTTTGCTCAGGCACCGGTTCTTCTCCAGCGCGACCAGATGATTTTTTATTGTATCTTCCAGCTTGGATTTTTCAATTGAAAGTTTAACCACTTTTTCCTTGCATTTTGTCAGTTCGCCCTGACTCTTGATTGTGCTGCATTGTTTGTTGTGACGCTCTACTTCTTTTGTAAATGCGTCGACTTTTCTTTTGTCGGCATCAAGCTTTTTGCTGATGGAGACGCAAGGATTTGCAGTTGCAAAAGAGCTGACTGAAAGAGACAGACCGCAAATAAATCCCAGAGCCAAAATTGACTTTAACATAATGTCCTCCGCGTGGTTCCCCGGTCCCGCACTCCACAGTGCAACGACCTGTTAAAGGAGTTCGGATGGCCGACTTTTAAATTTGAGTGATTATTTTCAACTCTCTGTTTTTGGTTGTGTTTTTGGAAATAATTAAATTCAGGAAGAATCTTCGGATTAGACCGCCACAAGCTCAATCTCGTCGGTTGGTGAGCCGGATTTGGGAAACGCAAGCCCAAGCGCACACATCAAACCCTGTGTGTTTTCGAACGGAAACATATGCCCTGCCTGCGGAACCACCAGCCAGCGTGTCCGCGGGAAGAACTGATAAAAATATCTTATGGCCGAAGGGTCGCAAATGCGGCTGTCGCTGCCCGCAATCAAATCAACCCTGACGTTTTTGCGTTTCTCTGAATTGATTTTCAGAAATCGGGTTGTGTGAATCGCCGGCTGACTCTCATAAAGATCAGCTTCCCATTCAGGATCGTGTTTCAATTTCAGAGACTCGTCGGAAAGTGTTTCAAAATTTGCATCGATATAATGTTCAATGTGGTGGTCCGGCCAGTTGCGGAAAAACGAGTTTCTTTTGAAGGTGGCAAAGGCTTGCCTGCGGCTGCGGAAGAGCCGCTTGCGACGTCGCGCGGGCCGGCTCAGCGGATGAATCCCGCGTTGCCCGAAAGCACACGCTGCAGCCCAAAGAAAAGCACTCGAGGGCGCCAGCAGCGGCATATCCAAAAGAATGAGATGATCAACGTCTGTTTCACCCGCAGCGTAAAGTGAAAGCCATCCGCCCAGACTATGTCCCGCCAGACTCCAGACCCCCGGAAATTTTTCCTTGAGCGAAACAAACAGATGCTTGAGGTCTTCACATAACGCGGCAGGAATTTGGGTTAATCCGTTTTTGTAAGCATCACCGATACCGGCTGCATTCTCACCGTGACCGCGCGCATCATATGCAAACACAGAGACGCGGAATTCGTTCGCCCAGCGCTGCAATATGTTGGTGTAGGTCAGAGCTGCGATTCCTGTTGCATGCGAAAACAGAACGAATCTTTCAGGTTCTCCCTGTTCAGGGTCAAACCGGTAAAGATTGGTTCCGTTGTGAGTGAAATTCTCCATACTTTATAATTCGGAACTGTACGCTCAAACTAAAGTATAACAGCTGATGTTCGTTAAGGAAAATCGGGTTGTTTCTTAAGTAACCGGAATTTTTTGGAAAATAAAATAAGGTCAAGTGCCCGAAAATAGCAGATGAAAGCGATTTTCAGATGTCTACCTGTTGCGGGCCCCTTGACTGTACAAAGCTGCAGAGCAGAGCTTGTAGAGGATTCTGGCTCCCACATTTCCGTCCCATTCGTCGTTCTTGCGTCCCGATGGCGCCACTTCATTGAGATCGAATCCGACGATTCTCTTTCCCGACAAGGCCAGTTCGCGAAGCAAAAAAGTCGCCTGATGAAACGACAATCCGCCGGCGACAGGTGTTCCCGTTGAAGGACAAAGAGCCGGATCCAGTCCGTCGATGTCGAAACTGACGTAAACGTTTTGCGGCAACTTCGCGATCATCTCCTTTACGACCGCGGCCCATGATTTTCCGGACAGAAGCCGGTCACGAATGGCGTAGTCAAAATAACACGAGATCTTTTTATGGCCGGTCGCGAGTTTGTATTCTTCGTCGCAAAAATCACGGATGCCGACCTGCACCAGCTTGTCCACACCGGGGATTTTGTGGACAACGTTATTCATAATGCTGGCATGGGAATGTTCGAAACCTTCATAGGCCTGTCGAAGATCGGCGTGGGCATCGACATGCAGAATTCCCAGCTTCGGAAATTTGTGCGCAACCGCCTGAATCGCACCGAAGGATACGCTGTGGTCTCCGCCGACAATGCCGACGATTTTTTTGTCCGACAAATGCTTTCCGGCTTTTTGAAAAACAATGGAGTTGAGTTCATGAGAAATTTTGTTGCACTTTTGCAGTTTGACAGCAAGGCCTTTGTTGCTGCCCAAATTTCCGCCGCGGGCAATAATCGGCTTCGAGAGCTGACATCCCGTTTTATTAAGCGACTTGATTTTCGCAGATTCACTTTCCATGTGAATGCCGAACTCCCACGGCCTTGAAAGACCGTGTTCTGCGTATTCGGCTTCAAAAAGGTCAAGCTGCGGACTTGCATCGAGGATTGCCTTCGGACCTTTGGCCGTGCCCCGCCCGTAGCTTGTGGTCATTTCAAAAGGAACCGGAATAAGAACAACGTTTGATTCCTTGGCTGTGAAAGGCAATCCGAAAACATTGCCGTCCGTCTGACCGGCACCGTTGGGATCAAATTTGCGGATGTCGGCTTTTTTCATGACATGAATTCTTTGTGCAGAGATGTGACGGCAGAGTTGAGTTTTGTCCGATCAATGAGACAGGCAACTTTGATTTCGGAGGTTGTCACCAGCCGGACATCGATTCCTGCGCTGGCGAGTGCGCGGAACATGCGCGCCGCGACACCTGCGTGAACCCGCATTCCTACGCCGACGATGCTGACTTTGGCGACGTCGGTGTTCACTCTGATTTCTGCTTCTGAAGAAATCTTCGACAAAACTTCTTTGGCTTTGGGAACATCTGTGCCGGCGACTGTAAAGTGAATCATCAGGCCTTGCGGACGGATGTCCTGATTGACGATGTCCACGTTGATACCGTGTGCCGCCAGAGCGCCGAAGACGTCGGCCAGCGTGGTCGGCGTGTGCGGCACCGGACCGAATGAAAACCAAGCTTCATCGCTTGAATGTGCTACGCCCGTGACCAGTTCGCCTTCAATGGGTTCGTTGTCTGCAATCATCTCTGTACCTTCGTCATTGCTGAATGTGTTTTTCACGAAAAGCCGGATTCCCCATTTGGCCGCCAGCTGAACACTGCGGATGTGCAGGACCTTGCTTCCCTGACTCGCCATCTCGAGCATCTCTTCGTGTCTGATTCGCCTGATGATGTGTGCGTCGGGACACACCCGCGGGTCTGCACTGAAAACTCCGTCCACGTCGGTATAGATGACGCACTCCGATGCACCGATGCCTGCAGCAATCGCAACCGCTGAAGTGTCGGAGCCGCCTCTTCCCAGCGATGTAAACATGCCGTCCTGTGTGATTCCCTGAAATCCGGCAATGACAGGAATACATCCCTGTTCAACATGTTTAAGGATTGCATCTTTGTTGACGGACTGAATTGTTGCCCGCGAGTGGAGGTCATCAGTCAGAATACCGGCCTGTGCCGCGAGCATCGGCACAGGTTTCAAGCCTCTTTTGCGCAGTGCAAAGCTCAAAAGCGCTACCGAAACCTGTTCGCCGCTGGCAACAAGAAGATCGTATTCAGGGGAGTCGGTCTGATCGGTAAAATGTTTTGCCATTGAGACAAGCCGGTTGGTTTCTCCGGCCATCGCCGAAACAACCACCGCAGACGGACGCTTTTCTATGCACAAATTGGCAACGTGCTCGATGCGTTCGAGTGTTCCCATACTTGTGCCGCCGAATTTGAAGACCGGTCCGGAGGCCGAGCGCGATGCGGAACGCGTCTTTTCCGGAGTCACCGGCTCTGCCGATTTGGAGTTCATCAGATCACCGCCTTTCACACTGGAGGTGGGGCGGTTTTAGTGGCTTTGTCTCCGGCTGACAAGCCTAGGATGCTTTGGGCGGAATCACGACCTGTTCATCAAGGGCGCCCGATTGTACGCGGTTCCGGCCTGCCTTTTTCGCGGCATAGAGCAATTGGTCCGCAAGACCCACAAGTCCCTTGGTTTCAGAGTTTGGGTCCGAACCAAGGTAGGTTGCCGCGCCGACGCTGACGGTCACGCAGGGAGCTGCCGAATTGTGTTCATGACGTATATTGAGAGCGGCGATGCCGGCAAGAACCCTCTGCGCAATCACTTTTGCTCCTGATACATCGGTGTCGGGAAGAATGATTGAGAACTCCTCTCCTCCGAAACGCGCAAGCATGTCGCCGGGGCGTTTGATTGTGTTGAGGACTTCCTGCGCAACTCGTCGCAGGCACAGGTCACCCGCCTGATGACCGTAGGTGTCATTGAAGAATTTAAAATGGTCGACATCGAAAAGCAGAATGGAGAGGGGCTGCCGGTTGCGGCGCGACCGCTTGAATTCCTGCTCAAGAGTCTGGTCAAAGGCTCTCCGGTTGGCGACTCCGGTGAGCTGGTCGATGAGTGAAAGTTTCATAAGAACCTGCGTTAAATCACGCAGCTGATTCGCAATTTCGGTGATTTCATTTTCCCGTGCCTTGCGGCGATCGATTTCGTGATTGAGCCTGAGACTCGCATGGATGCGCGCTTTTGCTTCGCTTTTGTTCAGCGGCTTGCGTATGAAATCGGAGGCACCGTAAACGTATGCCGTCCGCACCTGCTGATCAAAATCATATTCGGAAGTCACAATTACCGGAACATCTTTGTAACGCACATCTGTTTTCAGCTGACGCAGCAGGTCGAGTGCTTCCGGACCGTCATCCAGATCCAGAATCAGAAGGTTCACCTGAACCCGCATGACGACGTTGGTTCCGCCGTCGATGTTCATGGCATCTCTGAGCTTGGCAAGATTGTTGGTTGAAAACGCATCAAAATGGCCGCCTTCCTGAAGAATCGCGACAATTTCAGCGAGTTGGTTGTTGTCATGCTCAAATATTGCAATTGCCATAGCCGGAGCCTCCCGAAGGGTGTTCGGAAGATTATCTTCAAACTTGAGACAGCGGGGATGTCTCCCCCCACTTGGTGACTTTTGCAGGGTGTGGCATATAACACGGGGTAATAACCTTCGAATTTGGTGTAAAAAAGGAGTCCAGAGGCTTGCAAGTTCAAACCCGCCCGTTCATCAAATGGCCCGCCATGCAGGGCAGTTCAGCCGTTCAGCAACTCGAGATCGACGGAGTGGGTCTGTCGCGGCTGCGTCAGACCTGCGAAGGCCCGCTCTTTGTTACTTCCTTGAATGCCGTCAGGCAGCGCGCCGAAACGTACGTTCGTGAACTGTCGTCGCATTTCGGAAAGTCACGGGTGTTTTATGCCATGAAGGCCAATTCTGCCCCGCAAATTCTGCGTGAAGTGACGACAGCCGGCTGCGGTGTGGACATTGTGTCCATCGGTGAATTCAGGGCAGCGCGTGCTGCCGGTGTCAAAGCCTCTGATATTTGTTTTGCCGGAGTCGGAAAATCCAAACAGGAAATTATTGAAGCGGTCGATGCCGGTTTGGGCGTGATTAACGTCGAACATGCACAGGAGCTGTCGTATGTTCTCGGGTTATTGCATGAACGCAGAACACGGCATGCGGCTGAGGCGCAAAAAGACAAAAAAGGTTTTCTTGAGGGAATTGCCCGCTTTTCGGAACCTCTGGTTGCTCTGCGGCTGAATCCCTGCGTCGAATCACCGACTCATCCGCATCTCAAGACAGGCGCATTGGATTCCAAATTCGGAATGCTCACGGCACAGGTCGTTGAATGGCTCAAGACCACACTCTTGAGTTTCACGCATGACGGCCGCGTCGATCAAAAAAACTTTGCCGAATTTGTTTTACCGCTGCGCGGTATTCATGTTCACATCGGTTCTCAGCTTCAAAGTCACGATGTTTTTCCGCTGGTGCTTGAACGCGTGCGGGATTGTGCCCTCATTCTTGCCGAAAGCGGAATCCGGATTGATCATCTGGATCTCGGCGGCGGCTTGGGTGTCGGTCCTCAAGGGGTGCCGTCCGATGCATCCGACGTTGTCGCACACGTCGGATTTCAGGCGCGCTCGCTCAAGACTCTGTTGGCGAGTGACGGACGGCTTCAGGAGTTGTGGGGGGCAGACTGCGGACGCCTGCACGTTTGTATCGAGCCGGGGCGAAGTATGGTGGCCAGTTCGACGGTTTTTCTGACCCAAGTCCTTTATGAAAAAGCAAATCTTGATTCTGTTCGCTTTGCATATGTGGATGCAGGGATGAATGCATTTCCGCGACCGTCAATCTACGGAGCGGAGCACGCTACAGCGTGTGCGAACAAGTCCGGATCAGATTTGATTCCGTATAAAGTCTTTGGTCCGGTTTGCGAAAGCGGTGATGTGCTTGCCCGCGAGGCTCGTCTTCCGCTTCTTCATGCCGGCGATGATGTCGTCTTTTTTGAAGCAGGTGCCTACTGCCGTTCGATGGCGAGTCATTACAACCTGCGGTTGATTCCTGCTGAAGTGTTTGTCCGCGACGGAGAAGTTGTATCGGTCAATCCAGCTCTGGATCCGACCGCTCATTTGGATCCGCGGTATGCATCGGCCGAAACGTTCTCCGGAATTGTTGATGCGCGCAGAAGTGTGAGGATTTTTGATTCATCACAGAATGTTCCTCCGGACGTTATCCGCAGAGCCATTGACCACGCATTGCTTGCTCCCAATTCGTCCAATCTGCAGATGTGGGAATTTTATTGGGTCAAAAACGATGAAAAAAAACGCCGGCTCGTGAAAGCATGTCTGTCGCAACCGGCTGCCGGTACGGCTGCAGAACTGCTTGTCTGCGTTGCGCGCACGGATACTTGGGGAGCGAACCGGCAAAGAATGCTCGACGCATTGCAGAAGCATGGCAAAGTTCCGGCTCCGGTTCTCAAGTACTACGAAAAACTTGTTCCGCTGGCGATGAATCAGGGGCCATTGGGTATTTACGGTTTACTCAAGACAGTCGCCGTGTGGTGTGCCGGTCTGTTCAAGCCGGTTCCGCGTCAGCCGACTTCAAAAGCCGATATGCGGGTTTGGGCAGTAAAGTCGACGGCTCTTGCCTGTGAGAATTTAATGCTCTCGCTGAGGGCTCAGGGGTTTGATTCCTGCCCGATGGAAGGATTCGATTCCGTCAGGGTCAAGAAAATTCTTGGTCTGCCTCGGCGCGGTTCTGAAATTGTGATGGTCATTGGCGCCGGTGCAGGCAAGGCTGAGGGCTACTACGGCCCCCGCATCCGTTTTGACCGGCGTTATTTTGCTTTTGAAGTCTGAGTCAGCGCGAGCCGCCCGTCAGATCGATGTGCGCGTTGGCGATTTCACGCGGCACAACCGCAAGGGTGACTGCCCACGGATTTCGGGTCGCCGCCGGAATTTTTGAGATCCCCAAAATGTATCCGGCTTCCATGCGGTAGTATCCGTCAGGCGACATTCCAACCGGTTGGCCCTTTTCGTTCATTTTTGCTCCGATTCCCCAGCTGTTCTTGAACAAAAGAGCATCGAGTTCCGAGGCAGGCTTGTTGAGTTCGTCGTTCAGTGTTGCCTGAGAGACGGCTCCGCGTGTGCCGCCCTTGTTCATAAAGTCGGTGACAAGAACAAGGTGGCCGCCGTCACGTCCGTAGCTTGACCAGCTGTAATCTTTGCTTGGAGTATCTGCTCTGAATGTGTCGCCCGAAATACGATCGATGTTGATAGGGAATGCGAGCGGTACGCTGTGGCCGCGCGCCAGTGTTTCTTTTACGCCCTGAACAAACGACGGAATGTCTTCTTCTTTGCTGATCGCAATGGCTTCCCATGCATCAGGATTGAAATTCAAATAACCGGCGGCAAAATCACGCGCAGTCGTGAATTCTCCCTGCCATTGAAAATAGCTCGGCGGTCTTGACGGAAAAGCTGTTCCGTAGCGGCCGACGAGAATAAGATCCTTGATTTGTTCGATAGTCAGCTTCTGAATGATTAAGCCTTCGGCGAGCGTTCTGCGGATATTTTCGCGTACGGCTCTGACCAGCTGATCTTTTTCCTGAATCGTTTTGATTTTGAAAGACCATGCGCTTTCAGGAACCGCGCCGTGGATTTTTATCAGTGCCAGTGCGTCGTGCTGCACGTGCGGTGAATCTTCATACATAGAAGCGAGTTCTTTGGTCGTGCGGGTGGCCCAGCCCTCGGGCAGTTGCCCGCGCATCATAAAGTCGACCAAGTCCCACGATGTCATTTTCGCAAACTGGGCACGCAACGCCTCTGCCATGTGCTCAAACGCCAAAGCTTCTTCGGAAATGTCAGCCTGAATGTTCTTGGTCCGCAGGAGTTCGCTTTCGATCAGCGCCGTGGTTCCGTAGGCCCAGCAAATTCCCAATCTGCCCTGATCGCGGACTCCCGTTTGAGGAATTGCCACGGTACTGAGCGAACTTTGCCCGATTTCAGTCTTCGCTTCGGGTTGGTTGTTGCAGGACGGCAAAATTGAGAGAGCAAGGAGACTCAAAAATATGCGGTTTTTATAGTTGAGCACGTTTTTGCGACCCTCAATTAGATTTTTGGCTGTCTGTTCAGAAAGGCGTTCTAGACGCAAAGTGGCCGCGCGGCAAGTTTAATCGGGACATCTTTCGAGAGAAGAATCCATTCCGAAGTTTACGTCACTTCCGTCGACGTTGGCCTGCAGCCCAAGCTGCGGAAAAGGCCGTGCAGCGCCGCCGACAAGCTGGAATTTGAACTGCGTCGTGAAGGCCGCAACTCGCGAGGTCTGACAAAAGGTCTTGATAAAGGCATCAGCCATGATCTGAGTATTCGTGACATTCATGAGGGCGCTGTTCAAAGCCTGTTCGGGGCGAAACAAAAGGTTAATCTGATTCAGCGGGATGAGAGTTTGAAAAAGGTAGCCGTTGGAGGAAATGCCGCCGGTAACCAGCCTGTCCTTTTTGACCCCCACGACAAGGGTCTGGGTCAGGGTTCTCAGATAATAGCCACGCGGAATGGTGACGGATGCGGTAAAATTGCAGATCGTCGAAGTTGTCAGTTTGCCGCCTGTAAAGCGCGCAAGTTTGGGAAGAGAAACTCCCCAAGTGGTCAGAATTATGGAAAGGTCACCACCCGCTGCGCTCCAGACCACGTTGTTGCGGGATGGGGTGTTGGGGTTGAGGGTGCAGGGGATGCCGTCACCGCTTCCCTGAGCGGTCACCGAATTCCAGACGAGATCCTCGGCAGAGGCGCGCAGTGAAGTCACATGGAATACGAACAGGCATGTAAAAAGAACGCGGATAATGAGGGCTGAATGACGGGACGCGGTGCCTGAGCGCAACATGATGATGACCTTTCCGTTTCGGAAATTCAGATTTCGTTTTTCAATTCAGGGTGTGCTGCAATTCTCCAGCTCCACCGCAATTTCGAGCAGCCTTTCGTTTGCCGGCCGCACGACTGCCTTGTCCGCGCGGTTTTTTCGCGCAGCGATAAATGTGTAGTCAAACCCGAGCATGTGAGACGACCCGCAGCTCTGCGGATTCATTTTCGCCATTTGCAGAGCGTCATCGCTTGGTTTTCCGGTCAGGACAATCAGGTCTTCCGCGTTGCGGATTTCCTGTCCTGCATCAATCTCCTTCAGAGATTGCGAGACAATTTCGCCGTCGAGTCTCAGCATGTATTGCATTTTCAGACCGACGTCGGCGTCTTTCGAATAAGTGACCGGAGTCCGCGCTGCGATGCTCTTCACCCGCATTTTTCCTTTTGGCAGGGCCACGACGCGAAGTGCGCATTCCCGTGCAAAAGTGATGCTGGTGTTCGGGTTCTCCGGCGGCGACGAAAGCTTGTAGTTGTTGAACCTGAATCTCAGAATCAGAACTTTGGAACCGGAGGCTGAGTCGGGGCGGGCATCGATAAATTCGACATCTCCGCCCTTCTTCATGTTTGCCCTGCATCCCGAACCGGCAGCCGTCCAGTCTTTGACCGTCAGTGCGGCAGTGTCCTGAGCTGTTGAAGCTTCGGCGCGTTTGGGCAGGCCCGAGATAACGAGCGAACCTGCGCTTGTCAGAAGTCCCGACACAAAGCTCATCATCAGGACGGATCGGATGCGGTTCAGCATGAGACAACCTCCGGTTTGGCAGTCGGATTACTGAGCAGGGCAGAAGCGCATAGCCCCCGGACGGACTTCGAACTTAACGTCAAGACCGTCAATAGCGAGTTGAGCCTCATCGTACATATTGTTCTTTTCAACACCCACGGCGAGGTTGGAGTTGTAAATTCCCTTGGGCTGGCGGCCCAAACACCATGTTCTGTACCACGTCTGGAAACTTGGTGTGTTGACCATAAAAGTGTCCGTGCGGCTGATTTGCTCCAGCGGCGAGTTCACGATTGGCCCCCAGTTGTATCCCTTCGAAAGGACAGGAAGCGGATGTCCGAAGAACGATGAGTTTGCGGAGACTCGGGCGGTCGCACCGGCACCTTTGACGACACCGAAAGTGACCGTCTGGGTCAGGTCACCAAGGTACAACCCCCGTGCGACTTCAACCGGCACAACGATACGGCAGTTCGCACGGCCGGTGAGTGCATAGTCTCCCGAGGGAAGGGCGACGCCGAGGTCGGTGAGCAGGACGGACAATGTGTTGCCTGCCTCAACGAAGAAAGTGTTCACATCCTTAATACAGACTTGCTGGGCACTTCCGCCGACTTGCTTGCTGCCGCCCGATATTGCGCGGGCTGTGTCCCAGATGATCGTACTTTGGGCGAATGCACTCGAGGAAATTGCAAGTCCAGCAAGTGCGATTGATGCAACGTGTCTCATGGAAACCCCCTGATATTCAGAGATTATTTTGACCTCACAACCTCGTGTGGTCTGTTCTGAAACTACATGAGCTATTCTCTGAAGTCAAATTTTTTGGATACACAAATTTAACAACACCCAAAATTAGGTGCATCACTGCCAAAAAAACCCGAGGAACATGAATATTTCGAAAAAAGACCGATACCTGCTTGGAACCGGCAAAGGGAGTCGCTGTGGACGATAGGGATGTCGCAACACCCTCCGTTATTTCGACGACGGACGAGATAAAGCAGGAACGCATACGGCAGATGAACAGATCAGTTCGTTTGCAGCGTATCTGGATGCTTTGCGTTCTTTCAATGATGCTTTTTTTCGTTTGGGTCTACCTCGCAAATCCGCAGCTGCGCGACTTGGAGCGGAAACTGACTTGGTCCCTGCAATTTTCACTCAGGGATAAACTGGGAAAAAGCCCTGACCTTGATCCGCGCCTGCGGATTTTGGTTTTCGATGACTCCACGGTGCAAAAATTCAAACGTTCGCAAATTAATTTCAAGGAGTGGGCTGCTCTTCTGTCCTTCGTCGACCGCCACCGGCCTGCGCACGTCTATGTCGATAAAATTTTCAGTCTGCTCGACGACGAACAGGCAATTGTCAGTGAATCCCTGCAAACGATGTCGAATTTACGTTCATCGGTTTCGGTCGGTTCTTTTACAAGTTCGCGCGAGATTCCGGGACGAGAAAAATTATTGCTTCAGTCAAGTCACTTTCGCGCACGCAACTATTTGGCGGACGAGAAAACAGACCGGTCTGATACCGAGGTCGCTCAGTTTGTCGCCGAGAGCGGTCTGAAAGATCGGTCTAAGGCATTTGCCTACGGACCGATCAAGGAGTTGCAGGAAATATTCACTCAGGGTCACATCGACTATCCGTTCCCGAATCAGGTTTTTCCCATGTACAGTCTGGGCAGCAATCAGGTCCTTCCGGCGCTGGGATTGTCGGGACAAAAAAATCTGCGGATAGAAAGCAACGGGCTGAGTGTCGGAGGAAAAACAATTCCGGTCACGTCCCGCGGAACAATGCTGGTCAACTGGATTTCTCCCGCAAAAATGTATGCGCGGGCCGAGAGTTTTTCTTCCGCATTTGCGGCCATGAGAAAAGGCACTCTGTGGGATAAAATTCCGGAAGGTTCGCATGTTTTGATTTTGCCTTTGGGTTACACCGGCAACGTTGATTTCAAGGATTCACCCTACGGATCGCAACCGGCCGGATTTGTGCCTGCCTCGGTAATCAACTCGGCTCTCGGCAAAAAGTGGATTTCGGATTTTCAATACAATGCGCAACTGCTCATGATGCTCGTTTTGATCGCTGGATGTCTGTCGTTTTTCAAAGGAACCTTCAGCTGGCTGATTCTTTTTGCCGGACTGGCATCAATCTCTGCGGGCGGTCTGTACGGTTTCGTAAATGTTTCCGTCGATGTTCCGTGGGTCGCAGGTCTTATTTTCTTTGGTGTCACCGGTATCGCGCTGATTGCCTTCGGAAGTCTCTGGGAGTCAAGGCGGGAGCAGCTGCTGAACCGCTTTGAAGAAGATTATGAACGGCTGGAAAAAGAGGAAAAACGGGCGCAGAAGGAATTGAAGGATGCTGCCAAGGTTGCATCAGCCCTCATGCCTGAAAATGTCCCTCAGTGGCCGGGATTTGAAATTTCCGGATTTCACCGCAGCATGTCGGAAGCCAGCGGCGACTGGTATTTCTTTGAAAGATCGTCATCAGGCCGTTTCGCTCATTTTGTTTTGTTTGACATCAGCGGACACGGAGTTCAGGCGGCGCTGGTTGTTTCGGGTTGCAAGACTATTTTGTCGATGTTGCGGCTGACGGGTTCCGATGTTTTTGAAAATAAAGATTTTCTGACCTCCTACGCCGAAAAAGTAAATACTGTTTTGTATGCGCACGGTCAGGGCGGACATACGGCCACGATGCTTGGCCTGACTTACGACTTTGAAACGGAAAAGCTTTATTACATCAATTGCGGACATCCGTTTCCGATTTTGCACTCAACGTCCGGAAACAAAATTGAACCGCTGATGATGATGCCGGGGGATCCTCTGGGATTCAACGAAACTCTGTCCGTTGCCCTCAAAACACGGCAGCTCAGGATAGGCGAGAGTTTGATTGCGCATTCCGACGGCGTGCCGATGACGCGCTCTAAAATAATCATCCGCAAGTATTTCAAAGAATGCGAGCATACATCTCTGATTTCAGCCCGCCGGCTTCAGGAAGCGATTGTGAAGCATTGCCGAAAAGAAAACGTCGAAGTCCCCGAGGATGATGTCAGTCTTGTCGTCCTTCGGAGAACGGCATGACGTTTTGCGTCAGACCGCAGCCGGCAGTTTTATTTTGCCGGTGAAGCAGCTGCGCGTGCCTGCCGCTTTTCCTTAAGTTCCATAATTGTTGTCGAGTGCAAGGGCTGTGCTTTTTCCTTCGGGTTGATGAAGGTTTTTGCAAAGTTGACCGCGATTGCGGCCTCGGAGAAACCGGTCGCAATCAGTTTGAGTTTTCCGCGGTATTCGGCAATGTCACCGGCAGCGTAAATTCCGGCGATGTTTGTTTCCATGCATTCGTTGACTTTGATTCCGTCATTCTCGAGTTCAAGACCCCATTCTCTGATTTTGCCGAGCGAGCTGTTGAAGCCGAACATTATTATCGCGTCGTCGGCTTCGATAATCCCTTCTTCCAATGTTTCCGTATTCTGAATCCTGATTTTCTGCAGATGGTCCGCGCCTTCAAAAGCCGTAATTTCAGTGCCGGTCAAAATACGGGCGCCGGTCTTTTGGAATTTGGAAACACTGTCGTCATGCGCCCTGAACCGGTCAGAACGATGCACCAACGTGACTTCGGATGCGATTGACACCATTTCATTGGCCCAGTCGAGAGCAGAGTCTCCGCCGCCCACCACAACAACCCGCCTGTTGCGGTAAATTTCCTTGTTCACGACAGCATACGAGATGCCGCGTCCTTCAAAGGTATCCGCACCGGTCGCAAGATGTTTTTTGGGACTGTAGGAACCCACACCTGCGGCAACAATCAAAGTCTTGGTCAAGTGGATTGATTCGGCCGTTTTAAGTTCCCAAATGCCGTCTTCGCGGCGGGTCAGAGTCTGGGCAACTTCACCGAGCGCAAGCGAAGGAGCGTATGCCATCGCCTGTGCAATAAGGTTGTCAACCAGATCCTTGGCCAGAACCTTCGGAAAACCGGCAACGTCGTAAATATATTTTTCAGGATAAACAGCCGTCAGGCGTCCGCCAAGAGCAGGCATGGAGTCGATGATCTTGCACGAGGCATTGCGAAGCCCCGCATAAAAGGCAGCAAAAAGACCCGTAGGTCCGCCGCCAAGAATAGTGATATCGAAAATTTGCGGTTGCTGGTTCATGGAGGCTCCGAACGGCTGAAAACAAGACGACTATTTCGTCCAGTCCGTCTTTCCTCCAAGGAGTTCGATGCTGTCAACCAAAATATTCCCTGCTTCCTTCAGCTGATGGTCGTCGGGCCTGATTATCACGTTCGGATCTTCGGTTTTGGACTTGCGGTCGGCACCGTGCTTGGATGCCGTCGCTCCGGCTTTGTCCTTTTCCGGAGTTTTGTTTGTCTTGACGTCACCTGTTGAGGCAACCTGACGTCCGGCAGGGAGATCGGCAGCATCGGCCAGCGGCTTGTCGGCGGCTTTGAGGCTTACGAGGGTGTTGTCTTTTTCTTTTTTGGCCTTATCAATTGCCACAAAGACTTCCTTAAAATCTTTGTCGGCACGAACCCGATCGTCGCTCTTTTTGCGAAGCTGGGGGATTACGGCCGACAGGTCCTGAACAGGCTTCAGGCCGGCGTACGCATTGATTGTCGTGTGGGGCAGGGGATAATCGTTCTCGCCTTCGCCGGCGTCGCTGACCTCAAAAACGTCGGGGATCTGAATGTCCGACTCAACGCCGAGAACCTGATTGCTCTTGCCGCTCGGGCGAAAGAATTTCGAGATGGTCACTTTCATTGCGCCGTCCGAATCGCGGCCCCCCGAACCCGGAAGGTCGATGACGGTTTGAACCGTAGCCTTGCCGTATGTTCTCGAATTGCCGAGTATCAGGCCGCGGCCGTAATCCTGAACTGCGCCTGCCAGAATCTCACTCGCGGATGCGCTCTGTTTGCTGATGAGGACTGCAAGCGGTCCTGCGTAGCGGACTCCGTTTTCAGGATCGTTCTTGCTCTCAACGTTGCCGTCGCGGCCCTGAACCTGAACAACCGAACCTTTGTCGATAAAGAAACCGGAGAGCTTGAGACACTCGTCCAAGTCTCCTCCGCCGTTCCGGCGCAAATCAAGAATGACACCGTCGACCTTGAGAGCCGTCAGCTTTCTGAGTTCACGGTCAATGTGATTGCTTGAACTGACGTAATCTTTTTTGCCGGACTTGCTTCCCTGATAGTCAATGTAAAAACTGGGAAGGTTGATGACTCCGACTTTTTTGCCTTTGACTGTCATCACGTCGCTGCGTGCTTCGCTGTCCGCCATGTGAACCACATCACGCACAAGCTCAAGAAGCTCACGCTTTGTCTCGTTGTTCATCGGGTCTTTGCGCAGGATTTGAAGCCTGACGACCGTGCCTTTGGTTCCACGGATGAGCTGAACGACTTTGCTCAGATCCATGTCAATGACATCGACAAAGCCTGTTCCGTCGCCCGAGTCGACGGCAATAATTTTATCCGCTTTTTGCAGGCGTCCGTCACGCGAAGCCGCGCCTCCGGGGATCAGTGATTCCACCGTCGTGTAGCCGTCCTGCTGTGTCAGGCTTGCGCCGATTCCGACCAGCTGAAGACTGTAGGCCACTCTGAATTCTTCCTGATCCTGCGGGGCCATAAATTGCGAGTGCGGATCAAGCGAGGTTGCAAATGCATTTAGAAAAAACGAATGAACCTCGTCGGTCGAACGCTCGTTGACCGATTTTTTGAACAGCGAATAGCGCTTGTTGATACGGTTGGCGATTACATTCCAGTCTTTTTCGGTTTCACGCAGATTCAATGCGGTAAACTTTAGAAGCTTGCGCCAGCGCTCTTTACGTTCAGTTTCGTCTTTTGCCCATTCAACCTTCTTGCGGTCGGTTTCGAGCTTTTCATCGACTGCGAAATCCATAGGTGTTTTCAGCAAATCTCCGATTGCCTGCAGACTTTCGTCCATGCGTTTCAGATAAAGCGAATAAATATCGGTGATGAAATTGCAGTCGGAATTCGCAAGGGTTGCAGGGATGCTTTTTTCGTATTTTTCAAATGATGCGACGTCGGCGGCAAGGAAAAAATTCCTGCCGGGATCAAGCATCTGAAAATAGCGCTGATAAGTTCGTTTGGAGAGTTCTTCGTCGAATCTGCGGTGCAGATAATGTGCGCGCAGAAAATCGCGGACACGCCCCTGCATGGTTGTGCAGCTCAAAAATCCGGAATTGGCAGGTCGCTTTCCGGATTCGCGGGCTGCGCCGGCCTGAAAATTCGAACGGATTTTGGGGTAGATGAAGACCTGAAATCCCAGCGAAGCCGCCATGACAGCGCCGAGGGTCATGGCCATGACAAAACCTTTTCTCTTCATCATTTCCTCAAATCTCCTAAATATCTGCCAATTATTTTCGTGTCGGAATACGAATCTGCCTGCGGGCCGTTCTGCTCAATGCCGAGCGGTCTTCGGAATCATCGTCGTGCTGATAGATTATAGTCTTTTCAAAACGGTTTTTGTCGCTGCGGGCTGTCAGAAAGGCCGAACGGGGAGGAACAAATTCACCGTCGGCAAAGCCGGATTCGGATAATTCTTCATCTTCCAAGTCCTGTGCCAGCTGGCCTGCCTCGGTAAACTTTCCGTCGAACCAGCCGAACCACTGCTCGGTGTGGTTGAGAATTCGCGCCTGTCCCGCCGACTCGACCCGCTCAAGGATGTCCTCAAGGCGGCTTTTGAGGCGCGAGAAGTTGTCATCGAGCCAGATAACCCAAAGAGATGCTTCTTCATCTGTGCGGACTGTTATTTTTTGGCCAAAAGCTTGCCTCAGACGGTCACGAATGGTTCGCAGGACCCGCTCACGGTCTGCGGAAGAGACTTCCGGCTCGAGGTTGAGAGTGATATGCACGCTGGCCATGTACATGCGGGACCACCTTTATGTTCGGAGCGTCTGACATTCAATCTAACTGGAATCCCTGTTTTTTTGAACAGGGCGGACTGTTTGATGTTTTTAGACCGTGGCGGGAATGGTTTTTGCAGCATGTTGAAGCTTTTCCTGAGTTGGAAAGCCTGACCGAGGTTGCGCATCGATCGGCCGTTGCGCCCGTGCTCTCGGGCGGCGGCTTTCCCGTCCGGTTTGTCCGACAGCAACGGATTTTGCGCTCGATGAAGGATGATTTGGGCTGGCGCGCGAATTATCAGATGAGAATTTTTTTGAGCGGGGAAATCCCGTCGCGGCCTTCGAACTGGCATGATTTTTTCAACGCGTGGACGTGGATTTTTTTTCCCAAACTGAAAGCGGCAATCAACGCACGGCATTTTCACAGCCTTGATGAATCGCTCGAATTTCCTTGGAAGTCCGTTGCCGGAAACCGCAACCGTGAACAGGATATGCTCACTCTCTTCGACGAGGGCGGGCTGTTGGTTGTCACTGAAGATGATGAACTTTGGGATTTGATTTGCCGCAGGCAGTGGAGTGAATTGTTTGTTTCCAACAAGAAGCGGATCTCGGACGGCGTTCGTTTTTTGCCCGTCGGACATGCATTGTTCGAGTGCGCATTAAAAGGTCATCCGAAGCTGCATGCAAGCTGCGTGCGTGTCCGTGCAGATGCGCGGCAGTTTGATTTCAGCGGCAGAGAATCGAGCCTTTCCGCACTCTCTGAAATAGACGCGCTTTCTGCCTTAAAAATCAACGGGCGAGCACACTTGCGCTCGCCCGAAGATTTGCATGCTTTGCCTATTTGGGGAATCCGCGGATGGCATCCGCGGGCGGAAGACCCCGAGTTCATCGCTGACCGGACGCACTTCCGCTGAGAAGCGAGGACAACCTTACTTTGAAGGATAGGGTGACCATTCCTGCGTATTATCCTTCATGTGTGTCACGCCGGGGAGGAAAAGTCCCGGTTTGCCGACTGAGTTTGGTTCCAGCGCTTTTTCTCCGGCTTTCTTGAGAGTAATCACCAGACCCTTGTACTGAGCAGCATCCGCCGTGATTTCAGCGATAAACCGCGCATGTTCCTTGTTGGTATCAAAGTTGGGAAGAAGAACGCTCTTGATGCCTTTGTTGTTTGAATCCGAAGCCTTCATTTTCGCGCTTTCCGCGGCGAAGTAATTCGCTGCAAGAACTTGCATGTCATAAAGGGTTGCACGGTGGTGAGTCGTGAAGGACAGACGCCCGTCCATTGCAACATTCTTACAACCGTCGGCAACCATCTGTCTTGCGACATCGTTCGCTGTCGGAGAAACCCATTTCGCGCCGGGGAAAAAGTCATCGTTCAGGAAGCCGTGATAAATTTTGTATTCCGGCATCTTTTTGCGAAGTTCAATGACGGACTGCTTCATCTGTGTGATTGCCGAGTCTCCGGTGTTGATCAGCCACATCGGGAGTCCGTGGCTGCCAAGTAAAACACACACATCTTTTGCGGGAGTGTCAGGGAAAGCTCTGGCAATATCACCGCGCAGCGAGGATGACATGACATCCGTGAAGCGGTTGTCATTTGCATACCACGCGATGCCCAAAGCTTCCGCGTTGTATTCCGGATGTTTCTTAAGATATTTAAGAACATCTTCCATGTTTTCGCCGCTGGACGCATAGGAGAATTGAGCGCCTTTGTTGGCTACAATGATTTTTGTAACGCCGTCGCGCTTCATTTCTTCCAGAGTTTCTTCAATAAACGGCTTTGAAAAGTTGAATCCGACGTAGGCTTTTGCGTTCGGAAGAATGCCCTTCAGCTCTTCGTTGATCGCTTCAATCTGTTTGAGTGAATTTGCATAGTAGCGGGTCGCGCCAATGACATCATACTGCGAGCGGACGGTTTTGACCGACAGCCTGTACGCAGGATCTTCAATCAGTTTGCGTGTCCACATCGGCAGCGGAATACCGACGTTCTTTTGAAAAGAGATTTTGATATAATCTTCGAGTTCGGTGTCGGGGTTGTCGATGTCTCCGTGGGATGCGAACAGCAGACCGACTTTTTCGTTTTTCGGAGACTGCACAGCGTTCTTTACATCGGCGTCAATCGATTTTCCGCAGGCCTGAACTGCGACCACCGAAAACGCTGCCATGCTGAGAAGGGAAAAACTCTTGAGAGCGAAACTCAACGTCATGACATACTCCTCTAAGTGGGGATGAGTGTGCGGTGTCCAACTTTGGACCGGCTCAACCCTGTCGAAGTGTGTAATGTAAAATTGCATTTCACTGCAAGAAAAATTTTTAAAAAAAATGTAAAATTTTCAGGTGGTTTTGAAAATTTAAGTTGGCCGACCGGTCTGCATGAAAGTTCTATAAATTGTACAAGGTTAGGGTGAACTTGTACAATAGGTTCCTTATCGTTGGGCCCTTCGCGCAGCAATGTACTCGTTTCTCATGAACTTTTGCCGACTGCTCAAAAGCAGTTTCAGGTCGAAGCCCGATGCCGCATTGAACTGTTTGAACCATTCCGCAGCGTTGAATTTGTTTGAAAATTGCGGAAGCGGCTTGAGTTTGTCCGACTCTATGTTCCACTTAAATCCGCCCCATGCGACTTCCGTGCCGCTGTGCGGAAGAAATTTAAGAACAACGCACGTCACATCGGTGCAAGAACAGGCCGGATTTGTGCAGTAAAGATCATCAATCACATAACGCTCGCCGTCGACGAACCTTTCAATCGGCTGACCGTTGGGAAAGAGCATCTGGAACGGCACCAGTTTGTCGGCCTGAATCGACTGCAGATCGCGGTCCTTCCATGTTTCGGTCAACGAGGCATCAAAAGCCGCAAAGGGTTGCCGGATGGAGTCGAGCACGACCGGAGTCAGCGAAATGTTCAGTGCACCGATGAGGAGTTGCTTTTCGGTGCCGTCAAGTCGCAGAACTTCGGCAGAGTCATCAAGGAAATTTGCACCTCCCTCTGCCGATTCTTTTGTGGCACGGACATCTTCAATTCCGACGAATTTGCCCTGCTTGACATTGAGCCGTGCGACAATCCCGAAAATGTCGCCGCCGGCCTTCGCAGGCTCAGAGTTTTGTGAAAGCGCAGCAAGCATTTTGCTTTTCAGATCGGTTTTGAAATCGATTAATTTGATCACGACCTGAGCGTCGCCGATGACTGCTCCGGCCTCTTCGGGTGTGCTGATTTTGTGAGGAAGGACAAGCGCTGCCGTGGCTTTGAAATAGCGGTTCTTCCAGCTGATCCTGAAGGTATCATCTTTACCGATGTTGAGCGGCATTACGAGCGGATTCATATTGCTGGATTCCTTTCTTCAGAAACTTTTGAAGAGATTTCAGAGTTTCCTTTTGTTCTTCGGTTGCGAAGGTCTGCAACGGGCATCATCACTCCAAAACACAAAGTGATTGCAGCACCAAGCCACTGAAGCCCTGTCAGCGACTCATCGAATGCCATAAGACCCAGAAGGGCTGCAAATACCGGACCGGTATATTGTCCCAAAGCAACAAAACCGGCTTCGGCAGACTGAAATGACCAAGTCATCAGATATTGGGCTATGACCGCCGGAATTCCTGACAGACACAACAGCGCCAGCACTGCGGGGTCGTCCGGAATATGCAGTGGGGCGTAAAAAAGACCCGAAAGAACCGCGAGCAAGACTCCCGAGACCGACAGGCTTAAAATGATTGTGTTGCCCGATACATGCTTTAACTTGCGGACGCTGAAGTAGGCCACCGAAGCCAGAATTCCCGATGAAAAAGCGACGAGATAATCAACGGCGCGCTGCATACCTCCTCCTTCAACGGTTGTGTTGTAAACGGCGGGCAGGCCTTGAACCGGCAAAAAGCCGGTTCCGAGGACCAGAGTCACACCTGCAAAGCCGGCCAATGCGAAAAATGCGCGCGCGGCAGTCATGCGCTCGGACAAAAAATAATGTCCAAGCAGGCCAATCATGAACACACTTGAGTTTGCAAAAAGGGACGCAAGCGCAATCGGGATATGCAATGTTCCGTAAAAGAAGCAGGCCATGCTGACCGCACCGATAAAACCGCGTGTCGACAGCCAGCGGATTTCATTCAATCCGAGCGGAGGGTGTTTTTTGCCGGCGGCAGTTCGTCGCAATAGGACCAACAGGCATATCAGGCTCATGGGCAGGCAACGGAAAAGGACGCTCTCCCAAGTTCCGAACCGCGCCGAGGCGGGGAGGTCGGGAAACTTCGAAGTCTGCAGGCGTTGTGCAGCTTTGATGAGGGCTATCATGATCGAAAAACAAAAATGGGCGCCCACCATCATCAGCAGCGCCTGCACCGGTTTTTCAATATTTTTTTTTCTTAAAAGAGCTGAATTATTCTGAAACATTGCGGCAGTGTTGAACACCACGCTCAGGCTGTCAAATCAAATGGACCCTGTTTTTTGTAATTTGAGCTGCTCTCTTGAGCAACGATGAACGCTTCCGGCAGTGAGCCGTATTCATCGGCAAAGTCGTCGTCGGACATGCGCGCCAGAAAAGCAGCATCCACCAGACTCAGCAATCCGGGGATCAGCGTCCAGCAGAAGAGCAGATAAGCCAGTCCTGAGACGGTTTGGTGAGTGTAGAATCTGTGGACTCCAGCCCAACCCAAGACGAGGGCAAGTCTGAGAGCTTTTTCCCTGTTTGGTTGTGTTACCGGCCGTCTCATCTTCTGAACCCCTTCCTGTCTGGACTTGATGTGTCGGTTATCGGGCATTGCTGTGACGAAATCAAGAAGACTTGACGTTTTTGTGACAGGCTTGTGACAAATGGAAGAATTTGACTCTTAATTTACAATTCTGAGTCTGATATGCTTAACTTTTGTTCATGTTTTCTGAAATTTAACAAAAAGAAGATCGTGCAAAAATGATCTTCAGCGGGCGGGTTCGCCGCGACGGGCCGCTCTGACAGCACGGCTCACTGCCGTGGCAGGAATCCATGTTGCGGTGTTCCACGGTTCGACACCCCCATGATGGATGCCAATCATCTTGAGCGACACAGTATCAAAAATCGGAGCGCCGCTGCTTCCCTGCTCGGTATCGCACTGGTGGGCGAACAGCGATTTGCGATCTTTCGCATTCAGTTCGGGCATAAAATCAATGGGGAGGACTGCCAGCGTACACAGCTGCGACCATTCGAGAGGCCGTTTTCGGGGATGGGCAAAAACCGTAATTTGCCGGCCTGCCGGCGGCCGTTCATTCAATTCGACATTCACCGCATGAGGTGGAGGGGTGTCGACCTGTAAAAGTGCGAAGTCGTGCGCATTGCTGAGTTCGGTGTTGATTATTTTAAGACAGGCCGACTCGGCATATGTGCTTGTGCCGGAACGGTAATTCCAGCGGATAGTCAATTTGGGATACGTGGCCGAGAGACAGCCGTCCGGAAAAGGTTTTTCCTGCGGGACACAATGACCGGCCGTGAGAACAAGCCCACCGCCGATGTGCGTGACTGTGCAACCGACAGCCAGCAGCCCGACGCCGTCAGGCAAATCTCTCAGGGACTCCGGAAGATTGAGTTTGTCGTCATTGACCGGAGTCAGTTCGTTCGAACCGATGATCTTGGTCGGATAGCTCAAAGGTTCTTCAATTCCGCAGGATAAGAGCGTCCACGGCGCAATCAATAAACAGGTGATGACACTGCGAACCATATTCTTCTCCTGCAGGGCGCAAACGACCGACCCTGCACGGGGATTACAGCAATTCTCATGCCTCGGATAAAATTAAGGAAACAGGCAGAATCAGGGCGAAAAAAGGAATCAACGGTGTCCAAGAACTGGACAATTTCAAAGCGTGAATGTCTCGAGCTGTCGACCGGTTCCGCGGATTTCGTCGAATCCCAGAGTCCGGCAGGGAACGCTTTGAACAAGCCGCTTTTTTGTTTCGGAAGTGAAAATCAGGTCGACGTTGTGTTTCTTGGTCAGGCTTTCAATCCGTGAAGATGTATTTACCGTGTCGCCGATGATTGTGAATTCACGGCGAATCTCGGCACCGATGTCACCAATCACAGCAGGTCCCGAATGAATACCGATTCCCAGTGCAATCGGTTTTTCGCCGCGGGCGATGCGTTTGCCGTTCAGTTTGCCAATTTCTCCGCGCATCATTTGTGCACACTCAAGTGCCTTGTCGGCATGATCCTGAGTCGCAATCGGTGCACCGAAGTAGGCCATCACTCCATCGCCCAAATACTTGTCCAGTGTTCCGCCGGTCAAAAAAATACATGAAACCAGATGTTCGTGGACTTCATTGAGCATTTTGATTGTTTCGCCTCCCGACATGGAGGACGCCATTTTTGTGAAGTCGCGAATGTCGGTAAAGAGAACCGTAACGTCAAATGCCCGTTCCTCATTGTCCGACGATGACTGTGTCTGGATGAAGCTGGCCACTTCGGGTGCAAAGTAGCGCGAGAGTTTGTCGTTGAGAGATTGTTTTTGCGCGGCATTGGCAATCAGGCTTTTGACCTGACCCGAAATTTTGATTGTTGTTATCCCGCTTAAAATTAAAATAATGATTGAAGTCACCCGCGTGTCGGTCGGCGTATCGGCCTCCGAAAAAAGCTTCATGACCACAGCCAGAGAGGCAAGGGTTGTCGGCAAAGTCACCGTCTTGCTGAAAAACAATCCGCTCAGGCTGATAAAGAACATGCCGAAGGCAAGGCCATGAAGGCTGACGAGATATGCCGTGGAGGCGTTGGCCAGATTGGGCATCCATGAACTCAAAATCAGGTACATCAAGGGAAGGTCGATCAGAGAAATTGAGTACTCTGTGATGTTGTAACTGTTTTCTTTCCGGTGACTCCAAAATGCCAGTCCGACGGCAAGAATCAAATAAACTAAAAAGTAGCTCTCTTTGCCTCTGAAGTTGGCCGATCCGAAAAAATATCCCATCAGCAGGTGCAGCAGAAAAAAGACGCCCACCGCAAAAATTCTGAGGGTGTTGAGTATTTTTGAGTTCTCCTGTCTTTTTTTTCTGATTTCTTCTTCAATAATGAGCTCGCTGACGGTTGTGCCTATCCGCATACTCAAGTTCCGGCCTCTGCCGGTGCGGGAGTTGCAGCCGCAGGAGCGGCGGTGGCACCCGAGCGGAGCGCCTGTTTCTTCTTGCGGAGATGCTCAGGCACATCCGACAGGTCGACGGCCACGAGCCTCGATACACCAGGCTCGGCCATCGAAATTCCGTAGATTGTGTCCAGAATTTCCATCGTGCGGCGGTTGTGGGTAATGACCACGAACTGAAATTCGCCCGACAGCGCTTCAAGAACTGAATTGAAGCGTCCGACGTTGGCTTCGTCGAGAGGCGCATCCACTTCGTCAAGGTAACAGAACGGCGCAGGAGTTGTTTTCAGCAGCGAGAAAATCAGTGAAATCGCGGTCAGCGCCTTTTCTCCGCCGCTGAACAGGCTCATGTTTTGCATCCGCTTGCCGGGAAGTTGAACCATGATTTCAACACCGGTTGTCAGCATGTCTTCAGGTTTGAGCAGCTGCAGCTTGGCGTTACCGCCGGGGAACAGAACCGGAAAGATTTTAACAAACTCGGTGTTGACCTGCTCGTACATCGCCGCAAAGCGGGTTTTGGTTGTTTCCTCGATCTCGGCAATGGCCGTGTAAAGTTCCTGCACTGAATGTTCAATGTCGGCCTTCTGCTGAACGAGCAGAAGTCTTCTGCCTTCGGCCTCGCGGTATTCATCCACCGCGCGCTCGTTGACCGCACCCAGTTCGGCCAGTTCGTTGTTGATCTGGCGCATGCGTTTTTCCATTTCGGAATTTTGCTGCGGGTTGTCTTCCGCTTCCGGAGGAAAGTCGGTCCCTTCAAGGTTAAATCGTTCCTTGGCATCTTTGAGTGATGTTTCAAGAACCATCTCAAAACGGCCCAGTTCGACCTGCCGCTCGGCAACAAACTTTTGCCGCGCAGATTCATGGTCGCGCTGATTCTTGAGGCGCGATTCGAGCACCCGCAGACGTTCGGAAAGTTCGGCTTCGCTTCCCTGCGCTTCGTTGAGTTCGTTTTCGAGGGTGCCGGTGTCGGCTTCAAGCTGCTGAATTTCGCGTTCGGATCCCGACAGCTCTTCGCCTGCCTGTGTGATTTGCGCGTCGATTTCGCTCAGCTGGGCGATTCCGCGATCCACTTTGTCGCGCAGCCTTTGCAGGTGATATTTGGCTTCTTCGTAGTTCCTGCGGAAGTTTGCCTGCCGTTCGACCACCGTTGCACGCTGGGTGCGGCGGCGGTTGATTTCATTGAACACCTCATCGCGGCGTTCTTTTTTGTCGGTCAGGTCGGCATCGAAATCCTGAAGGTCACGCAGATACTGCGCCCGTTCGTTTTCAAGCCGGTCGATCTCGGACTGGTTGCGCGCGTACTGCCCGCGTGACTCGTCGATCTCCGACTGGGTTTCGCTGCGTCCGCCTTCTACGCGGGATACATTTTCGTCCAAATGGCGCAGCTGCAGGTCGAGGGTTTCGAGTTGTGAGGTCAGGCGCAGCACTTCGACCTTTTCGCGCGAGAGCTGTGCATCAATTTCGGTGACACGGGCAAGCAGCTTTTTGCGGCGGTCGTCTTTTTCAAACAGCCCGCCTTCCAGATTCGCCAATGCCGATTGTGCCGCTTCACGCTCGCTTTCGAGTTCCTGAAGTTCACGCTTGCGCTGAAGCAGACCGTGTCCGACTCCGTCGGCAGATTCGCCGAAGGCAATTTCGCGGGTGCCCGAGACGAGCGTTCCACGCTCGGTGATGAACATGAATTGTCCGCGCAGCTCGGACGGAATTTGTCTGTAGGCTTTGAAGAGCAGCCACTCATCGCGCGCAATAAAAATGCGATCGAACAATGTTTTGAGGACAGGAAGTTCGCAGCGGGTGAGACGATCTCCAACGCAGCGGATGCCGGCATGGGCCAGAATTTTGTTCTTTGCGTCGTTTTCCGCAGCAGTGAGCGGGCTCAAAACTTCGGTCAAAAGAATTCCGACGCGGCTTCCGCCCGACTCTTCAACCTTGTCGAGCAGGTCAACCAGCACGTCTCCGCTCGGAACCAGTGCCGATTCCAGCAAATCGGCAAGCGATCTTTCAAGAGCCTCTTCGTCTTCACGCTGCACGGTGACTTTTTCAAAGACAAATCCCTGAACAAAGCCCGAAAGTTTTTCGCGTAAAAGCTTGGCGCCGTCTGAAAGGCCGTCGGTTCCGCCGACCATTTTTTGCAGGCCGCTCGCGCGGGTGCTGACCTCAAGGAGCCGCTCTTTGGCTGCATCGCGCTGCGCTTTGGCGTTCTCAAAACTGTCGTTGATGATGTTGAGTTCTGCATCAAGTGCCGCGCGTTCGCCGGCAACCGACTCCAAGCCGCTGGAAAGTTGGTTCAGCTGCAGTTCTACGGAACGTCTGTCGGCGGCCAGCAGACCGCGCTGATGCGCAAATTCACGCAATTGTTCTTCTGCACGGGAAAGAGTCTGATTGGCTTTCTCAATGGCCGCGAGAGCAGTTTCATTGCGCGACCGGAGAAGTTTTGTGCCTTCTTCAAGTGCACGAATTTCCGAACGCAGTTCTTCGCCGCGGATGCGCTCGACCTGAAGTGTCTCGTCACACTCTTCAAGCTGCATTTGCAGAGTTTCGCTTTCGCCGTCGAGCCGGCGCAGTTCTTCGTCGGCACTTTCAAGGCTCGAGAGCATTTCTGTGTGCCGGTTTTCTTCGCGCAGCAGATTCTCTCTTTCAAAGGCAATTTCCTGTGAAAAATTGGCTTTGAACTGAACGCGTTCGGCTTTGCGGTTGGCAATGTGGCTCAGACGTTCGCGGAATTTTGTGAGTGCCAGACGCTTTTCGTCAAAGGCATTTTCAAGATCTTTAATTTGGGTTGTGACGTCGAGCTGCTCGGCTTTGAGTTCGTTGGCCTCAGTTTCCCACTGGGCCGCTTCCATCGTTTGGGTCTGAGTTTCTTTGTTTTTTGCTTCAATCTCGTCGCGCAGTTTTTTGGCTTTGGATCTGAAAAACCCGATGCGGTTTGACAGAACGGTGATTTCTTTTTCACGCAGCTCAGCCTGAAGTTCAAGTTTGCGCTGTGCTTTGACGACCTGTTCGCTGAGGTTTTCGACCTGCTTGGTGATTTCTGTTTCGATCTCGCCAAGGTTCCGCAGCTTTTCGCCGGTGGATTCAAGTCTTTTTTCGGCTTCCTTGCGGCGGGTTTTGAAAATGCTGATGCCGGCGGTTTCTTCGAGAATTTCCCTCAGGTCATCGGGCGAGGCCTGAATAATACGGTCGCGCTTGTCCTGCTGGATAATCGCATAGCTCTTGGAGCCAAGACCGATGGCCAGCAGAAAATCGACGATATCTTTCAGGCGGCATGGTTCTTTGTTTAAAAAATATTCACGTTCGCCGCTGCGGTAAATGCGGCGGCCGATAGACACTTCCGGCAAGTGCAGAAATTCGGGCGGACAGCGCGAGCCGGTGTTGGTAAAGGTCAGGGTCACTTCAGCCATGCTGAGCGGTTTACGGCTCTGCGAACCGGCAAAGATTATGTCTGTGGGGTCGTCGGCACGCAAACTTTTAGCCGTTTGCTCGCCCATCACCCAACGCACCGCATCGATGATGTTTGATTTTCCGGAACCGTTGGGGCCAATGACACCGGTGATGCCGTCGTGGTACTGGACGGTCACTCGATCGGCAAAGCTTTTGAAGCCATGCATCGTAATGGATTTGAGCTTCATAGGTCGTCGTCCAGTTTCCTATACGCAATGTCTTGTTATGGCAGGCACACTAACTCAGGAGGCCGTAAATGGCGAGCCCTGTTCCCGACCAGCTTACGCAAACCTCGTCGTGGCCCCTGCAAGGGGTCCGCTTCGTTAAAGATTTTTCTTTTGATCTCGGGGCTCTGGCTTTACTCGGAGTGGTTCTGCTGGTGTGGTTCGGGCGCGACCTTTCGCGTCGGACAAAATTGATTCTGGCAGTGCCTTTTTTGTTGATGGGTTTAACCTCTGTTCGTGGAATGCCTGAGTTTTGGGCAATGCCGATTCTCGAAAAAACGACCCGTCTGACACAGGAGGCGTGCCGCAAAGATTTTGCCGCTCTGGTGGTTTTGGGCGGAGGTCTTGCCGGACCCGAAGACCTTGCAATTTCGAGTCAGTCACGGGTTCGGCATGCGACCCGCTGGATGAGTGTTCTGCCCCCTGAAAAACGCGCAAAACTGAAAGTCATTCTGAGTGCGGGGCCCACGCTTCAGGGCTCGCAGATTCCCGAATCAGCCCTGATGAAAGAGGCTTTTATTGCGTGGCGGCGGGATATTCCGGAAAGCAACATCGTTGTCGAAGACAAATCACTGAACACGCACGACAACGCAACCGGAGTGGCAGGGGTGTTGGGTGAACAGGGGCAAACAGTTGCGCTTGTCACAAGTTGGCTGCATATGCCGAGAGCGTTTGCATCATTCAGGGCACAGGGGATGAATGTGTGTCCGGTACCTTCGCCTTCGGTCGACCATACGAGTGAAGGGTTTCTGAATTTCCGCAATGGCGACCGGACCGTGCGGGTATTGAATGAGTATGCGGGGCTATTGGGTTACCGGCTGATGGGCTGGCTTTGATGACAAATACGGAGTGAAAAATGGCAAATCTCGGAGTGAATATCGATCACGTGGCAACCATCCGTCAGGCACGCGGCACGCAGTATCCCGATCCTGTTGAGGCTGCAGTGCTGGCACAGCTCGGCGGCGCCGATCAGATTACCGTTCATCTGCGCGAAGACAGACGCCACATTATCGACAGAGATGTTCGCCTGCTCCGCAGCGTTCTGCAGGTTCCGCTGAACCTTGAAATGGCCTGTACGCACGAAATGGTGCGCTTCGCTCTCGAAATCAAGCCTGACATGGTGACGCTTGTTCCCGAGAAGCGTGAAGAACGCACGACCGAGGGCGGACTTGAAGTTGCGGGGCAAATCGCACCGCTGACAGATGCTGTTCGTCATTTGCAGAGCGCAGGAATTCCCTGCAGCCTTTTTATTGAACCCGATGAAGCCGCTGTTGACGCAACTCTGAGGACGAACGCTCAAATGGTCGAATTTCACACCGGCAGATACAGCGAACTGACCGGAACGGAGCAGTCCCGTGAGTTGACCCGCATCACTGCGGCCACGGCATACGGGCATGGCAAAGGCCTTGCGGTTCACGCGGGGCACGGTTTGAATTTCCGCAATGTGATTCCCGTGGCGAGAGTTCCTCACATGCAGGATTTGAATATCGGTCACAGCATTGTCGCGCGCGCGGTTCTTGTCGGACTCGAGCGCGCGGTTCGTGAAATGAAAGATCTGATTCAGAAATAATGAGCAGCCGTGCCTTTATTAAGGGCAACTTCCTGAAGACGCGCCCGAAGTGATTGTAAAATGGCTTTTATAGAGCCAGCCGGTGCTCGGGCATCCTGCGACGGAAGGGCCGGTGACCTTAAAATATGAAGAATTTGAGATACCTTCGATGCACCTGACGGTGAAAGACGCCGACGGGCTGATGCTGCAATATTGAGTTGCAGGAGTTCTTCCGGCTGCCAACGCAGCTGTTACGTCAACAGTTGAGTTGGCCTTGAGGTAACTCAGACTCGTGTGCCTGTTTGTGACCGTAATCGAGACCGGCATTTGAACGGGAACGCTCGGGCTCACGACAGGAGTACTTGGACTTGCAGGGCTCGTAACCGGTGAACTCGGGCTTGTAGCCGGCGTGCGCGGACTCGGATTTACCGGAGCCGGATTTTCGTCGCCTGAGCTCCTGCCGGCAGAACCGCCGCCTGAGTCGCTGTTAAAAATTCGACCAAAAATATTTTCGACAGTCTTGGTGAGTCCTTCCCCAAATAAGCCGCCCGACGGACTTGGCCTGCTGCTTGGAGTTTCGACTTCGGGAACGCTCTCGGGCTGGGACGGACGGCGCACGACTTCCTCGGACGCCGGTGGCAGCTGAGCGCCGAACTTAGGTCTCGCGGGTCCGCCGACGGTTTCTTCCGGCGGCAGGTCCTGATTTTGCTGACTCAGTATGCCGGCTTGGCAGACCGGACTGCTATTTGATTTTCCAACGCAACCGCTTCCAAGACCGCTGCGCTGAACCGGAAGATCTGTGCCGCAGGATGTTAAAAGAAGTGCGCCGGCAAAAAGCACGTAGCGTTGGTTCACTGATGGTTCCTCCGTTCCTAACACAATTGTTTATCGGAAAATCTTATCGTTTCCTAAAGAAATGTGAGAATTTTTTAATAAATACGGTTCTTTAATTGCGCTTTTTTAAGCGCTTGCCGGTGCTGCATTTTTCTCTCGATTTCGATGACAAAGCCGGATATGCCCCATACACGGCAGTCGGGCTCGCTGCCGGAGTTCTACGGTATCCGATCGAGATGACCGCAACCTGATTCAAGGGGTAAACAATGAATAAGTTTCTTTTTTCGGCACTCCTCTTTTCAACTTTGACTCAAGCTTGCGGGCAGGGTGATTATCAATCGAACCCCAAAGGGATTGGAAGCGCCGACCACTCTGAAGAGATGATTCTGATTCGGGTTGAGAGCACTTCGGTAAGGCAGCCGATGATTTTTGCATCCGTGGATCGCGGAGAGGGTGATTGTCACGGCGGAACGCCGCGTTTCAAAACATCTGTCGGACAAGGTCAAAAAATTCCGGATCTCCGCGTTGCTGTCTCCACAAAATCTGTTTGCATTCTGGGACAGGCGACACCGACCGGACAGGATTCAATGCACTATGATCTTCCCGAAGGTCTTGCGGGCGGAGACAGTGTCGTCATAAAAAATGATGAATTGTCTGTAATAAAGAAATCGGAACAGGTTCCGGATCCTGCCGGTTCGAAGTTTACGGTCGTCGTCCGTGTCGAGAGCACTCAGGTCAAACAGCCGATGATTTTTGCTTCGGTAGACAAGGGAATTGGCGATTGCCGCGGCGGAAATCCTCTATCCAAAGTGTCTGTCGGACAGGGTGAAAAGATTCCGGAACTTCGCGTAACGCCTTCCACCGGTATGGTCTGTATTTTGGGTCAGGCGACGTCCGCGGGTCAGGATTCGAAATTCTACACGCTGCCGGAGAATCTTAAGGGCGGCGAAATTATTGTTATCAAAAATGACAAGGTTTCGGTGGAAAATTTGAGTCCAAATTAAGCGCGAAGTTCAGCTCACTGTCCCGTGCACCGCACGAAGTGCTGTATGCTTCTGTTGTAGTCGTAAATTGTGTTGGACCTGCCGTTAAAGCTCCACACAAGGTCGCGGTATCCCGAAAAGATGGATGCTGACCACAGCTGGTCGGGTCCGCAACGGCTCTTCAGATACCGGCCGAATTTTTCTCTTTCAAAGCCCTTGACGCAAAAATCGAAAAGTTCCCTGATCGTCGGCAGGCGCATTTTCGGAGTTTGAGCCGCGCAATATTGGACGGCTTCAAAATGAGACATGGGTTTTTCACTGAGGGACGAAAACTTCAGATTGAGTTGCCGCCCGTCTTTGGCCGTATAGCTGAGGAGGTCCTTGTCGACCTTGGCTCCTTCGGTTTCTTCTCCGATCCACACCTGCGAATGGATGTCTTTCCAGTAAGCGTCCCGCGAAACGTAGAACACGTCGTCGGGTTCAATTTTACCCGATCGGACATCGTATCCCGAGGGCAGTTCGAGGATTGGCGCGGTCTTGGCTCCGTCGGTCTTTTTGTCAGCATCACGCCAGAGCAAAAACGCATTATAGGCCATAGGATCAAGTGCGGCTTTCGCCGTGTCCGACTTTGCGTTGCAGCAGTCACCGGCATCAAGGCGTTCTTTGCTGACTGCTTTTTCGGTTGTTCCGTCTTTGCAGATAACGTTGTAAAGGCCGGTTACCGGATCCCGTTCCGCAGCCTCGATGTTTCCTGTTTTGCTGACTGTCGAAGAGTTATAATTGCGTTTGACACAGGAGACCGAGAGCAGGCTGGCAAAGAACAGGGCGCTGAGCGGGTTGAACTGCAACATTTAAAACACCTTTATTTTTTGGGCCGCACTTGAGGCGGGACTCGTTTCATTGGGTATTTTAGCAAAACCCGAAAACAGCCGTTGGGTAAGAACTGCATGATGCGCTCCATAATAGCAGGGACGATTGGCAGCCGTCAGCCCTGCCAATTCTCGTTCTCCCGACGTTTCAGCTTGTTTAACGCTATGAAATAGTGAGGGTTTGTGTACAATGAGGGGCAAATCGTCCCTGTATTTGTCTAAATGTATCGAAACAGCTAAGACACCTATTTTCGTAAGTTTCTCTTTTGAACCTTTAGGTTCCGTCCGGCGGCGGGCACCTACGCAAGGAGACCAGTCCGTGACCCTCATCCGCAGTCATGCCGATACGCGTTCTGATGAGTTCCGCGCGAATTACACATTTCACGAGCAACTGAACAACGACCTTGCGGCCAAGCTGGCCCAGATACGCTCCGGCGGAGGCGAAAAGGCGCGGGCACGGCATGCTGAACAGAAAAAATTGTTTGTCCGCGACCGCATTGCGTTGTTGCTCGACAGCGGCACGCCGTTTTTGGAAATTGCTCCCTATGCGGCCGACGGTGTTTATGACGACAACGTTCCTGCGGCAGGGGTTGTGGCCGGCATTGGTCGCGTGAGCGGTGTGACCTGCATGATTGTCGCCAACGACGCGACCGTAAAGGGCGGAACGTACTATCCGATGACGGTCAAAAAGCACCTGCGTGCGCAGGAAGTCGCGCTCGAAAACCGTCTTCCGTGTCTTTATCTGGTTGACAGCGGCGGCGCGTTTTTGCCGATGCAGTCGGAAGTTTTTCCCGACAAAGAGCACTTCGGCCGCATTTTCTTCAATCAGGCCAACATGAGCGCCCTTGGCATTCCGCAAATTGCCTGCGTGATGGGTTCGTGCACGGCCGGTGGTGCTTATGTTCCGGCAATGTCGGATCAGACGATCATCGTCAATGGCACGGGCACCATCTTTTTGGGCGGTCCTCCGCTCGTGAAGGCTGCAACCGGCGAGGATGTGAGTGCGGAAGACTTGGGCGGAGCGCGTGTGCACACCGAGATGAGCGGTGTGGCCGATCATTTTGCGCACAACGATGAGCATGCCATTGCCATTCTTCGCGATGTTGTTGCCAATCTCGGTCCGCGGTCGGCTGCGAATGTAAAACTGCAAACACCTGAAGCTCCGCGTTACGATCCCGATGAAATTTTGGGTGTATGGCCGCGCGATTTGCGCCGGCAGGTGGATATCCGCGAAGTGATCGCGCGGGTCGTGGACGGAAGCCGTCTGTTTGAATTCAAGCAAAGATACGCCACCACACTTGTGACCGGTTTTGCGCATATCGAAGGTATGCCGTGCGGGATAATTGCCAACAACGGTGTTCTTTTTGCCGAAAGCGCACTTAAGGCTGCGCACTTTATTGAGCTTTGCAGCAAGGAATCGGTTCCGCTGCTGTTCCTGCAGAACATCACCGGATTTATGGTCGGTGCCAACTACGAGCGCGGCGGAATTGCCAAAGACGGAGCCAAAATGGTTCACGCTGTGGCCACTGCGCGTGTCCCTAAAATTTCGCTTCTGATGGGCGGCAGCTTTGGGGCAGGAAACTACGGTATGTGCGGTCGCGCCTACAGCCCGAGGTTTTTGTGGACGTGGCCGAGCTCGCGCATCAGCGTGATGGGCGGAGAACAGGCGGCGCAGGTGATGGTGACCGTCAAACGCGATCAGCTGGCCCGCGAAGGCAAAACCCTCACACCCGAACATGCTGAAGAAATCGCTCATCCGATTCGTGCAAAATACGAGCGGGAAGGGCACCCGTTTTATGCCTCGGCACGGATGTGGGACGACGGTGTCATTGATATGAGAAATACCCGAAATATTCTGGCCGCAAGCCTTGCGGCAACTCTCCACTCTCCCATCGAGCCAACTCAGGTTGGCGTCTTCCGGATGTGAAAGGACCTTCGAATGACGGCTTCAGACAATAAAAAGATTCTGCGGATTGCCAATGCCGGAGGCTACTGGGGAGACGATCCGTTCGCATTGCGTCGGCAGGTGACCGGACCGTTGCCGATCGATTATGTGTCGATCGACTTTCTTGCTGAAATCACCATGAGTATTCTGCAGAAGCAGAAGCAAAAAGATCCGAATCTGGGCTACGCCGGCGATTTTATCAGTCAGCTCGCACCGCTGCTGAAAACCTGCAAAGAGCGCGGGATCAAAATTATCACCAATGCCGGCGGCGTAAATCCGCGCGCGTGTGCCGAAGCTTTGTTTGAACTTGCACGCAAGTCAGGTGTTGATCTTCGCGTTGCGCTGGTTGAAGGCGACGACATTGCTTCGCGCTTGTCCGACATCGTGAAAAAGCCAAACTGCGCAATGAAAAATATGGAGACCGGCGAAGCATTCGACGGCGTGCTGGATCGAGTGTTGAGTGCCAACGTGTATTTTGGTGCAATGCCGGTGGTCGATGCTCTCAAGCAGAATCCCGACATCATCATTTGCGGCCGCGTCACCGACACGGGCATTACCCTTGCGGCAATGATTCACGAATTCGGCTGGTCGGCTGCCGATTACGACAAACTCGCCCACGGTATTGTTGCGGGTCATATTATTGAATGCGGCGCGCAGGCGACAGGCGGCAATTTTACCGACTGGCGCAAGGTGAAGAGCTTTGAGGATATCGGTTTTCCGATTCTCGAGTGCTCAGCCGACGGCTCGTTTGTTGTCACGAAGCATCAGGGCTCCGGCGGACTTGTGTCGGTGCAGACGGTTCGCGAACAGCTTCTTTATGAAATGGGTCATCCGCAAAGTTACATTACACCGGACGTGATTGCCGACTTTTCGACGATTCAACTGGCTTCCGACGGTCCCGATCGGGTGAGGGTGTTTGGTGTCAAAGGCCGTCCGCCGACCGATTTGCTGAAGGTCAGTGTTGCATACGCCGACGGCTTCAAAGCCAACGGAACCCTTATTGTCTCGGGGCCGGATGCACGCGCCAAGGCTGAAGTGTTTTCCAAAATAATGTGGCAAAAATTGTCCGCAGAACTGGCCAAGGCAGGGTTGCCGCCCTGTCGTAAAACCATGACCGAATACATTGGCGATGATTCGACTCACCGCTCTTTGTCGCCGCAGGTTGCCGCCAAAGAAGTGCTTGTCCGTTTCGGCGCGCTGTCCCAAGAAAAGGCGGCATTGCAAATTTTCAGAAAAATTCTTCCGAGCCTTATTCTCAGCGGACCGTCCGGAGTTGCCGTGACGGGCGGCGCACCGGTGATCAGCGATGTTGTCAGCTACTGGCCCGCGCTGATTCCGCAAGAGGTTGCGCTTGCGCGCGTGTGGGTCGGCGAAGTGAAGCGCGATCAGCCCGCAGCAAAACAACTTTATCAGTCAGCCGAACTTGCATGGCCCAAAACCGGCGGTACGTCAGAAATTAACGTACCGCCCGCAGATACATTCGAATGGAACAAGTACAAAAAAGATCCGACCCGCCGTTTGCCTTTGTGGGCGATTGCGCATGCGCGCAGCGGTGACAAAGGCGACACAGCGAACATCGGTCTGATTGCCCGCTCACCCGAGTGCTACGCATGGATCCGCGACAACGTCACGGCCGAGCTGGTCAAGACATGGTTTACCTCGCTGTGCAAAGGCCATGTGTCGTGCCACCGCGTGCCGAATTTGTGGTCGCTGAATTTTCTTCTCGAAGAAACCCTCGACGGCGGCGGCACAATGAGCCTGTGCATTGATGCTCAGGGCAAAACTCTGAGTCAGGCATTGTTGCGGTGTGAAATGGATATTCCTGCCGGCCTGCTTTCGACCGTCGATGCGGAACATCAGGCCCCCGACACTGAAATTATGCATGCATCCGCAAAAGGAAATTGAATCATGAGCCGTGCAAATGTTCCTGATTTGAGTGTCGACTACAACGGCAAAACGCTTCTCGTGCGTCATGCCGGACACGGTGTGGTTCGGGTGATTCTGAACCGGCCCGATGTCCGCAATGCATTCAACGCCGACATGATCGCCGAACTCGGCGACGTGGTTGCCGAGCTGGCGGCCGTGCGCGATGAAAAGCTCATGCGTGTTCTTGTTCTGGAAGGAACCGGAAATCATTTTTGCGCGGGTGCCGACCTCAATTACATGCGGGCGCAGGCCGAGGCGGGCGAACCGCAAAGCCTTCGAGATGCGCGTCTTTTGGGGTCGCTGTTTTTCCGCATCGCAAGTTTTCCGGCAACCGTTGTGGCCTGTGTGCGCGGCGGGCTGCATTGGGGCCGGCCTTCAGCTGCTCGCTGACAACTTCGGCGACCTTTTTCGAAAAACTCTGTGCATCTTTGCCTTCAACCACATGAGT